>QHZB01000019.1:2870-12397 GCA_003224525.1 Acidobacteriota bacterium | reverse complement strand
ATCTCTCAACAGCGAGCAAGATTCTTCCCCGAGTGACCAGGTCCCGAACAGCCTTGGACAAGTCACTCCGCTCTTCCTTTGTGATTTCGTGAAGAAACTCATAGTTGTCGCGATCCATACGGATGCTCATCGTCTTGCTCATGGCTTTGCCTCCAATTTCAGTCTTGCATCCTCGATAATTGAATGTTTGTATCGCCCGTACTTTGCCAGCAGCGCAAGTTTGGCAATGGCATCGGGCTTTTCAAGCAATCCTTTTTCCCGGCTTCGAATCAGAGTGCCCACAGCCGTCGTGAACGCAATGCCCAGCACTTTGCAGGCATCGATCCCGTTCTTGTCGTCGATGCCGACGATCTGGGCATTTTCGTCTAGCCCTAGTGCGATGGCTTCGGCTTCGCCCCTGCCCAGGCTGAAATCTGTCCGTAATTTCGCAACGAGCCGACGATTCCTGAGCGTGAAGACTTCGATTCTTGATTCGTCCAGCGCCTTCTGAATGATTATTGCATCCAAGGCTTTCTTGGAACTGCAGCATTCCTTCTCAACCTCACGGGGAATGGCTACTGGTACGTTAATGCTGGTCAGAAATAGGTCAAGAAGATCGGCCTTTGCGATCAGGATCAGCGTAGATGCGTCGAAGACAATCATTATGACAAAATATGACGAACGTAATTCTAGCAGAAAAGAGATGTAAATAGAAGAACCCCACGAGGCCCCTAATTGGCAAACCTGGCCAACCGGCTTCTCTTTGTCTTCTGAGTGCAGTTCGACGGTGAGAAGCCGGCGCGCGGCGCCTGTGCCTGTAACGACGACAAAGTCATTTTCGAGAGCCCTCTGAATTGGTGAATTGGGCAACCCGGTGCTTCATTTTCGCCAAGCAGGGGGGTGACGAACATGGGCCTCCCACTCCGGAGCCCAGCGGCGAACTATCGTGCGAGTGGCTTTACGTGGCTAAGTTGGCAGAATCCAGCATGAAAATGGTCCGTTTTTGGACTGTAGTTGGATCCTGGCGAGGTCGCTTCTACGAATAGCCGACTTTTGGGCAAGCTGCTCGTCTTTTTGTTTTGATGTAGACGTGCGGCGACGCTCACTCGAAAGAGAGCCCCATAGCCAATTTCACGAATGATTCGACCTCTCAAAGAATTGGGAGTAGTGTGTTTGGTGTGAAAGCCGGTTCTTGTTTAATCGTTGTGGCTTTGTCAATAAGCGTCGTCGCTTGCAACCGCCAGCAGATTGCGCGACGCCTGGATTTCAACCAAGATGTTCAGCCGATCCTAGCGAGGCGTTGTTTCAGTTGTCATGGTCCCGACCCAGAAATGCGCAAGGCGGGCTTGCGGCTCGACCTTGCGGAGTGGGCGATGAAGAAGCGGGACGGCCATCGCGATGCCATCGTCCCCGGTCACCCTGAGAAGAGCGAACTCGTCAAACGAATTGAGTCCAAAGACCCGCACTATCTGATGCCGCAAACTGCGCAGGACGAAGCCAAGCCGATGAGCGCTTACGAGATCGCGATTCTTAGGGAATGGATCAAGCAAGGTGCCGTTTACCGCCCACATTGGGCTTTCGAAGCACCCATTCGCCCCGCTATTCCCCACAATACCGGGGGCGATCCTTGGGTGAAGAACCCGATTGACGGCTTCATCCTTGCAAAGCTCGAGAAAGAAGGTCTCCAGCCTTCGCCGGAAACCGATAAGCCGACCCTAATTCGCCGCGTAACGCTTGATCTCACAGGACTCTTGCCCACACCAGAGGAGGTTCAGGCATTCGTAAGCGACTCTTCACCCGATGCTTATGAGCATCTTGTCGACCGGCTGCTTGCCGAGCCTGCCTTCGGCGAACAGCGCGCGCGCTATTGGCTCGACTACGCCAGATACGCTGATACTTACGGCCTGCATTATGACAACAGCCGGGACATTTGGCCCTACCGCGACTACGTGATCCGCTCGTTCAACAACAACAAGCCTTTCGACCAGTTTGCTATGGAGCAGATCGCCGGCGACCTCATGCCGATGAAGAACCTTGAACCCCTGATCGGGAGTGGATACGTGCGATTGGGGGTGAGCAGCAACGAAGGCGGCACGATTCCAGAGGAGTTGCGGGTGAACATCGCTCGCGAGCGCACAGAAGCGTTTGGAGCCACGTTCATGGGGATTACGGTTGGTTGCGCGGTGTGTCACGACCATAAATTTGACCCAACCACGCAGCATGATTTTTATGCGCTGAGCGCCTTCTTCAACAATATCGACGAGAAGCCGTTTAATGACGACCGGCCGGTGTGGGCACCGGCTGTTCGTGTTCCGAAAGCCGACAGAGCAGAGGCATACGACCGCGAATTGGCGCACCGCTCTGAACTGCAGGGAAAACTGAATGCCATGCGGCACGACGCCGACAGACTTGTGGCCGAATGGCTGGCCTCTCACAAAAACCCAGCGCATCCGGTCTCGATCCGCGGACTCATTGTCCGGCTGCGGCTCGATGAGGGTGGCGGCGAAGAGTTGAAGAACAGCGCACCGAATGCAAATCCCGGAAGCTTCAAGACGACGACCATGAAACCGGAATGGGGCGAGACCACCTGGTTGTGGCCCGACTTCCGGATGCAGTCCAGCACGCGAGTGCTCCTTGGGCAGACTGCCGATTACGAAGCGAGCCATGCGTTTTCCGCGGGTGGTTGGTTCATGTTCCGATCGGCGCCGTTTCATCCCGGCAGTTTTGGAACGCTGCTGTCGAAGATGGAATCGACACAGCACGATCGTGGCTGGGAGCTGGCCGCCGACGAGAACGGCACCTTGACCGTAGCGCTGGTCCATCAAGCACCGAAAAAAGGGAAGCCGAAAAAGAAGGAAGACAAGAAAGCCCCGCGCGAAAAGCCACCTGTAGCAAAGGAAGCCTTTAACTATCCGACCCCACAGGACCTCACTAAAAAGGACCTGGCACCGAACAAGCCTCTGGAACAACTAATGGCAGAGAAAGAGGAAGAGAAAAAGGCAAAAGCGAAGGCGGAGGCGGAAGCCAAAACAAGAAAGTCCCAATCCACCGCAACTCCGGATGAGAAGCTGCCCGAGATCTCGGTCCGTGTCGCCGCAGTGAAGCCACTGTCGCTCGACAACGCGTGGAGACACATTTTTTTCACTTATGACGGCTCCGGATTGGCGTCCGGCGTCAAGATTTACGTGGATGGCGTACAGGTTGCTACCCAGGTGCTTAGAGACGACCTCAGTAAGGCGAGCATCCGTACTGACGCTCCCCTGCAATTGGGCTGGCGCAATCCAGACGAGCATCCCGCGAAGGACGCGCGTTACCAGGACATCCGTGTGTATGCAAGGACTCTGGCCCCAGACGAGGTCAAACGGCTTCCCTTCGAGGACTATGTAGCGGAGATTGCAACACGCCCGGCGGCCGAGTGGACGCACGACCAATCGCACGTTGTCACGGCATTTTACCTCAGTCATATTGATCCCACTTGGCGGCGGATCCAGCGCGAAATGGCTCCCCTCGATGAGCAATTGGACCGCTTGTCCTCAGGCGGTGACTTGACGCTGGTTTCCTGGGAAAAGTCCACCATCCCTTATGCTCATGTGCTGACGCGTGGTGTGTACACGGCGCGCACCGAGCGAGTTGAAGCCAACACGCCGCACTTTCTTTTCCCATTGGCCACAAATGCCCCGAGCAATCGTCTCGCTTTGGCGAAATGGACCACGAGCCCAGAGAACCCCCTCACCGCCCGCGTCACCGTCAATCGTATGTGGTACGAACTTTTCGGCACAGGGCTGGTGGAGACAACGGAAGATTTCGGAATCATGGGACAGCGGCCCACGCATCCCGAATTGCTCGACTGGCTAGCCGTCGAGTTTCGCGACAGTGGATGGAACATCAAACACATGTACAAGCTGATGGTGATGTCGGCCACCTACCGCCAAAGCTCGAAGACAAGCTCCGAGCAGCTCGCAAAAGATCCGAGGAACGTATTCTTGTCTCGCGGTCCGCGGTTCCGAATGGATGCAGAGATGGTCCGCGATATCGCGCTCGAGTCCAGCGGGCTGCTGGTCGATAAAATCGGTGGGCCGAGCGTGAAGCCCTACCAACCCCCGAGCATTTGGGAACAAGTAAGCTACCCGACGAGCGACACAGTGCGTTACGTGCAAGAACACGCTGATTCCCTCCACCGCCGCAGCATGTACACGTACGTAAAACGCATGGCGCCTCTGCCTAATATGGATGCCTTCGATGCTCCTGCGCGTGATGTGGTCTGCACCCGGCGGCAGCGCACGGATACGCCGCTCCAGGCGCTGGTTACCATGAATGACGTGCAGTGGGTGGAAGCGGCCAGGGCTCTGGCCGTGCGTGTCATTCGCGAAGCTGGGCCGCTTCCCGAAGAGAGGATCAACCGCATGGGCCTGATTCTGCTGGCGCACGTCCCTTCTCCCCAGACGGCTGGCGTTTTAGAGAAATCGTTTCGTGAAATGGAGAAGCACTACGCCGGAAATCCGAAAGATGCCCGTTCTCTCGTAAACATTGGTGAAATGAGACGCGACAGCTCGATTCCGGAACCGGAGCTGGCTGCCTGGACGATAGTCGCCAGCGAAATGCTGAATCTCGATGAGACCGTCAATAAGTAGAAGGCTCCTATGAAGCAGCACGCACTGTGCAGCGATTGCGAAGACAAAATCACCCCGATGGATCTACCCATTCCAGATGGGCTCAAGGAAGAGTGGTCGGTCTCTGAGTCCCGCCGCCAATTCCTTGGACGCTGCGGAAAAGTGCTAGGCTGGGCATCGCTTGCAACTCTTTTCGGCGAAGCAAGCTTTCGCCATCTGGCTTTTGCGTCAGGCCCCAAGCCGCAGCCAGGATTCGGCGAGAACACCCTCGGGCTTCCACACTTCGCGCCGAAGGCCAAACGCGCAATTTATCTATTCATGTCTGGTGCTCCGCCACAGGTTGATCTTTTCGATTACAAACCGAGCCTCGCTCTGCAATTCGACAAAGACATGCCCGCCTCGGTTCGAGGTAACCAACAGTTAACCGGAATGACCGCTGGGCAGGCCCGCTTTCCGGTTGCTCCTTCACACTGGCCCTTCAGTCGCCTTGGCCAAACCGGAACCTGGATCAGCGATTTGCTTCCGTACACCGCGCGTATGGTGGACGATCTTACGTTTATCAAGTCGACCAACACCGATGCCATCAACCATGAGCCGGCGATCATGCTCATGAACACAGGTAACATGAACGCAGGCAAGCCGTGCCTCGGCGCCTGGCTGGCATACGGCCTTGGCAGCATGAACGACAATTTGCCGACATTTGTTGTTCTGCAGACGAAGACCAATCCAAAGGAGAACAATCAGCCGGTCTCTTCCCGTTTGTGGAGCAGCGGTTTTCTTTCCTCCGAATTCTCGGGCGTAGGTCTACGGTCGGTGGGCGACCCTGTGCTTTACCTCGGGGATCCCCCCGGTGTGGATCGCGACACACGCCGCAAGATGCTGGACGCGGTAGAAGAGATCAATCGGCAGACACTCGCCGAAGTGGGAGATCCCGAGACGAATTCGAGAATCGCGCAATATGAAATGGCGTTTCGGATGCAATCGTCCGTGCCAGAGCTCGCGGACCTCAGCAAAGAGCCCGAATCGACCTGGGAACTCTACGGTCCGGAAGCTAAAGAGCCCGGCACGTTCGCCTACAATTGCCTTCTTGCCCGGCGCCTGGCCGAACGCGGTGTCCGTTTCACACAAATCTATAAGCGAGGCTGGGATGTGCACGACAATGTCGTGGGCATGTTGCCCGTGCTTTGCCAGGAGACTGACCGAGGTTGTTATGCCCTGGTCACCGATCTCAAGCGCCGGGGCCTGCTCGATGACACGCTGGTCATCTGGGCGGGTGAATTCGGGCGTACCGTGTACAGCCAAGGAGGGTTGAGCCAAGAGAATTATGGCCGCGACCATCATCCGCGCTGTTTCACGACCTGGATGACTGGCGGGGGCGTGCGTCCCGGGGTCACCTATGGTGAGACCGATGACTATAGCTACAACGTGGTAAAGGATCCGGTGCACGTGCGCGACTTCAATGCGACGATTCTTCATTGCCTGGGCATTGACCACAACAAATTTAGTTATCGATTCCAAGGCTTGGATCAAAAGCTCACCAGCCCCGTCCCGGCGTTTGTCGTGCAAGGAATATTGGCGTGAATGTGGCAGCTACCGTCGCGCGCACCGCCGGGGATGCACTACGAAGAGCGCGCCTGATTCCCCGACTGTGGATTGGGGCCGGATGTGTCGGCATTTCCATTCTGCTCTTGCCGCTCTTTTTCCCTCTCGACGGCAAACCCCACGCTGACTGGCTGCAATTCTTCGGCCGCTTCCATCCTTTAGTGGTGCATCTTCCCATCGGGCTGATTGTGATCCTGCCGCTTGTCGAGTTTGCAGGGACCAGGCGGCAGTCCTTCCGCGAGGTGGCAGGTTTTCTCCTGCAGATCTCGCTGGCAACCTGCGTCGTTTCCATTCTCTTTGGATTTCTCTTGGCCTATGGCAGCGGGGGAATCGGAACGACCGTCACACGTCACATGCGCGGTGGAATCCTGCTGGCAATTGAGCTGTTGTTGTGCTTAGCCGTTCGGCCTTCATGGCTTCGGGCGCAGCGATCACGCTTGTATGCCATCCTGCTGACTGCGGTTCTCATGACACTTGCGTGGACCGCACACCAGGGCGGCTCGCTTACGCACGGGAGCGACTACTTGACCCGGTACATGCCCGCCACACTCAAGAGGGTTCTCGCTCCAAGCGCGGTCTCATCTCATCCCAATTCTTTTTTCGCCCGGCATATCTATCCCGTTCTCGACACAAAATGTGTTGCGTGCCACGGCACCAATAAAGAACAGGGCGGTTTGCGACTGGATTCTTATGAGTCGCTTATGGCGGGGGGCAAAGATGGCATGGTGATCGCACCTCGCAATCCCGACGGCAGTCTCCTCTTGCAAAAGGTCACGCTGCCTCCCACCGACCATCACTTCATGCCTGCTGAAGGCCGCACTCCACTGACGCGTGAGGAGATTGCAAGAATCCGTGCCTGGGTACTGCAGGGAGCTTCGCCTGATGCGGCCAGCGTCCTGGGCATTTTCATCGCCGAGGATCAGGAACAAGCACGGCCGCCAGTTGGCGACTACAGTGCATTCATCGTCGAAATTAGGCAAATGCAGCAATCACAAGGAGCGAAGCTCGTGCCGGTATCGGCGAACCCGTCGGATGGACTCATCCTGCGCACTGCCGACGTCGCTGGCACGTTCGATGATGCCCACCTGACGAAGCTCCAGCGGTTTGCGCCCTTTATCGTCGAGGCGGAACTCGCACGAACCGCAGTCACCGATGCAGGCGTCGAAACTCTGAGCCAGTTCAAGAATCTGCGGGCTCTTCATCTGGATGGTACGGCCGTGACCGGACGGACGCTCGGGAAGCTGTCTTCCTTATCGCAACTCACCTACCTGAATCTAAGTGGGACCAAAGTCACTAGCGACGCCGCCGCTCCGTTGAAACTCGAGCCGAATTTACGTCACCTGTATCTTTTCAACACACCCGCAGAACCGGCACCGACAGCGGACAGTGGCGTCAGGAGCATCCAATGACAAAGTTCAACCGGCGTGCGTTCATGAGCGTGGCGGGAATCGCAGCAACTGAGACCGTTTTTTCCCCACTTGTTTCGGCAAGAACCAATAGGTCCGATGCGCCTGCGACCCTGACTGGCAATGGCGAATGGACTTATGAGGTTGTACCGGGTTGGGGGTCGCTCCCTTCGGGCATGAGCTTCGGAGGCACGCATGGCGCCGTCGCCCAGGCCAATGCGGGCAACATCTATGTCAGCACGCAAAGTGCTACTGGAGTGCTCGTCTACAACCGCAGCGGGAGTTTGCTCAGGACCATAGCAAATGCGTATCCCGAAGTTCATTCGATGGTTCACGCCGAGGAGCACGGAGAGGAGTTCTTCTATACGACCGTGCAGAAAGGCACGCCCGCAGAGAACTGGCTCTTTATAAAGATGAAGACCGACGGTACGGTGGTGATGAAAATCACCGCTCCGCGGGAAGCCGGGTTTAAGACTCCCAATGAGTGGCGTCTTACCGCTGCCGTTCCCGCTCCCGACGGTTCCATCTTCATCGCCAATGGGTACGGCGACTCGCGCATTTTCCGTTTCGACAAGCATGGCAACTACAAGGGAAGCTTTGCGGAGAAAGGAAACCGTGAAGGGCAGCTCGACTGTTCTCACGGGCTAACCCTGGACCTGCGTTACCGCCAGCCGCTGTTGATGGTTTGCGATCGGGAAAACCGGCGGTTGTGCCACTTCGACCTTGATGGCAAGTACGTCGGCACGGTCGCCGAACACTTGCGGCGGCCCTGCCAGGTGAGTTTCAGCGGTGATTACGCAGTGGTTTCCGAATTAGAAGGTCGCGTTACGGTCCTCGATGGGGACAACGTGCCGATTGCTTTCTTAGGTGATAATCCGCAGACGACACAATGGGCAAATTACGAACTCGATCCGCACGACATCAAGGCAGACCTGTTCAGCGCGGCGCATGGCTGCTTGGTCGATTCGGATCGAAACATCTTCGTTTCCGATTGGAACCGCACGGGCCGGGTCACAAAACTCGCCAGGCGCAGAATCTGAAGGTTGGAACTATCGACCGACAGTACGGAAAAACAGTGGTTACAGATCCGAGAAACCGCTGCCTCACGAGGGTGTGGGGCGAACGGACAATACTCCAGATGTCAGACTAGAGGTGACGGATTCCTTTCTTCTCCTGCTAGAACGCGCTTACAAATCGTCCCCGGGGAAAACCCACTTTTCTCGTCCCGACGCAACCTGATCGGTCAAGGAAGCGTTCAAGCCGGTCAGCATGCGAGAGTTTATTATAGGTTGGGAATCTCGATTGGTCGGGAGCGCCACACCGGTTCCCGCTCGCGGCGGGAATTGGGACGCTACTCGGTGGTGCTGCGATCGGCCCATTCCACGAGTCCGACGAAGATCGTCGGGTTGCCGAACTTGAATCAGTCTATTGCAGTTCAGCTCATGACTTTAAAGAAGAAAGGCGCTGAGAGGATTTTCTCTCCCTTATAGAATTCCAAGGCAAGCGGACTCCCCGTCATCGCTTAGAGTTTGCCGGAACGCGACGACCGCTGGCTCATCACGGGCACATCTGGATTGGCAAATTCTTCCCAACTCTTGCTGGCGTGCGCTGTCAGACCCCGATTTTCCAGGAGATCGTCGCTACTCGTGTCGCAGTGCCACCAGCGGATCGACCGCGGTTGCACGCCGCGCCGGGAAGTAGCACGCCGCCAATGCCGCCAATCCCAGCACCGCCGCAATCACTACGTACGTCACGGGATCGCTCGGGCGCACTCCGAACAGCAGCCCTGTCATGGCCCGCGTCGCCAGCAACGCGCCAACTACCCCAATCAAAAGCCCCAGTGCCGCTACCCTCATCCCATGCCCCACAACTAGCCGCAGCACGTCTCGCCCTTGTGCTCCCAGCGCCACTCGCACGCCAATTCCGTGCA
>QHZB01000019.1:0-2846 GCA_003224525.1 Acidobacteriota bacterium | reverse complement strand
CCGCGAACCCACCCACCAACCAAAGCGTCAGTTTTTGCGACGCCATAGTCTCCGCCACCACTTTCGACATCGGCCGCATGTCGTGCACTGGCAGTTCCGGGTCAATCTCGCTCACCAAACTTCGCACTGCCGAGTAGACCGAAGTCGGATCGCCCTTTGCGCGCACCGCCAACGACACATACGGCCACCACGGATTCTGTGAAAACGCCACGTAAGTTTCCGCCATCACCGGCTCCGCAAGGCCGTTCTGCAGTACGTTCTCCACCACGCCCACCACTTCCGACGGCTTGTCTCCCATGATAGTGAGGTGCTTTCCAATCGGGTCCTGTCCCGGCCAAAAATCCTGGGCCAATTTTTGATTGATCACCACCGTCGACGTCGAACTCGCTGTGTCCGACGCGCTCAGCTCTCGTCCTCGCAGCAGCGCTGTCCTCATCGCTCGAAAATATCCTGGATTCACTCCGTGCACTCCGATGATCGGCTGGTGCCCGCGCTCGAATGGCGCGTGTCCGTCCGCGTTGCCCACTCCCGTCGTCGTGTCGTCGCCTTCCAATGGCAGATCGTTCGAAACTGCGACCCCTTCTACACCTGGGAGCCCGGCGACTCTCGGCAAGAGTTGTTCCAGCAGTTGCGTTGACCGCGCCTTGTCCGCATATCGCTCGCCGGTAAAGTTCATCCACATCGTCACCACGCCATCGCCGTTGAACCCGGGCTTCACTTCCAGCAATCTCCCAAAACTCCGGATCAACAGTCCCGCTCCCACCAAAAGCACCAGCGATAACGCCACTTCGCCGATCACCAGCCCGCTCCGCAATCGGTTGTGCGCTCGTCCTGTCGTCGCGCTCCGCCCTCCTTCTTTTAGAAACCCGCTCAGCCTCTGTCGCGTTGCTGCCAGCGCCGGCCCCATTCCAAACAGCAATCCCGTCAGCAGGGAAACGCCAAACGTAAACGCCAGCACGCTCATGTCTACGCTCACTTCCTGCACCCGCGGCAATTCCTGCGGACTCGCCGCCACCAGTACCCGGACCAATCCCCACGCCAGCGCCAGCCCCAGCGCGCCTCCGCACAACGCAAGAAGTACGCTCTCAGTCAAGAGCTGCCGGATAATCCGCAACCGTCCTGCGCCCAACGCGCTTCGAATCGCAATCTCTCGCAGCCGCCCGACCGCTCGCGCCAGCAGCAAATTCGCAATATTCGCGCACGCGATCAGCAACACCAGCCCAACCACCGCCAGCAGCACCAGCAGCGGTTGGCGTACTTGCCCCGTCGACAGCTCCCGCAGCGGCGCGATCTTTGCGCTGTGGCCTGTCGTCGCCGGATATTTCTGATGCAGCGTCGCAAATATCCCGTTAATGTCCGCCTCCGCCTGCTGCACCGTTACTCCCGGCTTGAGCCGCGCAATCAAATTCAGGTAATGCGTCTCGTGATTCGTGCTCAGCTTGCGCTCCCAATCCGCGCTTGCGCTGAACACCTCCGGCACGGTGTTCACCGGATTCACCCAGATCTGTACATCTCGGCTATTCGGGTACTGAAAGTTCGCTGGCAGCACCCCTACGATCGAAACCGGCCGCCCGTCCAGCACAATGCTTTGGCTCGTGACGTCGCGTTCGCCGCCAAAGTGCGCCTGCCAGAAACCGTAAGTCAGCAACGCCACGCGCGGCGTCCCAAACACGCCTTCGCTCGGCAGAAAACTCCGCCCCAGAATCGGTTGCACTCCCAGCGCGGTAAAGAAATTCGGTGTCACCACCATCCCTGGCAGCCGCTCCGCCGCTCCCCGTCCCGTCATCGTAAAGCTCACCCGGTGTATCCCCGCCAATTGCTCAAAAGACTGGTTTTGGGCCTGAAAATCCAGAAAATCCCCGGCAGAAAATGGCGCCCGCGGAAGATTTGGCTGTACCTCCCAAAACCACACCAACCGCTCCGGTTCCGGGTAGGGCAGCGGCCTCACCAAAACCGCATTTACAATGCTGAAAATCGCCGTATTTGCTCCAATTCCCAACGCCAACGCTAACAGCGCGATTGCCGTCAGTCCCCGGCTTCGTCCCAGCATCCGCACACCAAACCGCAAGTCTTGCCAAATTGAACGCATACGCTCCTCCCACGAATCCGGTTTCGTCTGACCTTGCGGATTAGACGATATACCCGCCACACCGGTAGGTCCTAAGACAGGCGACGCAAACACCATCATTGGCTTGTGACTGTGACGTCGGCAAACAAGAAGTAAATTCGGTTCCTTCCTGTTCGGCTAACCGGAAGCCATCCGGCTTCGACTGCGGGATTAGTCTGTGAAGCTAGTGTTTACCGATGAGGGGGCTTATAGGCAATGTCGTTCGGGGTGGATGACGAGGTACCGGAAGCTATCCGATAGCGGACTTAGTCCGAGCGTGCCGCGGTAGGAACTGTTTGGCACGCTCGAGGTCGTTTTGAAGGATGGTGGACGAGAGGGGATTCGAACCCCCGGCCTCCTCATTGCGAACAGTGGGGAAAATAAGATAAGGCAAGGCGCCACAATCACTTAGCTATTTTCACGAGGCCCTCAATTGGCAAACCTGGCAAACCGGCTTTCTCTTTGTCTTTTCAGTGCAGTTCGACAGTGAGAAGCCGGATAAAATCACGCGCGGTGCCTGTGCCTGTAACGACGACAAAGTCATTTTCGAGAACCCTCTGATCTACTCCGCAGCCGTATTTCGTGTTCCAGGCATGAATTAGGACTCAAGGGTGTGGGACGGTACGTGCCCGCTCCGGGTGGGCTGAGCAAAAAACTTCACGCGAAAGCTGCTGTGGAAAAACAGCAATCCATCACACTTGTCAACCAGGGTTTCGACGAGCGAAAAATTGTAGTTTTG
>QHZB01000221.1 GCA_003224525.1 Acidobacteriota bacterium | reverse complement strand
CCGGTTGTAATCACCCAGAGTCAGGCGCCGCAACTCCCCATGCCTGATTCCGGTCGTAAACAAGAGCACGATCGCCAGCCGAACTACCTCGGGGCGAAGCGGCGAAGACGGTACTCGCTTCAACCCAGAGGTGGTTCGCAACAGTCTCGCGACATCTTGTTCCGAGAAGATGTACGGCTGGAGTCTTTGATGAGGCTTCGGAAACGAAGCAGGATCGGGAACAAAGCACCGGGGCTCGGTTCGGCGGCAATAGAGGCAGAAGCTGTAAACCTCCCGCATGCGCTTACGTCGAACACCGGAAGCGAGATGCCCCAGGGTCTGGCACCAGGCCTGAAACGCAGCAGCGTTTAGGTCGAGGTAGTGGGGAGCATGATCGTGGAGGAATCGGTCCAGCGATTGTAGAGTCCGAGTGGTTTTGTCGAAGCGTCGGCCCAAGGCCCGCTTCAAATCCACATACCGTGCCAAGGCGGGTGCAAGCCGAGACGAAAACACAGTCGTTGGTCCGATCATCGCTGCCCCTCCTTTGCCGGACGCCCTTTCCCCGGAACTGCAAGAGGAACTTCGCGCAAATCTCTGGTCGCTAGTCGTAGATAAGTCGACGTGCTCCTCGCGGAACGATGCCCGAGGATGTCGCCAATGGTCTTCAGAGGAGTTCTGGTTTTTAGAAGATGAACCGCCAGCGAATGTCGAAGGCAATGCGGACCCTGAAACGGAATGCTGAGTCTGCTTCTCCGAACCCAGGATTGAAAAGCTTCCTCGATGGCCGTGCGTTTCAACAGGCCAATGGGGGCGCGCATTCTCAAGAAGATCCTGCGATACGGTGGGGGCGGTGGAGTCCGCTTCAGATGCTTCACCACTGCGGACGAGACCTCATTGGTCAGCGGCAGTTCCAAAAACGAAGAGGTCTTGGGTTGGTGGATTCGCAAACTGCCCTGTCGCCAGCGAATGTCATCGAGGGTGAGGGCTACTACTTCACTGGCCCGCAATCCGTAGGTGGCAATCAACAGAAACATCGCGTAGTCGCGCAGTCCCATAGCCGAGGTTCTGTCAATGGATCGCAGGAGTGCGCGGACCGTCTCCCAAGGGAGGGTTCGCGGCAACTGTTCGAACTGATAAACGCGCGGCGTATCGATCTGACTGACCAGCCCTTGGCGAACCCTGCCGTCCATGGCCAGGAATCTAAGAAATCCCCTCAGCGCACCGATGTAGACTTGGAGACTTGCCCGGCTCAAGCATTTGCCGGCTTTGGTGACGTAGGATTCGATATGGCTAGTCTGGATGTCCTTCAGTGCGATTCCCTTTTCATCTAGGTGCTGGAGAAAGCACTGCGCTGTATATCGGTGGTTTGAAACGGTAGACGCAGCGCTTCCGCGTACTTCGCGCAGGTAGCTGGCATACTCTTCGACCAGAATCGAGGCGGAGGATGTTGCTGTTGTGGGCCTGCCATCGGTGATCAGGCTCTTCGTGGCTAGATATCGTTCCAGTGTCCGCACAGTTCCTGCGCCATGGCGATGGATCTTGATGAGAGTCCTCCAACAATCGTAGAGAACTGGATGGGTTAGGTCGGCGACCGCTTTAACCTGACGGTGCCGAAGGTCAGCGTCCACGCGCGACAGCATGCTGATCAAATACTGGCGCGAGTATCGAGTGTAGCCATTGAAGGCAAGCCAATCGTCAAAGCCCTCGGCGATCGGTCCCAACAGTGGTAGTGACAGAAACCTGCGGTGAGAGTTCGGGAATAGACAACGTAGCATCGTATCTCCTCGAAGTGGATTCAGCCGCCGGATGGCAGCCGTTCCGACGCTACATATAAATGTGAAGTTTGGGGCCCAGAAAGTCGCGACTGGCGGCACCTTGACGTGCCAACTCCACATTACTTACAGCTTCACATTGGAGGCGGAATGTTGAGCTCAACATTGCGCCTCAAAGGCGGTTGTCCCGTTGGTTGAGGCGTCGCGCTAAGGCGCGCCTTCGGGGATGAGTTTAGAAGCTGCCGCTGTTACCATCCGCGGCCTCTTGTTCGCGGATGTATTGTTATGCCCGAATGGAACGGTCCCCGAGATAGGCCGCTCCATTGCTCATCCGGCAAGGATGAGCTCTTCGAGAATGTCCCTCTTGAGTTTTCCTCAGCCTCGCGAATTCCCAGTGAAATTTCTGTTCAAGTACCGTTAGAATCGAGCCGCTGTTATTTTTTCAAATGAAAAAAATCACCATTGCCGTCGGCAGCAAGCGCAGCCCGAAGCTCAACGCCGTTTCGGAAGCTCTCCAGGCATTTTCTGCGGCTTTGTCTAACGATGCTCATTTCGAAGTCGTCGGCGTGGAAGTGGAGAGCGGAGTCAGCCACACGCCATCGTCGCGGGAGGAATTGATGCGCGGCGCCCGCCAACGCACGAAAGCGTTGGTGGAGATGGCGCGCCAGGACGGTGCGGCCTGGCAATACTTCGTCGGTCTTGAAGGCGGGCTCGATGTGGTCCGCGAAGCTATATCAGCGGACGAGATGCTGCGTCATTCGGGATTACAGCAAAGCGGGCATCGCCGCGTGTTCCTGGAAAGCTGGGCCTATGTCTCCGACGGCACGCGAGGCCACTACGGCCGCTCGGGAAGCATCGAGCTGCCTGAAACGCTGGCGCACGAAGTCGTCGAAAATGGCGTGGAGCTTGCCGTAGCAATCGATCGATTTGCCGGCGCCGTGGGCATACGCGACGCGCAGGGCGCCTGGGGCGTGCTCTCGAACAATTTCATCACCCGGCAGGAGGCGTTTCGAGTTGCCGTGATTGCGGCTTTCGCGCCGTTCTATAATATGAAGTTGTACCGCGCCGCCATCGGCGTTGCGGAGTCAAATCGGTAGAGCCTCGATTGTTAGAGGCTCATAACATTCAAGATTGAAGTTCTTTACTGGATACTGAGAACTGAAAACTGATAACTGGTTTTGAGGGGAGCGACCGTGGACATCGTCAAAGGCAATATGGGCTGGATCGAAGTCGTCGTCGGCCCAATGTTTTCCGGCAAGAGCGAGGAGTTGATCCGGCGGCTGCGCCGCGCGGAGATCGCACGCCAGCGCGTGCAGATCTTCAAACCTGCCATCGACGAACGCTACACCGCCAACGAAATCGTCTCGCATTCGGGCCTCGGCATTCCCTCGGACAACGTCTTCAAAGCCTCCGAAATCATGGAAAAGCTGTTGCCGCGCACGGAAGTTATCGGCATTGACGAAGCGCAATTCCTTGGCGATGAGGTCGTGGATGTTTGCACCAAGCTCGCGAATCTCGGCAAGCGCGTGATTGTCGCCGGCCTGGATACCGATTACCGCGGCCGCCCGTTCGAACCCATGCCGCGCCTTCTTGCGATCGCCGAAGAGATCACCAAGCTGCTTGCCATCTGCGTCCGTTGCGGCAATCCCGCCGTCCACACCCAGCGCCTGGTGGAGAGCGAAGAGTTAATCGTCGTCGGCGCAATGGGCGCCTACGAAGCCCGCTGCCGCCGCTGCTTCGAGCCCAATCCCGCTCTCGCCCTGGAAAAAAAGGACGGCCCACAACTCATCAACCGCAACCGCATCGCCTCCGGCAGTTGACATTTACACCATCAAGCCAGGGCGGTTCTTCGCTGATCCACCGGCGACGCGATTATTGTCGTTCCATGGACAGGCATTACGGTGATGGCTTGAGATGGCCGTCTTATTCCGTCAAACTGGCTCGACTGAAATCCCTCTGAATCGAGCTAGCTCGCGCCTATGATTATCGAATCCAAAGCACCGACCCGCGTGGACTTCGCTGGTGGAACGCTCGACATTTGGCCGCTCTATCTGTTTCATCCGGGTGCGGTTACCGTGAACGCCGCGATTTCACTTTACGCTTCGTGCGTCATCGAAACTCATCCCGGAGGTGACAACCGCATCAAGCTGGTTTCCCGCGACATCAAGCGCGAAGAAAGTTTTGCCTCCTTCGCCGCCCTCGTGAAAGCCAAGCGCTATCGCCTCCCGCTGCTCGCCGAAATCACCAAGTTCTTCCAGCCGCAGGGCGGCTTTACGCTCACCACCGATTCGGAGGCTCCTGCGGGCGCAGGCATCGGCGGCTCCAGCGCCATGGCCGTGGCGATTTGTGCCGGACTCGACCGTTTCACCGGAGCGGGTAAGAGCAAGGTCGATTGGATCCACATCAGCCGCGACGCCGAAGCCATCGTCATCAATGTTCCCACCGGAACGCAGGATCATTACCCGCCGGCCTTCGGCGGCGCCGCTGCCATCGAACTCCCGCCCGGCGGTGAGCATCGCGTCGAATTGCGCGTGAACCTGGATGAGCTCGAGCACCGTGTGATGGTCTGCTACACCGGCAAGCCGCGCCAGCACGGCATCAACAACTGGGAAGTCTACAAGGCGCACATCGGCGGCAAGCTCGCCGTGCAGAACAGCCTGGAGCGCATTTCCGACGTCGCTCAGCAGATGCGCCTGGCATTCGAAAGACCCGACTGGCCTGAAGCTGGCCGCCTGATGCGGGAAGAGTGGTCCTTCCGCAAGCGAAATTTGCCCACGATTTCAACGAAGACCATCGACCGCGTTATCGACAGCGCCCGCCGCAATGGCGCGCTGGCGGGCAAGGTCTGCGGAGCGGGCGGAGGCGGCTGCGTGGTCCTATTGGTCGAGCCTGACGCCCGGGAACGCGTGGCAAAGGCCATTCGCGAGGCTGACGCCGAGGTTCTGCCTATGACCATCGACCGCCAGGGCGTCCAAGTCGTGTCCCGCTAGAAGGAATGGCGCGAATCCCCGTCCGGTAGTACAGTAGTTTTATCAAAAGGGAGTACCGTTGACATCCTCCTCTACCTGAAGGAAGAGGGCTCCTACGGTCTCTCGCTGGTTTTTGCGAGATGGCTTCGGTGGGTTCCTCCCACAGCGCCCTTACATCCGGCGAGGACCACGAAGAGGCTTCACTTTTGGGCTGCCCGCCGATAGGTCTTTTGGACGAAGAAGAGTTTAAGAACCACGCCGCCAAGAAATCAAGCGCGCGACAGGGCCTTATATCCCAGGCCTAAAACGCCGAGGCTTTACGGCCCGCTCGGTAAGTGAGAAGTGCCCGCTCCTAAGCGAGGCACCTGTTCAGCGGCTTCGTGGCATCGTAGAATAGGGAACGTGGGCCCGATCGGATCGGGTTCCGAACTACTTATGTCGAATTGGCTGGCTTTACCTCTGGCGTTTTTGCTTTTGGCTGACGCGGACATCCCGCGGGTCAACAGCCTTCGTCCGCCGGCGTACCCGTCCCCCACCTTTCCTTCGGACGAAGAGATTCCGCTCTTCCCGAACGCCGGTGCATCTTCGGACAACGCGCAGTCCCAGTCGAATTCCTCCCCACCTGCGAAGAACGCCACGCTCCAGGAAAATTCGAAGCTTGCCCTGATCCGCTACGTCTCTGGTGAATTTGCCAAGGCCATCAAGCCGCTGCCTGCGGGCAAAGAAGGTTTCCATGTCCGTGTGGGCAAGCCGCTGGAAACCGAGATGCTCGATCGCGCCGTCGCCACACACGGACCGGCAGTGAGTACCGGCGATAGGGTGCAGATCACTAAGCTGGAGTTCCACGACCACCAGATCATCGTCGATTTAAACGGCGGCGGGCGCGGCAAGAGGCACTGGCGTGATCACATCCAGATCGGCTTAGGGGGCAGCGGTTATCCCCCGATGCAGTCAAGCTCCACGCAGGATCAGGGTCCGCCGGGGATGCAGCCCGGCATGGGCAGTACGATTTTCCTGGAATTCAACAAGCCGCTGCCGGATATCACCCCGGACGAATTGAAGCAGCTCCTCTCGCCCTTCTTGAATTTTTCGAAAGAGCGTTCCGCCGCCGTGCAGTGGTTCGATACCCTGCCGCCGGAAATGAAGAAGGCCATTCAGGACCGCAGGCCCGTGGTAGGCATGGACCGCGAGGAACTTGTGGCGGCGATTGGGAAGCCCGACCACAAAGTACGCGAGCGCGATTCCGATGGCAACGATATCGAAGACTGGATTTACGGCCAGCCGCCTTCGAAGACGGTGTTCGTCCGCTTCCTGGGCGACCGCGTCACTTCGATCAAACAGTTTCCCCAGTAGTCTCCATCCTTCAATCTTCATTCTCGCGGTTCCACCGCACGTGGCCACTCCAAAACGACAATGCTTCCGTCGGATTCGCGTTCCAGCGTTGGGGCGTAAAGGCCGAGCTGCTGTCTTTTCCACCACGTGCCCAGCGAACGCTTTTCGGCTGGTATCGTGAACCAGTATTGCCAGATAACGGCGCGCACCTGCCGCGGCGGAGCGTGCGGGAAGGGATTTCCGGCAAATAGCAAAACCACATCGGTATCGCCGCGCAGCAACCTCTGCTCCGTGCGCACCACGATGGGCTCCTGGCGCCACGAGCTCAGCGACGCAAACCACATATTCCAATCGAAACGCGGTTGGTACGGTGCGTAAATTCCCGGCGGCTTGCGCGGGTCCTGCGGTTTGTAGCGGAAGGGATAGACGATCCACGTTTGCCCATCATCCGAGCCTTGGAATTCGATCTCGTAGCGGCCGCGCGTCATCACGGCGAATAGTCCGTAGCGATTGGCGACGCGAAACGGCTCAAGCGCCGAGACGGGTGTCGCCGGGAGCGGCCACGGCCTGACCATCCACACCATTTGCGCCAGCGTCGCATAGAAAATCCACGTGAGCATCACCGCTGTCACTGCAAGCTTTAATGCCGAGAGTTGCTCACGAAGTTTCTTTCGCCATTTGTCTTCGGGAGCCGGAGCGGCAAGAGGTTTGGCCTCTTTGGTGGCGAGGTAACTCTGTTTCACGAATCGTGGCAAGTAGGGGCGCAGAAACCGGTCATCGAGCAGCAAAATTCCCAGGACCAGCACCAGGTAATTCAGAAACGTGTAATTCGCGGAAAGGATGATGCCCAACTGCCAGATCGTCACGATAAAAAAACAGAAGATGCGAAATCGTCGCGGCAGCAACATCATCCACGCCAGCCCCAGTTCCAGGGCCATCGTCACAAATGCGGTCGCCGCATGGAACCAGTGCGGAAGGTGCTGCATGTACCATCCGATCCAAGTCGGCAGCGGGCCGTTCTGGTAATACTCGTCCAGCGCGGTGAAGTTCCGCCATTGTGTGTCGCCGCCCATGATCTTCGCCACGCCCGATTCGAAATAGATCCGGAAGCCTTCCCATATCAGCAGGAACAGGCTCGCGCGCGATGGCGGACTCGCTTCGCCCCATCCGGGTCGCCATCCCGGCGGCGCGAAAAACATCGCAATGAATCCCGCCTCCAGCAACATTCCGTCGGATTGATAAGCAGAAAAATCCTGTGCCGCGCTCACGAACGAGAGGAAGCACAAGAAGCAAATCGCAAGCATGCCACGCGGCCACCAATTCAACACCAGTAGCAACGAGGCGATCATGCCCACCCAGCAAATTCCCGTCAGCATGTGCGAGCCACTCGAAAACCAAAGCAGCGTCGGCGCATACCAGTAGCCCGCATGCCCGAACCGCTCGGCCAGCGCCTGCAGGTATTCACCAGCGGGTAGAATTCCATGAGGCCCGATCAATCCGCGAATTTGAAAAACCAGCGAGAAAAACGCCGAATAATAAATAAGCCCGAGAGCGCGCAAACAAATCCAGCGGGAGAGCAGACGGCCCGAAGCGCCTTGTTCCGAATCGAACAGCCAGCGCAAGGCCGACCCGGGTGAGAAGTCCTTCATCGGCCGCCATTATAGCGGCCTAATTATCCGCGCGTTGACTTTTGTCCGCGCAACCCATAGCATTTTCTGTTCACTCGCGGCCGTCATTCGCTCCTGTAAGCCGCAATTTCTGACACCCCATCGGAGGAAGTAATGCCCATTAAGGTCGGCATCAACGGCTTCGGCCGCATCGGCCGCAATATCATGCGCACCGCGCTCGACGACAAGGACATTCAGTTCGTCGCCGTCAACGACGTCACCGACGCGAAAACCCTCGCGCACCTTTTGAAGTACGACTCCGTCCTCGGCAATCTGCCGCACAAGGTCACGCATACCGAGGACAGCATTGCCGTGGAAGGAAAAAACTTCAAAGTTTTCAAGACCAAGGATCCCGCCGAGATCGACTGGGCTTCTGTCGGCGCGGATATCGTTGTCGAATCGACCGGACTCTTTACCAAAGGCGCGGATGCCAAAAAGCATCTTCGCGCGGCGGTGAAAAAGGTAATCATCTCCGCTCCCGCCGATGGGCCCGATGCGACTTTCGTCCTCGGCGTGAACGACAAGACCTACGATCCTGCCAAGCACCAAGTCATTTCGAACGCCTCCTGCACCACGAATTGCCTCGCACCCGTCGCCAAGGTGCTCCATGAAACCTTCGGCATCCACAGCGGCACCATGACCACCATCCACTCTTACACCAACGATCAGAAGTTGCTCGACCTGCCACACAAGGACCTCCGCCGCGCGCGCGCCGCCGCCATCAACATGATTCCCAGCTCCACCGGCGCCGCCAAGGCTCTGCACCTCGTCATTCCCGAATTGAAGGGCAAGCTCGACGGCTACGCCATTCGCGTGCCCACGCCCAACGTAAGCGTCGTGGACCTGACCGTGTTCGTCGAAAAGCCCGTCACGAGAGAGGCCGTCAATGCCGCCCTGAAGGCCGCTGCGAACGGCCCAATGAAGGGCATCCTCGCATACACCGAGGAAGAGCTCGTCTCCGCCGACTTCAAAGGCAATTCGAATTCCTCCATCGTCGATGCCGAATACACCAAGGTTGTCGGCGACCGCTGCGTAAAAGTTCTGGCCTGGTACGACAACGAGTGGGGCTATTCCTGCCGTTGCCGCGACCTCATCAAGCTCTTGGCCTCCAAATTCTGAGGAAGGTTCTCAGTAATCAGCTTACAGTTCACTGTAAGAGCAGAAAGAAACTTCTGGCATGTCTCTTCCCTGATGAAAACTGACAACGGAGAGTGTTGTCAGCATTTTTCTTCACTGAAAACTGACAACGGAGTACTGAGCACGCATACCATGTACAAGCTGACCATCAACGATCTCGATCTTCGCGGAAAGCGCGTCTTCATCCGCGTGGACTTCAACGTTCCGGTCAAAGACGGCGTGGTCACCGACGACACCCGCATTCGCGAATCGATCCCCACGCTCCGCCTCGCGATTCAGAAGGGCGGCCGCCTGGTGCTCGCTTCTCATCTGGGCCGCCCCAAGGGCGGCCCAGATTCGAAATACTCGCTCATGCAGGTAGCCAAGAAGCTCCAGGAACTCATCGGCCGGCCGGTTCGATTTTCCTCGGACTGTGTCGGGCCCGTTCCCGAGTCGAAGAGCAAAACACTCGCCGACGGTGATATCCTCCTGCTCGAAAACGTTCGCTTCCATCCCGAGGAGGAAAAGAACGACGAGGCCTTTTCGAAACGGCTCGCCGCTCTCTGTGACGGCCTTTTTGTCTGTGATGCCTTTGGCTCCGCGCATCGCGCGCATGCTTCCGTAGTCGGCATCACCCGCTTCGTCAAGCAATCCGCCGCCGGCTTGCTCATGGAAAACGAACTCGCCTATCTGGGCAAAGCGGTCACCAATCCTGCGCGTCCCTTTGTCGCGATTCTTGGCGGCGCCAAGGTCAGCGACAAGATCGAAGTCGTCGAAAACCTGATGAAGATCGCCAATGTCATGCTCATTGGCGGCGGCATGGCCTATACCTTCCTCAAAGCCGAAGGCGAGCCGACCGGCAAGTCGCTCGTCGAAGACGACAAGCTCGAACTCGCCAGGCGGCTGCGCACCGAAGCCCAGCAGAAGAAATTCGCGCTACTGCTTCCCGTTGATCACGTCGTCGGCGCCGAATTCAAGGCCGATACGGCCACTCAAACAGTTTCCGTGTCCGCAACCCCCGACGGCTGGATGGGGCTCGACATCGGTCCCAAGACCATCGACACCTATTGCCAGAAAATTGCCTCGGCCAAGACCATCGTCTGGAACGGTCCCATGGGCGTATTTGAAATGCCCGCTTTCGCCAAGGGCACTCTCGAAGTGGCCAAAGCCCTCGCCGCGGCCACCAGCAGCGGCGCCACTTCGATCGTCGGTGGCGGTGATTCCGTCGCCGCCGTCCATCAAGCGGGCGTGGCAGACAAAATTTCGCACATCTCGACCGGCGGCGGCGCGTCCCTCGAATTTCTCGCCGGACGCAAACTCCCCGGCGTCGAAGCCCTGACCGACAAATGAACACACTGACTCTCTCGCTTAAGCGGGACAGGCATTCCTGCCTGTCCGTCTTATCTTTGGAGGCCTTGGCATGCGACGCCGCGTAATCGCCGGCAACTGGAAAATGTACAAAACGCTCGCGGACACTCGCGCGTTTTTCTCCTCGTTCCTTCCGCTCGTTACCGGCGCGGAGCACTGCGACATTGTCGTCGCCCCGCCGTTCACTGCAATACGAACTGCGGTCGAAGCCGCGAAAGGCTCCAGCATCGCCATCGCCGGTCAAAACGTGTCCTGGAGCAAGGAAGGCGCCTTCACAGGCGAAGTTTCCGCTCCCATGCTTGCCGAAGCCGGCTGCCGCTACGTCATCATCGGCCACTCCGAGCGCCGCCAGCTTTTTCGTGAGACGGATGACAATGTCGCCAAGAAGACCTTGATGTCGCTGGCTAGTGGCGTCACGCCTATTGTTTGCCTGGGAGAAACGCAAGAGGACCGCGACGCTGGTCTTACCGAAGAGGTGCTCAGCCGCCAATTCAGCGGAGGCCCCGGCGCGTTGACCCCGGACGAGTTCTCCCGTATTCTGGTTGCGTACGAACCGGTTTGGGCCATCGGCACGGGCCGCACAGCGACCCCGGAAATTGCCGCCGCAGCTCATCGGGTTCTTCGGCGATGCGCGGGGGAGAGGTTCTCCGTCCACCTCGCCTCCGCCCTCCGGATTCTCTACGGCGGCAGCGTCAAGCCCGACAATATTCAAGGGTTGATGGCGGAGGAAGAATTGGATGGCGCGCTTGTGGGCGGAGCGAGCCTCGACCCGAAGTCGTTTGCCGCGCTCGTGAATTTTGGGTAACGCCGGCCGGAATTTATCCCGACTGGGTCTGGAGGCTGGCACTCTTTGGTTGTAGAGGCGGGTTTCTCCCGCCATCCCTAGGTCTTGAGTGAGGTTTTCGAAATGCCAGGTTGGATGAAGTGGGCCATTGCCCTGTTGATCGGCGCTGGAATTATCACGGCAGGGTGGAGGCTGGCGGACTCGCGCTGGTTCTTCTGGGTGTTACCGGCATTTTTCGTTGCCAATTGTCTTGTGTTGATTGTGGTCGTTTTACTCCAGAGCGGCAAGGCCGCGGATCTTGCTGGCGCGTTCGGCGGTGCTGGCAGCCAAACCGCTTTCGGTCCTCGCGGCGCTGCCAACGTTCTCTCCAAAGCCACCACGTGGTGCGCTGTCATGTTCATGCTCTGCGCCTTTGCCATGGTGCTGCGCACGGATAAGGCCGTTGGACAGGGCAATTCGATCCTTGAACGCGTTTCGAGGCCCGCGCCAAAGCCGGCCCCCGCGACAACTCCTGCCGCACCCGCAAAGACTCCTGCGACGACACCTGCAACGACGCCATCAACGCCGCCATCCAACACGCAGCCTGCTTCTCAGCCTCCGGCAGCTTCGCAGCCAGTTCCCGCGCAGCCGAAAAAACCGTAACTCGGTTTTGTAGGGGCGGCGTTCTTAGGCCGCCCGCTCTTTTTCTTCGCTTCCATCTCCTTATTTGACACCCTGCACCATTGCATTTACGATGGAAGTCATCGCGGTCGTGGCGGAACTGGCAGACGCACTAGCTTGAGGTGCTAGCGCCGCAAGGCGTGGAGGTTCGAGTCCTCTCGACCGCACCAAATTTTCTGTAGGAAGATTTGTTCGCCCCATTCTGCACCGTGCCCAACGGGGCTCCAGCGTTTGCATATGTCCAAATCCACAGCAGTCCTCATCTCCATCGTGGTCTGTGCATTCCTGATAGCCTCACCCACCAGCAATGGCCAATCTTCTCCAGCTCCTGCCCTCCCAGAAAAAGTAATCATCGACACTGATATCGGCGACGACATCGACGATGCCTTCGCCATCGCGCTCTCCCTGCGCAGCCCCGAATTGCAAATCATGGGCATCACCACTACCTTTGGGGACACCGAAACCCGAGCGAAGCTTCTCGACCGCTTCCTCGCCGAAGTCGGCCGCCAGGAGATACCCGTGGCGGCTGGCGCGCCCTCGCCGCCCAAGTCCGCGCTCACCCAGCGCCGCTACGCCGAAGGCGGCCACTTCGCCAAACCTGTACACCCGGATGCCGTCACCTTCCTTTTGGAACAGATTCGCCGCTACCCGGGTCAAATCACCCTGATCGCCATCGGCCCTCTGATGAATATCGGATCCGCCATCGACAAGGACCAGGCTACCTTTCGAAAGCTCAAGGGCGTCATTATCATGGGCGGCTCCATCAAGCGCGGCTACGGCGACCTCGGCTTCGGACCTCCCCAGCCCCCGCAACCCGAATGGAACATCCTCAATGACATTCCTTCCGCCCAGAAACTCTTCGCCTCAGGCGTGCCCCTCTTCGTTATGCCCCTCGACGCCACGCAATTGAAACTCGACGAGGTCAAGCGCGGCCTCCTCTTCAGCCAGGGCACGCCGCTTACCGACGCCCTCACTCTTCTCTACCACCAGTGGGGCCAGGAAACACCGACCCTCTTCGATCCCATGACCATCGCCTTCCTCGTGAATCCCAGCCTCTGCCCCGTCCAACCCATGCACATTCGCATCGACGACAAAGGATTTACTCGCCCCGAACCAGGCCCTCCCAACGCCCAGGTTTGCCTCGATTCCAACCCCGACTCCTTCTTCCGCTTCTATCTCAACCGCGTCGCCGCGCCGTAGTTCCCGCGCGGGCCGCACCGCATCGCGTTTCCTTTTCGTTTTACGATAATTCAATGGGAGCAAAGTGCATTTCGTGGTCAGCCAGGCAAAATGATAGGCTTCTGGCCAGACCGTGAGAACTCGAACTCGCTTTCACGCGCTGGCCGCAATGTTCTTCCTGGCGGCGCTAGCCGGACTGGCTGGCGGCGTGGTTTGCGCGCAGGGGCCGCCGGCTCCTCCTCTGCCGCCGCCCGCTGCGCCTTTGCACGAGGAAGCCACGAAGAATGTGGCGGCTCCGTGCGTTGAGCCGCCGCCGATGGTGCGGCTGGAGGACTACGACGGGCCATTGAAAAAGACCGTTGGCACCTTCGCCCGGCCGTTGGAACGCAAGGCCGTGCACCCCGCGCACTACAAGCCGGGCGCGATATTGTGCACCCTCAAGCTGAAAGATAAGTTCGAGCTCTTCGTCCAGGACTCGCTTGACCCCGTGACGTTTCTCGCCACTGGTTTCAACGCGGGACTTGACCAGGCGGAAGGCTCGGACCCCAGCTATGGCCAGGGCGCTGAGGGGTATGGCAAGCGCTTTGGCGCTGAATTCGCCGGTCAGGCCTCCTCCAGGTTCTTTACGGACTTTGCGTATCCCTGGATATTTTCTGAGGACCCCCGCTACTACCGTCTAGCCCACGGTGACCCCCGCAGGCGCCTGCTCCATGCGCTGGAGCACGCGGTAGTGGCCCACCGCGACGATGGCAAGCGCATGTTCAATTTTTCAGAATGGCTGGGCACGACGAGCACGGTCGTCCTGAGCAACACCTATCACCCGGACGCCCAGCGCGGTTTCGCTTCAGCAGCGCAGCAGGTCAGCTTCAGCATCCTTCAAGACGCCGGTTTCGACGTCCTCCGCGAATTCTGGCCGGAGATTTCCCGTAAATTCAAGCTGCCCTTCCGCGGTGAATCCGAGCCAGTGCATCCCGGCTCGATTCCTGCCACCAAGTAGCCCCTCGCGGGCCCCCCACCCCCGGTGTTTTTCGCAAAGAGTGCGGAATCGCTTGAAAGAAAAGGAGTTGAATTTTGCGGGCGTGGAGTCACGAGCCTGCCCGGACCTTGCCGGCGTCACGAGTCACATCCTTGTATCTTCCTTTTCAACTTTCAACTGTCAACTTTCGACTTTCCCTACTTTAAGTATAGAATCAAGTCGAAGCCCCATGACCGAGCAGCCACCATCGGATCGCTTCAAGTCGGAGATGCCGCAAATTCCCGGCGTTTCCGGCCCGCGCCCTTCCCCGGCGTCGAATCCCGCCGTCAAGCTGGTCATCGGACTTCTTGCCGTGCTTCTCGTCGTCTTCCTGGGAGCGCGATGGGCCCTTCGCCCGAAACGTGCGGAACCGCGGCCCGCCGAACTACAACCGCAGATCGAAGTTCCTGCGCCCGCGCCCGATCCGAACACCTTGCTTCCGCATGCGACCGCCGCGGATCCTGGGATCGCCGACGTGGCCGAGATGGCCAAGCCCTGGTCCTCGAAAGAATTTTTTATCCGCAACCGCCTCACCGGCGAAAATATCCCCGCGCTTCTCGTTCGTTTGCCGGCAGGCTCCCCTTCCCAGGCAAGCGGCTACTGGGCCTTCGAGCAAAAATCCCCTTACGGAAATTGCAAGCTCGAATACGTCACCGACTTGGACAAGCTGAAAAATGATTACGGCTTCCGCGCCGCGAATCATCCCATGGTCGGCAACCCCTGCAGCCGCACGGTGTTCGACCCGCTCAAAACCACCAATCTGCCCGGCAGCGGGGCCTGGGTTCGCGGAAGGATCGTGCAAGGATCCGATCTGCGCCCGCCTCTCGGCATCGAAATAAACGTCGAGGGCAAGAAACTCCTCGCTGTTAGGACGGAGTAGTTTGCGTATTTCCGGTGGGCTTCCTGCGCGGGCATGGCGCAACGAAAAGTTTGCGGAATTCGATTCGCCTCTTATGCGCGAGGGATTGGCGCCGTCGCCGATTCAGAAAATCGTCTCTCTTTGTTCTGTAAATTCTTTCGAAAAAGCAGCGATTCCATGCAATTCCCACAGTATTCCCTCTACGCATACCTGAATCTAAATCAGCTAAACCATCCAAAAGTATCGAAGTTTAGATTCTCCCCAGGCCAATATACCTCGTAAGTCATAGAAAAACTTGCCCGTTAATCTCCGCCCGCAATGGCGAACAACCTGCACCTCTCTCATCAACTCTGATCCTGATTCATCCAGGTGGGACGATTTTTCCTGGGAGTTTCGAGGCATCAGCGCATTGGGACGCAACTTTTAGTCAGTTCAAATGGAGGGGGAGCAAATGAATTGTGAGAGAGCAAGAATCATTAGTCCGTCTATATGCTGGCGCGGTCGATTGACAAGCTCTTTGCTTGTCGTGTTGATTGCAGCATTGGTTTTGGTGGTTCCGATTCCCGCCGCTGCGCAGAGAATCACGGGAACGCTGCGGGGACAGGTTTTCGATCCTACTGGAGCAACCGTTCCGAATGGGCAGGTAACAGTGACGAATCAGGAGACGGGCGTGTCAGTGAAAATTACGACCACTTCGGCGGGAACTTATTCGTTCCCGAGCCTGATTCCGGGCTTGTATAAGGTCGGTGTAGAGGCCAAGGGATTCAAGAATTTCCTGGCGACAGACATCAGCGTCATCGCCAATCAAGACAACGTTGCAGATGCGCACCTGGACTTGGGAGTCGCAACGGAGGTCGTGGAAGTGACGGCGGGCGGTGTGGCCATTCAGACGACGTCTTCGGATCTAAATAATACTTATGATGTGAGCGAGGTTCAGCTTCCCAATGGCGCTGGCACGCTTAATGGCAGCCCGCTGAACCTGGCGGTACTTGCTCCAAACGTTGTGGCACAGCCGGGCGGGGTTACGGGAATTGGCGGATCGGTTGGCGGAACGCGTCCACGCGACAACAATTTCACGGTGGATGGTGTGGATGACAACAACCTGGGTGTGACGGGAAACAACTCGACGGTTATTCCTGACGCGGTCGCGGAATTCAACCTCACGACCAACCAATTTAGCGCCGAATATGGGCACTCTGCAGGCGGTCAGTTCAGCCTGGTGACCAAGACCGGCACCAATAACTGGCATGGCTCGGGCGAGTGGTATAACCAAAATCGCAACTATAACTCACTGGATAATTTGACGAAGAATGCTATCGACGTGCAAAAATCGATACCGGGCCAGCCCGCGTTCGATAACAATCGCTTTGGGGGCACCGTGGGCGGTCCGATCGTCAAGAATAAATTGTTTATTTTCGGAGCCTATGAATATACCTATCTTCATGGTCAAGGTTCTGCCACTGCGTTTACTGGACCCACTCCCGCTGGAATGGCAATACTCCAGGTACAGGCGGCCGATTCCGCGGTGACGAGTCTTTTGAAGAACTTTCCCATTGCCTCCTCCTCCTCGGCTTTGCCTGCGAACAAGTGGCCCGTGGTCAACGGCATACCAGTTCCCATGGGCAACATAACCATCTTCAGCCCGAACTTTCAGCGAGAACACGACGCTCAGGTGAATGCCGACTATACGATGGGACGCCACCAAATTGGAGCACGGTTCCTCATTAACCAGGAAAATTTCATCCTGCCGGTCAATTCAACGCAAGCACAGTTCAACCAAGCTGAGCCTGTTCACAATCGTAAAATCGCCTTGAACGACATTTGGACCATTAACAGTCATCTCGTGAACGATCTGCGCGTGCAGTATTCGTTTTACTTCCTCGGGACCTTAAATCCCTGCACTGTTTGCCCCACAGACATAACTATCAACGACCTCCTAAGTGGTGTGACGGTCGGGCCGGGTGACAATACGACGCAGAAGCAGAACAGCTACCAGCTTGCGGATACGTTTGCGTGGACACGAGGCAAGCACAACTTTAAATTCGGTGGCCAATACAATCACTTCATCTACCCGCAGTTCTTTCTTCCACGCAGCAATGGAGACAATCAGTACAAGACGGCGAACGCGTTTATAAATGATGTTAAGCCGGACAACCCGGGAAGAACGCTGCGTGGCGCCGGGACGGGGAGCTTCCTCGGTACGCAGAGCGCCTTTTATGGGTTTGCCCAAGATGACTATAAATTTTCGTCTCGTCTGACGTTGAACCTGGGTGTCCGCTATGAATATTGGACAAATCCGCTGGGATCGAGCACGCAGGCCCTGAACGCAATTTCCAACGCTCCGGGGGTAATCACTTTTGGCGACCCCAAAACCGACAAGAACAACATCGCTCCGCGCATCGGCTTTGCCTACGATCCCACTGGGAGCGGCAAGACAGCGATTCGCGGGGGTTTCGGCATCGCTTATGACGTAAAATTCCAGAACTTTGCGTCTATTACATTGCCGCCACAGTTGCAGAGCGAACTTGATCCTGTCTCTGCATGCGGTCTGGTGCCTGCGCCGTCCTGGTGCGGTACTCCGAACAACGCTGGTTTTCTCGCCGGCGGTGGACTGCCTTCCGCATACATACCACCCGCAAACCAGCTCGCAGCGCGTGGTTTAACCACCGCTTACATAGACGACACGGTCATGCCTAAGATATTGACTTGGTCTCTTGGCATGCAACATGGATTTGCCCGAAATACCACGATTGAAGTACGCTACTTGGGCACGCGCGGACTGGAATTGCCGGTACAGTATCGCCGGAATCGCATCAGTGCGTTTGACGGCGGTATAGCTCCGTTGCCAACTTTCTTCAAGAAATCGGACATTCCGACGATTTGGTCCGCCAGCACGCCGACCGACACACCTATAAATAGTTTCCAATCCAACATCTACGCGCCGCTCGGGTTCAAAGCTAATGTTACCTCTGATCCGCCGTTTGGCAGCAGCATCTACCACGCGGGTTCGGTCAGCCTCACCCAGCGTACGCGCCACGGACTCACATTTAACGCGAACTATACCTACGCACATACCATCGACAATTCGACCAATGAATTCTTCACCAGCCTCTTGAACCCACGCCGGGCCCAGGACACCAACCGCATTAATGAAGACCGCGGGAACTCGGACTTGGACGTGCGCCACAAATTCGCACTTTCTCTTACTTACCAGGTGCCCGACGTCAAGTCTGACAATCGCTTCTTCAAGACACTCGTGAACGGGTTCCAGATCGGCTCAATCTTCCTTGCGCAGAGCGGACAGCCCGTAACCCTACAGTCCGGTGGTGTGGACTCTAACGGCAACGGCGATACTGCGGGCGACCGCGCGTCGGTCAATCCTTTCGTGTCCGGGACCCTGGGATCGGATGTTTTTGCCGTCTGCGAAGCAACGACCGGGACGGCTTCAGGCACTCCCGTCGGCCAAACCTATGTGGGTTCCCTGGGTATCACCTCCGCCTCCACAAATGGATGCGCTGCCAACAGCAACCCGAACACTACACAAAACCCCTTCGGCTTCGACCCGGCTATCGGTTACACGCCAGTGAGCTCCAGCGCCAAGTACGTCATCACTGGACCAGGGGCCAGAGCCAACTTGAGCCGCAATAGTTTTACTGGCCCGGGATTTGGCATCCTTAACCTTTCCGTAGGCAAGAAGTTTCATTTCAGCGAAAGCAAATATTTGCTGGCCAAGGCAGACATTTTCAACATTCTAAACCACCCCAACTATGCTCTTAGCAATGGAAATGTTTTCAGCACGGCGGGCGTTACAACGGCCACCACAACGCCCGGGTACGTGATCCCGACGGACGCGAACTTCCTGAATGCGAGAACCCTCTTCAGCGGCGGGTTCCGTTCCATGACTCTAGGATTGAAGTTCGTGTTCTAGACTTCAGTTCAGGTTGACAATTCCGGGAGGCGTTCTCTGAGCGCCTCCCGTTTTTTTTGTGGGGCAAGCAGCTCGTACTTGGCCCTTGTTATCGGCAGTATGAGCTCGATGTGGCTTGACAAGCTGCGCTGCACCCAGATAAACCTCTTTCCTGACATGGCCAAACCAACTTTGGATTCCCGTTCGAATGCGTCTCGCCGACAATTCCTGAGAGGCACTGCCATGGCTTCGGCCTTGGCGCTGGCGCGGCCCGTCAATGCCGTACACGGGCCCATGCCAGGGACGATGCTCGAGGATGCGGGCGGTACTCTTCCTCCGGCATTTTCAGGGCTCAAACCACTTGGAGCCCGGGTTCATCCGATCTCGGCCGATGAGTTTTATGGGCGCATGCAGCACGCGCAAAAACTGATGTCCGAGGTGACGCCAGAATACGATGTTCTGTTCCTTGCTCCCGGAACTTCCCTTTACTATTTCACGGGCATCCGTTGGGGAAACAGCGAACGGCTCCTGGCGCTCGTGCTTCCGCGCACGGGCAATCCCATAATTGTGGTGCCGGGGTTTGAAGAGGGACGCCTGCGCGAGAAGTTGCAATTCCCGGCGGAAGTCCGCGTCTGGCAAGAGGATGAGAGCCCCACGAAAATCGCGGCGGCGGCACTGGGCGATCGCGGGATTCGAACGGGACGCGTAGGCGTGGAAGAAACCGCGGCGTTCACGTTCTACGATCATTTGCGCGCGGCGGCGCCGGGATTCGAATGTGTCTCCGCGGATCCCGTGACCATTGCGTGCCGCGGACACAAGTCGGCGCACGAACTCGAGCTGATGCGGCTGGCATGCGCGGCAACCTGCGACGTTTTTCGCGCGGTGTTCGCTTCGCTGAAGGAAGGCATGTCACAGGAGGACATCGGCAAGCTAGTGGAAGGTGGCTTTTCAAAAATGGGTTTGCACGGCGGAGCACTGGTTCTGCTGGGCGTATCGGCGGCGTTGCCGCACGGCACCATCAAGCCGCAAAAGCTGAAAGAAGGAGACGTGGTGCTGATTGACGGGGGCTGCGGGGTGGATGGGTACGCTTCCGACGTGACACGGACGGGAATTTTCGGGAAGCCGCCGGAGAAAGTGGCGCGAGTTTACGAAATCGTGCGAAAGGCACAGGATGCGGCTCTTGACGCGGCACGGGCCGGAAGGCTCTCGGGGACCGTCGATGATGCGGCTCGCAAGGTTGTGACGGACGGCGGGTACGGGCCGGACTACAAATATTTCACGCACCGGCTTGGGCACGGCATTGGACTCGATGGCCACGAGCATCCGTATCTTGTGCGCGGAAGCAAGACCGTGCTGGAGCCGGGGATGACATTTTCGAATGAGCCGGGGATCTATATTCCAGGTGAGTTTGGGATGCGTTGTGAAGACGACATGGTCATTGCCGCGGAAGGGCCGGCGCAACTTTTGACGCCGGGGTTTCCCGTTTCGCTGGAGAAGCCGTTGGGGTGAGGCAGTTTTCAGTAGGAAGAGGAAGAGGTTCTTGGACTGGATCGTATTCGTATACGGGTAAGGAAGGGGAGGACAGAGTCGAAAGTTGTTCGCGGGAGACGTTAGGCGGAGAAGGCTCGTGCGGCGCAGAATTCGATGATGCGCTGTTCGGCCCAGAAGCGCTCGCTTCCGGGATGTTTCGAAATGAAGCCGCAATGGCCGCCGTGTTGGGGTGCGACAAACTGGATGGCGGGATTCTCGCTGATTTTGGCAACTAAGAATGAAGCGTAAGGAACGAAGGGATCGTCCTGCGCAGTGATCATTAGCATGGGCACGCGGATCTGCGCCGCGACGCGTTTCGCGCCCACGTGGTCGTAATAATCCTGGGCGTCGCGATAGCCGAACTGCGGCGCGGTGATGACGTCATCGAACTGGCGAACGGTTCGAACCGGTGGCAGACCGTTGAGCTTGTAACGCTCCGGGAAGAGCTTTTGTTTTCTCGCATAGCGCGCCATCAGGCCGTTCACAAAGCGCCGCTGGTAGAAATAGTTGTCCACGCGCTCGAGCGCGTCGGCACACGCAGCAAGGTCGAGGGCCGGACAAACCCCGCAGACACCACGCAGCTCCTTCGGCACGTCCGCGCCAAACTCTCCGGCCATCTTGGTCACCAGGTTTCCACCCATCGAGTAGCCGGCGAAGAAGATCTGTTCGAAACCGTCGTCGTTTGACAGCTCTTCGAAGACGGTCCGGTAATCCCCGCTCATGCCGGAGTTGTACAAGGTGGGAGTCAATGCTTCGGTGCCGCCGCAATTTCGCTGGTTCATGCGCATGACGTGGAAGCCGCGATGGAAGGCCTTTTCGGCGATGCCCCTAACGTAATTCGAATCGCTCGAACCCTCCAGTCCGTGCACGACTACGATTATCGGCACGTCATTCCGCTTGCCGGGTTGCCAGTGGCAATGTGCGAGTAAGCGAGACTCCGGATCGACCTGAAACAGCCTGACTTCGGCGGGAGGGATATCAAACCGCCTGGGCACAAAGGCCGAGGCGATGGTCATGGCGTGGCCGTTTTTCAGTAGTCGATGTGGCTCAAACGGAGGGGTATCGGGTTCCACGGATAGACTGTATTTCACGAAGGCAGTGCAGACAAGCTCAGGCTACTGGTTCAAAGTAGGCAAACAAGCCTGTTTGGGAGTGGCTATCGGCATCCGCAGGTTCGCGGCAGGACATCGCGCAAGATTTGGCCGTAGATGCCGCCGCTCGGCCTTGCCAAATGACTTATGGCGAGGAGAATTTTTCACCGACGGTGGGTTGTCTATATGAATTTCTGAAGTAATTTACATACTGATTTCTGTATTCTCTGAAGTTATTCCTGGATCTTTATATATAACCTCATTTTTATCATAGCTTTACAACTTGAGGACAATGGTCTATAAATTGCCCATCGTGCTGCATAGTGCTTTAGTCGGACTCAATTTCGGGGCATTGGGTTCGATGGTCGTTTAGTTAGGTTTGCTCGTTTCCAAGAACTGGAAAAACTGACCACGAGAGTGGTCCACTCGAGAAAGCCTCCGGGCGAGGTGTTGTCTGGCCCGAGGACCTCTCTTGATTATTTGTTGCTCGCAATCTCTGCATAAGTCGGATCATACGGGTTTTGGAAGTCTGAACGGGAATAGGGAAATTTGGCAGACTGGCCGCCTAGGAGAATGCATTGAAATGAAAAGACTTGCGTATATTTTACTTATTGGAGTCTTGGCCCTTAGAGTGGGGAGTGGGAACGTCTTCGCCCAGGCCACCGCTAGCGGCACTATTCAGGGAACGGTCACGGATACGACTGGAGCCGTGGTCTCGGGCGCCCAGGTCGTGGCGAAAAACAAAGCAACAGATAGCACTCGAACAGCAACTACCAGTGACACCGGTTACTACCGGCTCGAATTGCTGCCGATCGGCACTTACACCGTGACAGTAAGCAAGACGGGATTCGCCGGCGTCGCGGAAACTATTGAAATCTTGATCGGACAAACAGCCACCGTAAACGTGGAACTAAAGACTGGTTCAGTGTCCGAAATTATCGAGGTAACCAGTGAGACGCTCCTCGTGGACCAACTGAAGACGAGTGTCAGTCAGAGTATTACTCCAAGCGAGGTCGAAGAACTGCCGATGATTGGCCGTGATGTCGCCAATCTCGCGTACCTGGCGCCAGGTGTGAAGGCGGCAGACTCTTACGATCCAACCAAGAACCGCTACGCGATTCTTTCCGTTAACGGCCAGGACGGCCGCAACGTCAATGTCACAGTTAATGGCGTGGACAACAAGGACAACACCGTCGGTGGCCCTGTGATGCAGCTTCCCCTCGAGGCGGTCCAGGAATTCGTGATCAGCACGCAACGCTTTTCCGCCGCGAATGGCCGGTCTCAGGGTGCCGCGATCAATATGATCACAAAATCCGGGAGCAACCAGTGGCACGGCTCAGCATTTGGTATATTCCGCGATCAGGCCCTGAACTCGCTCAATTATTTCGAGAAGACAGCGAATGGAGGCTCGGGCAATAAGTCGCCGTACAGCCGGCAGGTATTCGGCGGATCGCTTGGCGCACCCATCATCAAGGACAAGCTGTTCGGTTTTTTCGCTTTGGAGCGTCAGCGGGAGCATACGAGTCTGACGGAAAGCCCAACGGCCTACACTGAGTTGCTATTGGCGAAGCCTATCGGAGCACAGCCCGCGCAAGTGATCGCGACACCGTTCTACGAATGGCGCTACAACGGTCGTTTAGACTACAGATTCAACGACAAAGAAACGGCCTATATCAGCTACACATCGCAGCAGAACAATGGCAACAACGACCAGTCGGATGGCTTCGGCGATCTCACAGGCGGCAACTTCACGAAGAACCATCTCCAGGTCGCTAACGCGACTCTGAATTCCGTGCTGTCCGGTTCGTTGGTGAACAGCTTCACATTTGGATATCAGTTCTGGAACAATGTCATCGACAGCACCCAGAAGGTACCGTACGTGACGTTCAATAACGTCAGCGAATGGTTTGGAACCAATGCCAACGTTCCACAGCAATCCTATCAGCGGAAGTTTCAGTTCCGGGATGACGTCACCAAGACCATCCGCCAGCACACGCTCAACTTCGGTGTCGATTTTATCTTCAACCCCAAGCTGGGCGGCTTCTTCGAGTCCAACTCCACGCTGGAAGTCGATTTCGCCGACGACCCGAGCGTAATTCTGTCGCATCCAATGACGTGCGGACCAAACAATAATCAAGACTGCTATCCCAATGGGTTCGCCACGCCAGGCGCTGTGACCAGCATGTCTGCCAGCTCGGGAAATCCTTACTTCGACATGCCCGGCGGGACGAAGCAGTTGGGCCTATATTTCCAGGACGACTGGAAGATCAACCGGCGTCTCACCGTTAACCTCGGGCTGCGCTGGGACAAGGACTACAATCTTGTCGGCGCAAGCGCGATCACCAAGAGCAGGACCTACCTGGAACTTCTAGCGATTGGCAGCCCGTACGCCGCGCTTCCACATGACGACAGCAAGAACTTTAGCCCGCGCATCGGTTTTGCTTACGACCTAACCGGTAAAGGTACGCACATTCTTCGCGGAGGTTTTGGCCTGTATTACGGCAACATTTTCCAAAACATCCCGCTGTTCATGATCCAACAGGCTAACCCAACAATCTACCAAGGTGTGTTCAGCCTCACTACTCCAGCCGAGATGGTGCCCGGCACCAATATTCAGCTCGGAAACTGGCGCTACGGAGTTGACCCGTTTCCGACGATTCCTCCTCCCGCAACCCAACTGACGGGTGGTGCGACCGGCCGGCTGATGGATCCGAAGTATCGCAACCCTGTGACAGAGGAATTCAATCTCGGTTATCAGTGGGCTTTATTCAAGAATTCTGTCTTCGAGGCAGAATATGTCCACACGCTTGGCCTGCATGAAAATAAAACCATCAATATCAACCCGCTGGTACCTGTGGACAATATGACGACCAATCCGCCAAGCACCTCCACGTATCGCCCTCTTTCGGCTGCTTTCGCAGCAGCCGGTGTGCCGGTGCTCGGTCGAGTGATGAACGAACAATCAATTAACCGTTCACGATATGACGGATTCAATTTCTCCTACCGGCAGCGGATGACGCATCACTTCAGCATCAACGCAAACTACACACTTTCCTCGTCGCGCGGATGGTCTGCCGGTTCGTCATCTACTTCCGGCTTCCGCAATTATCCCCATGATCCGGTCAACCCGTGGAATCCGCTTGACTTTGGTTACACACCACAGGACGAACGGCACCACATCACCTTCAGCGGCATCTGGGAATTGCCCTGGGGCTTTCAGGTGTCGCCGATTCTCCAATTCGGAACTGCGCGGCCGTATGACCTCACATCCAGCTATGACGTGTTGTCGCGGGGTACCGGGTATTTCCGGCCAGTGATCGTGCCGATCAACGACCCAACGAACTACACTGCCTTCAACGTTGCGAGCGGCAATACAAAGCAGGAAGGGATTGCCGCCCGGGCATGCCTCGCCGCTGGCCAGTGCCGTGAAGTCGGCTACGACACCGTTCGCGGCGACGCTTTCTTCCAGTTGGATACTCGCATTGCGAAGAACATCCGGTTCAAAGAGCATTATAACGTCCAGCTTTTCTTCCAAGCATTCAACCTGACAAACCGGGCCAACTTTGGCAACAACTTCTATAACGCGCCAGCCAACGGCAAGTTCTTACAACAAGCTGGCTTCATCAACCCAAGCAGCACGATGATCCCACGCTCGTTCAACGGTGAGTTCGGCGCCCGGTTTACGTTCTAAACGGGCGGACTGGTCGAAACCAACAACCGACACCGGGGCTGGCTCACTTGAGTCAGGCCCGGTTTTCTTTCTGGCAAGGCAGAGTGTGCCGCTATGCAACGAGGCTATTCCAAAGGCGTCTGTGCTGTTGTTCGAAGATTCTCCTGAAGATTCTCCGGATTCTCCCACTCAACTTGACCGGAATCGCAATGCCCCTTAGAATTGAAGATTCACGGTGATGCATTTTTTCAATTTGATGAAGTTGTCTGCCAGCCCAGCGGGCACCCGCTGGGCTGTGCTGCTTTATGGCGCCGGTTTGTATGCGCCGAATCTTTTTGCGTGAGGCTGTAATGCTGGACAGTACGATTTCCGAGGGTCTTACCTTTGACGACGTGCTGCTCCTGCCCGGGCGGTCGTCCGTGCTGCCGACCGAAGTCGACACCACCACGAACTTCGCGCGCAAGCTGAGGGTGAACATCCCGCTGGCTTCCGCGGCCATGGACACGGTGACGGAATCGCGCCTGGCCATCGCCATCGCGAGGCAGGGCGGAATCGGGCTGGTACACCGCAACATGCCCATCGATCGGCAGGGCGAAGAAGTCGACCGCGTGAAGCGCTCGGAAAGCGGCATGATCGTCGACCCGGTGACGATCTCCCCGGACATCACGCTGCGGCAGGCGCTGGAAATCATGAACAAGTACAAGATCTCCGGTCTGCCGGTGACGTGCGGTTCGCGGCTTACGGGAATTCTGACCAACCGCGACCTACGATTCGAAAAGAATCACGCGCAACTGGTCGGCTCGGTAATGACGAAGGAGAATCTCGTGACCGTGCCGGTGGGCACGACGCTGGAAGAAGCCGAGCGCATCCTGCAACAGCACCGCATCGAGAAACTCCTGGTAGTCGATCAGGACTTCAACCTGAAGGGCCTGATCACCGTCAAAGACATCCAAAAGAAACTGGAATATCCGCGCGCGGCGAAAGATGAGCACGGCCGATTGCGCGTGGGCGCGGCGGTGGGCGCGACCGGCGATTTTCTCGAGCGGGCCGTGGAAATGTCGAAAGTAAAAGCCGACGTGCTGGCCATCGACACGGCGCACGGCCACTCCGAGCGAGTGATGGAGGCCATCAAGGCGATTCGGCGGCGCTTGCCGGAAATGCAGCTGGTCGCCGGCAACGTGGCCACTTACGAAGGCGCGAAGGAACTAATCTCGCTGGGTATCGATGGGCTGAAAGTGGGCATCGGACCGGGCTCCATCTGCACGACGCGGGTGGTCACCGGGGCGGGAGTGCCGCAACTGACCGCCATCATGGAAGCGGCGAGGGCCGCGAAAGCCACGGAGGTGGCCATCATCGCCGACGGCGGCATCAAGTATTCGGGCGATATTTCGAAAGCGCTCGCGGCGGGAGCATCGTGCGTGATGATCGGCAGCCTTTTTGCCGGTACGGAAGAATCGCCCGGAGAAACCATTCTCTACCAGGGGCGCACGTTCAAGTCTTACAGGGGGATGGGTTCGACCGGCGCGATGGAATCGGGCTCGGATCGCTACGCGCTGGTGCAGGACAGCGAGGAACGCGGCAAGTCCGTGCCTGAGGGCGTCGAAGGACGCGTGCCCTATAAAGGCCAGCTTGGCGCGCTGACGGATCAGCTTGTAGGGGGACTAAGAAGCGGCATGGGCTACGTTGGTGCGGCGACGTTGAAGGAGTTCCAAGAGAAGGGCCGGTTCGTTAGAGTCACCGCCGCGGGATTGCGCGAGAGCCACGTGCATGACGTTATCATCACGAAGGAAGCGCCGAACTATCGGATGGAATAGGGGCATATGGAATAAGGGCGTTTGGAATAGGGACGGATGGACTAGCGTGCAGAAAAAAACAGAAGGGGCCGATTCGTAGTGGCTGAACTTCAGCCTTGGCGCAACCCGCGCCCTGCTCCGCATTTGCAAGAAATTCAGGATCGTTTGCTGCCGCCACGCGTGCCGGCATGGCTGCGCGCGTGGTGGCCTGCTTTACTGTGGGCAGGCGTCATCTTCTCGATGTCCACGGACACGCTTTCTTCTGAGCACACCGCCTGGGTATTCGAGCCCATCCTGCGCTGGATGATTCCGTCACTCACCGCAGATCAGTTTGAAACCGTCCATCACGTGATCCGCAAGTGCGCGCACATCTCGGAATATTTTGTGTTTTGCCTGCTGCTCTATCGCGGCGTGCGCGGTGACCGCAAAGGCTGGCGCTGGACGTGGGGACTCGCGGCACTCTTCTGCGCCGCGGGATATTCCGTCCTGGATGAAATTCACCAGGCCTTCGTAGCCAGCCGCACGGCTTCAGCTTACGATTCCCTGCTCGATTCGATCGGCGCTCTCGCGGCCTTCGGCGTGCTGTGGGCGTGGTTCCGCTGGCGGCGATCCGCACGTGAAGAGAAAATCGGAGCAAGCAAAGCTGCTTCTGCCTGACGTTCCATTCAGCGGCGAGCAATTCACAAAAGATCTGCGACAAACAAAAAGCCCGTTCCGGTTTGCTGGAACGGGCTAACGAATGATTGGTTGAGAACAGACGCTTAACTCTTTACTTCTGCGGTTTCTTCCTTCTTCGGCTTTTCTTTCTTTTCCTTGAGCTTACGCGGTTGCCGGCATGAATGATGCGGGTGTAGCCGCCGGCGCGGTCTGAGAATTTCGGCGCGATCTCGCTGAAGAGCTTCTGGGTGACGGCAGGCAGCATGATGTAAGAAGCTGCCTGGCGGCGCGATTGCAGCGTGTCGCGTTTGCCGAGGGTGATCATTTTCTCCGCCACCGGGCGCGCCGCTTTCGCGCGCGTCAATGTGGTAGTGATTCGCCCGTGTTCGAATAGATTGGTGACCAGGCTGCGCAGCACCGCGCGGCGGTGGGCCGGCTGCTTTCCGAGTTTTGAACCTGAGTTGAGATGTCGCATCGCTTATGTTGTCCCTTATAGCCCAATATTCTCTTCTGAAGCGGGTGCGGCGGTTTGGCTGGGGAGCGGCGGCCAGATAATGCGGCCATGCTCGTCGAACTTCATGCCCAGCGCGAGGCCCATCTTCACCAGTATATCTTTGATCTCGTTGAGCGATTTGCGGCCGAAGTTCTTGGTCTTCAGCATTTCATTTTCGCTCTTCTGGACGAGCTCGCGAATGGTCTGGATATTGGCGTTCTTCAGGCAGTTGTAGGAACGAACGGAAAGCTCGAGCTCTTCAACGGAACGGTCCAGGTGCTCGAGACGCGGATCGTGGGCGATGTCCTGCGGCGTTTCGACGCTCTCAACCGGCTCTTCAAAGTTGATGAAGATGCTCATGTGGTCCTTGACCAGTTTGGCGGCGAGGCCGATGGAGTCCTGCGGCGTGATCGCGCCGTTGGTCCACACTTCGATCATCAGCTTTTCGTAGTCGGTCATCTGGCCGAGGCGGGCGGCTTCGACGGAGTAGTTGACCTTGCGCACGGGCGAGTGAACACTGTCGACCGGGATGTATCCGATGGGCAGGTCTTCGTCGTAGTTGCGGTCGGCAGCCACGTAACCGCGGCCATTCTTGGCGCGCATCTCGATCTGGAGTTTGCCGCCTTCGCTGACCGTGGCGATGTACACGCTCTTATCGAGGACGGCGAAATCCGCGTCTTCCTCGATTTGTGCCGAGGTGACCGGACCGGCCTGCTCGACGTTGACGTAAATCGTCTTCGGCAGGTCGGTGTTGAGCTTGATGGGCACCTGCTTCAGGTTGAGGATGATGTCCGTGGCATCCTCGACCACACCGGGGATCGAAGAAAATTCGTGCAGCACGCCTTCGATCTTGACGGCGGTGATGGCCGCGCCTTCGATCGAGCTGAGCAGCGCGCGACGCAACGCGTTTCCTACGGTCGTACCCCAGCCGCGCTCAAAAGGCTGTGCGGAAAACCGTCCGTACTTCTCGGTGAGCGATTCCAGCTCGGACGCAAGACGCTTCGGCTTCTGAAAACCCTTCCACATCGTGTTCCTTCCTTCCGTCCGACCAGGTCGGACTAACACCAAATACCATGCCCGGACCGCCGGGCTCGCTGGCGCAGGCCGCGCCTTTGAGAATCTTACTTCGAGTACAGTTCGACGATGAGCTGCTCATTGATCGGCGGCGTCTGCACGTCATCGCGCTTCGGCATCGCCACGACCTTGGCCTTGAACTGTTCGCGCTCCTGTTCGAGCCAGGGCACCGCGTTCTGGCTCTGCGCGACGTTGCGGGCTTCCAGCACCATGGCATTCTGGTGCATTTTTTCCTTGATAGCCACTTCCTCGCCGACGTTGACGAGATAGGAAGGGATGTTGACCTTCTTCCCGTTTATGCGTACGTGGCCGTGCAGCACGAGCTGCCGCGCCTGCGAACGCGAGGACGCCAGACCCGCGCGCCAAACGACGTTGTCCAGACGGCGCTCGAGCATGATGATAAGGTTCTCGCCGGTCGGGCCCTTGGCGCGCGCGGCCTTTTCAAAGTAATTGCGGAATTGCCGCTCCAGTAGCCCGTAAGTGCGCTTGACCTTCTGTTTCTCGCGCAATTGCAGCCCGTATCCGGCGACCTTCGGGCGCCGTGACTGCCCATGCTGCCCCGGCACGAAGTTGCGCTTCTCAATTGCGCACTTCTCCGTAAAGCAACGCAGGCCTTTCAAAAACAGCTTCTGCCCTTCCCGGCGGCACAGGCGGCAGACTGCATCTCGGTGTCTTGCCAACTTCTATTCTCCCTTCCCAAAACTCTCTGAATCTTTTCTGTCCGGCATAAATATCAAACGCGGCGGCGCTTGGGCGGACGGCAGCCGTTGTGCGGAATCGGCGTAACGTCGCGGATCAACACGATGTGGAGTCCGGCGGCGGCCAGCGCGCGCACGGCAGACTCACGCCCGGAGCCGGGACCCTTGACACGGACTTCCACGCTCTTCATTCCGTACTGGTCACGCGCCACGCCCGCGGCGGCCAGCGAGGCCTGCTGCGCGGCGTACGGCGTGCCCTTGCGCGATCCCTTGAAGCCGATGGCACCCGCAGAGGACCAGCACACGACACGGCCATCCGTGTCGGTAATGGAGATCTGCGTGTTGTTGAACGACGCGGCGACGTACACCACACCGTGCGGAATGATGCGGCGCTCGCGCTTCTTCTTGAATTCTTTCTTGCGCTTTGCTGCCGCTGCCGGTTTTCCCGGGGTTACTGCCGCGTCCGGCGCTGCATTCTTTTGCTGCTCTTTTGCCACGATTCACTCCATTTCTTCTGTTGGCGAATCTGAAAAACTTGCCAGGAAGGGGCGCAGCATGCTGCGCCCCTCTAAGCAAACCTGTTAGCCCTTCTTGCCGAGAACCTTCTTCTTGGCCGCGACCGCGCCGCGCCGCGGACCCTTGCGGGTGCGCGCGTTGGTGTGCGTTCGCTGGCCGCGCACCGGCAGGTTCCGGCGGTGCCGGATCCCGCGGTAGGCCTGAATTTCGATCAGCCGGCGGATGTTCATCTGAATCTCCTTGCGGAGATCGCCTTCCACGCGGCCTTCTTTTTCGATTTCCTGGCGAAGATGGTTGATTTCATCTTCGGTCAGGTCGCGAATCTTCTTCGTGTGATCGACGCCCGCCTTTTCCGCGAGCTTCTTGGCGCGCTCCTGCCCGATACCGTAGATCGAGGTCAGCCCTACCCAAAGGCGCTTCTGCGGCGGAAGATCTACACCTGCGATACGTGCCATGCCATTCTCCTAACGAGGGGCTTTACCCCTGGCGCTGCTTGTGTTTTGGGTTGACGCAAATCACCCGCACCACGCCGCGCCGGTGGATCACCTTGCACTTGTCACAAATTTTTTTTACCGATGCCCGTACTTTCATGCTGCTCCTCATGCTGGCAGTCAAGCGGCTCGCCTCGGAAGGCCGCCCTACAAGACTTGTGGCGCTACTTGTAGCGGTACACAATCCGGCCGCGCGTCAAATCGTAAGGTGAGAGCTCCACCGCAACTTTGTCTCCCGCCAGAATCCGGATGAAATTCTTGCGCATCTTGCCGGAAACGTGCGCCAGAACCTGGTGCTTGTTTTCCAGCTCAACGCGGAACATCGCGTTGGGCAGCGGCTCGATCACCGTCGCCATGACTTCAATGGCGTCCTCCTTGGAATTTCCGGAGTCGCCTTTCTTCTTTTCCTCGCGAATCGGTCTTGCCATAGTCTCCCGTGTTTCAACCGGCCGGTCTAAAGACCGGCCACTACATCTCCTACCACGACGGCCCGGTCATCTCTTTCGGCCGCGTCAGAATCCACGGCCCGTTGGCGGTAACCGCCACGGTGTGCTCGAAGTGCGCCGAGGGGCTGCCGTCCGCTGTTTCCGCCACCCACTCGTCTCGCATGCGAACTTCCGGACTGCCGGCGTTCACCATCGGCTCGACGGCGATGACCATGCCCTCTTGCAGCCGCGCGCCGCGTCCCTCGTCGCCGTAGTTCGGCAGGTTGGGCTCGTCGTGCATCTTCGTCCCGATCCCGTGCCCCACGAACTCGCGCACCACCGAGAAACCGTTCTGCTCGACCCAGCTCTGCACGGCGTGGCCGACATCGCCGAGCCGGTTGCCTGCGCGCATCTTGTCGATCGCGCGATCCAGCGATTCCCGGGTCACATTCAGCAGCTTCCGCACTTCCGGCTGAATCTGCCCAACCGGGACAGTGACCGCCGAATCCGCGTAGTAGCCGTCCACTTCCATCCCAAAATCGATCGACACGATGTCGCCTTCGCGCAACTTCCGCTTTGGCGACGGAATCCCGTGAACGATCTCGCTGTTTACCGACGTGCACAGCACGCAGGGATAACCTCGATATCCCTTGAACGCCGCCTTGCCCGGTCTCCCGGCGATTTTTTCCTCGGCAAGCTTCTCGAGGTCCATCGTCGATATTCCCGGCTTTACCGCACTTCGCAGCGCCGTCAAAATCTCGTGCACGAAAAGTCCGGCGCGGTGCATCTTTTCCAGCTCTTCCGCGCTTCGCAGATGAATCGCCATCAATCTTTTTCCGGGGCCCTATCCGGGCCCGCTTCCGCGGAATTTATCGCGCCCCGCGCACGCTCTGCACGCTTTGCAACACCTGGCGCCCGACTTCTTCCACGCTCTTCGCTGCGTCGATGACGTGCAGCAAACCCAGTCGCCCGTAATAAGCCGCCAGCGGGGCCGTCTCCTTCTCATACGCCTGCAGACGAGGGCCGATGACTTCTTCGCGATCGTCCGGCCGCTGTATCAGCTCGCCGCCGTCGGCGTCGCAAATTCCTTCGACCTTGGGCGGGAGCTCGTAAATATTGTAAATCTCGCCCCCCACTTTGCAGGTCCTTCGCCCGGTCAACCTTCGCATCAGAATCGAAGGATCGATGGCCAAGTGAATCACGAACGGCCGCTTGTAACCGTGATGCTTTAACAACTCGCCCAGGTATTTCGCCTGGGCCGCCGTTCGCGGAAACCCGTCAAACACAAAACCATGCGAACAATCGGGCCGCTCGATGCGCTCCCTGATCATTTGCAGCACCAGGGAATCTGGAACCAGATCGCCGCGCTCCATGATGGGCTTGGCGGCCTTCCCGAGCGGTGTGCCTTTGCTGACATGCTCGCGAAGCATGTCACCCGTCGAAAGATGCGGCACACCATACTTCTTTGCCAATTCCTTTGCCTGCGTGCCTTTCCCTGCGCCCGGAGGCCCAAGAAAAATCACTGCGCGGTCTAACTTGTCGGGGTGCCGTGTATCCGGAGCCACCCTGCTTTTCTCCATCACCGCCGGCCGCGCAACCGGCCCTTCCGCGCAAACCCTTCGTAGTTCCGCATGACCAGCTGCGCTTCCAACTGCTGCACCGTATCCATGGCCACGCCCACCACGATCAAGAGCGACGTTCCCCCGAAATAAAACTGCACGCCCAAGCCCTTCAGAAACCATACCGGAAAGTGCCGGTCAAACCACGACCCGATTCCCCAGCCCAAATGGTCGAGGTGAATCCCAGCGATCATCCACTCCGGAAGCAGGCAGACGAGCGCCAGATACACCGCACCGATGAACGTCAACCTTTTTAAGATCTTGCTGACATGCTCGGAAGTGGTACGGCCGGGCCGGATGCCCGGAATGAACCCGCCGTTTTTCCGCATGTTGTCCGCAAGTTCCGTCGGATTGAAGACGATGCCGACATAAAAGAACGCGAACACCAAAATCAGCGTCACATAAATCAAGGTGTACAGCGGCTCGCCCCACTTGAGAGCGGCGGCAATATTTGCGACGAAAGGCCAGCGAGTTCCAAATATCAGCGCAGCGGTGGCTGGAAAAGCCAGCAGCGAACTCGCAAAAATCGGCGGAATGACGCCGCCGGAGTTCACGCGCAGCGGGAGGTAAGATGATTGCCCACCCATGACCCGGCGTCCCACAACGCGCTTGGCATACTGCACGGGAATGCGGCGCTGCCCGCCTTCCACGAATACGATGAAAGCGACAACCGCGATCATCAGCGCGATCAGCAGGATCAGCACAAGCGGCGTAAAGGGCCCCCAGGCCTCCGTTTTGGCCTTTTCATACAAGTCCACAACCGCGCGAGGAAGTCCTACGACGATACCGACAAAGATGATCAGCGACATTCCGTTGCCGATGCCGCGCTCGCTGATCTGCTCGCCGAGCCACATGATGAACGCCGAACCCGTCGTCAGCGTGAGAATGGTCATCAGCGTAAAGCCAAACCCCGGGTGATAGACCATGGACTGCCCGCCTGGGCCAGCGGCGGCCTGCAGAGTCTGCGCGATGGTGAAAGACTGAATGATGCTCAAGACGATGGTCAGGTAGCGCGTATATTGCGTAATCTTGCGCCGGCCGAGCTCCCCTTCTTTCTGCAGACGCTCGAGATACGGAAAAACCACCGTCATCAACTGCAGGATGATCGACGAGGTGATGTACGGCATGATGCCAAGCGCGAAAATCGTGAGGCGGCGGAAGTTGCCGCCGCTGAAGAGGTCGAAAATGCCCAGCACCGAACCGGCCGACTGGGTGAAGAGCTGCTCCAGCACCGCGGTGTTGATTCCCGGCGTGGGAATGTGCGCACCAATGCGGTACACCGCCAGCAGTGCCAGGGTGAATAACACGCGGTTCCGCAAGTCTTCGATGCGGAACATGTTCTTCACAGCTTCGACGAATCGGTTCATGCCTGTTTCCTGCGATCCCTCTTTACGCTACAACCTCAAACGTGCCACCAGCCTTGGTAATTTTTTCCTTCGCCGACGCGCTGAACGCCTGCGCATGAATCGCCAGCTTGGTCGTCAGCTCGCCGTCGCCAAGGACCTTGATCGGGTCGGTGGCGCGGCGCACAAAACCGTGCGCGCGGAGCAACTCGGGGGTAACCGTCTCGCCAGCCGGAAAAACGTTCAATTCCGCCAGGTTCACGACCGAGTAGGTCACGCCAAAGGGATTGTGAAAGCCGCGCTTCGGCATGCGCCGGTGCAGCGGCATCTGTCCGCCTTCAAAGCCGCGGCGGCGTGAATAGCCACGGCGCGACTTCTGTCCCTTGTTGCCGGCGCCCGCCGTCTTGCCGAGCTTTGAACCCATGCCGCGGCCGACGCGAACTTTCTTCTTGCGCGAGCCCGCGGGAGGCCGCAAGTTCGAGAGCGTGAAGGAGCGGCGCGCTTTCGACGCCGGCTTGTGCTGACCGCGCTTACGGGTCCCTCTCGGGCCGCTTGAACTTTTTCTCGCCATCGCTTTAGTCCACCACTTCCACGAGGTGCCGCACCTTGTGGATCATGCCGCGCACCGACGGCGTGTCCTGGCGCTCGACCACCTGATGCATTCTCCGCAAGCCCAGGCCGCGGATGGTTTGACGCATATCATCGGTGCAGCTGATAAAGCTGACCACCCACTTGATCTTCACCGTGCCGCCGGACTTCTTGCCGTCGTGCTCGGTCCGGTTATAGGGCTTGACGGGAGTTTTTACGCCCGCCACTTTTTTGTCGGCCATTAGTCGCCCTCGCTCGTCGCGGCTTTTTCCTTGGGTGGCTTGCCACTGATTTCTTCCACGGTCTTCGAGCGCGTTTCCGCCACGTGCGCTATATCCTTCAAGCCGAGGAGCGCCGCGAACGTAGCTTTTACGACGTTGTGCGGATTCGACGTACCGATCGATTTCGTCAGCACGTTGTGAATCCCCGCCACTTGCATCACCTTGCGCACCGGGCCGCCAGCGATAACGCCCGTGCCTTCCGACGCGGGCTTGAGCAGCACTTGCGCCGAGCCGTAACGTCCCAAAACCTGGTGCGGAATCGTCGTACCCTTCAGGTTCAGCTTGATCAGGTTTTTTTTCGCCTGCTCGATGCCCTTCTTGATGGCCATGGGCACTTCGCGCGCCTTGCCCATGCCGAATCCCGCATGACCGTGGCTGTCGCCGACGACCACCAAAGCGGAGAAACTGAGGTTCTTGCCGCCCTTCACGACCTTGGTGACGCGGTTGATGGCGATCACGTCATCCTTCAGCTCCGAAGGATTCACTTCCAGGAGCCGGCGTACCGCTAGACTGTCTCGCAAAATTTGCTTCGACATAGGCTTAGAACTGTAACCCCGCTTCCCGCGCCGCATCCGCGAGCGCCTTGACGCGGCCGTGATACTTGTATCCGCCGCGGTCGAACACGACCTTTTTTACGCCGGCAGCCTTGGCGCGGTCGGCAACGATTTTGCCGATCACTTTTGCCGCCGCGATGTTACCCCCGCCCTTCAAATTCTTTTTCGTTTCGCCGTCCACCGAACTGGCGGAAACCAGCGTCTTGCCGGAACGGTCATCGATCACTTGCGCGTAAATGTGTCCCAGCGAACGGTACACGCTCAGGCGCGGGCGCTCGGGAGTGCCCTCGACCCTGGTGCGCACCCGCGCGTGGACACGCTGGCGGTGCAAATCCCGCGAAAGCCTGCGAACTCGTGTTGACGCCACTGTTTCATCTCCTCAAAATCGGCGGCCGCGAAGCGGCCCATGCCACTCTTGGCCCCGCACAAGCCGGAGCCAACCAATGCTCTACGCGGCGCCGGCCTTTGCTCCCGCCTTGCCGGCCTTCTTCTTCAGCCGCTCACCGGTGATGCGCACGCCCTTCTGCTTGTAGGGGTCGGGCGGACGCAGCGAGCGCATATCCGCGGCAACCTGGCCGACCTGGCCTTTGTCCGCGCCGCTCACGACGATGTGTGTCTGCTTTTCCACGGCGACCTGAATGCCTTCCGGAATCGGAAATTCAATCGGGTGCGACTTGCCGAGCGCGAAGGAAACCATTTTGCCCTTCAACTCGGCGCGGTAGCCGACGCCCACGATGTCGAGCTCTTTCTTGAAACCGGAGGTCACGCCGTGGACGGCGTTGGCAACCAGCGCGCGCGCGAGGCCGTGAAGGGCGCGGTGCTCTTCGGTTGCGCGAAGGGCGGTCAGCACGCCGTCCTTCTGTTCAAAGCTGATGCCTTGCGGGATTGCGAAGGAGAGCTTGCCCTTCGGCCCCTGCACATCGATCTTGCCGTGCTGCATGGCGATCTTAACGCCTGCCGGCACTGGAATTGGTTTGCGTCCGATTCGTGACATCTTCTCTATTTTCCTTGACTAGAAATACCGGCTACCAGACTTCGCAAAGGATCTCGCCGCCAATTTTGGCCTTGCGCGCCGCGCGGCCGCTCATCAGCCCTCTCGGCGTGGTCATGATACTGATGCCCAGCCCGCCCACGACGGGACGAATATCGGCCGAGCCGAGATAGGAACGCGCGCCCGGGCGCGAAATGCGCTTCAGGCCGGTGATCACGCTGCGGCGGTCCGGAGTGTACTTCAGGAAAACGCGCAGCATTTTGCGCGTCTTGTTCTCGTCCACCAGCTTGTAGGTCGAGATATAACCCTCATCCTTCAAAATGCGCGCGATCTCGGTCTTGAGCTTCGATACCGGAACATCGACGCGCTGGTGCTTGGCGGCCGCCGCGTTGCGGAGGCGTGTCAGAAAATCGGCTATTGGGTCCGTCTGCATAGTTCTCCTGATGGGCTCCTACCAGCTGGCTTTCACGACGCCGGGGATTTCTCCCTTCAGCGCCATACCGCGAAAACAGATTCTGCACATCTGGAACTTGCGGATATACCCGCGCGCGCGGCCGCAGCAGCGGCAGCGGTTGCGTATCCGCACCTTGAATTTCGGTTTCTTGAGGGACTTGGCGATTTTTGCTGTGCGTGCCATTTATTGTGCCACCCCTTTTTCGCGAAACGGAAACCCCAGCCCTTTGAGCAGCTCGCGGCCCTGCTCATCGTTCCTCGCGCTGGTCGTCATAGTGATGTTCATGCCCTTGATCTTGTCTACGCGCGTGTAATCGATCTCCGGAAACACCAGCTGGTCTTTCAGACCCAGCGTGTAATTCCCGCGGCCGTCAAAGGAATTCTGAGGCAAACCGCGGAAGTCGCGCACGCGCGGGAGCACCACGTTGCACAGGCGATCGAGAAATTCGTACATCAGGTCGCCGCGCAAAGTCACCGCGCAGCCGATGGGCATGCCCTTGCGAATTTTGAAATTCGCGATGGACTTCTTCGCCCGTGTGATCACGGCTTTCTGCCCGGTGATCTGACCGAGCTCCACTGCCGCGGTGTCCAGCAGCTTCGCGTTCTGGCTTGCTTCGCCGAGGCCGATGTTGACCGTGATTTTCTGCAGCTTCGGCACGGCCATCATGTTCTTCCAGCCAAAGCGCTTCATCAGCGCGGGCACCGTCTCACTCCGGTATTTTTCCTGCAATCGGCTCTTCATCGCCTTCTTCTACCTGGTCCTTTACCTGTCCAGCGTCGTGTTGCAATGCCGGCAACTGCGCACTTTCGTGCCGTCCGGCAGCACGGTGTGGCCAATCCGGGTGTGCTTGCCGCAGCTTCCGCAGACGACCATCACGTTCGAGACGTTGATCCCGGCTTCTTTCTCGACGATCCCGCCCTTGATGTTCTTCGAAGGGTTGGGACGCGTGTGCCGCTTGATGATGCCGACGTGCTCGACCACCACGGTGTTCTTCTTCGCGTTGATCGAAAGCACGCGCCCGCTCTTGCCGACGTCTTTCCCGGCAATCACCTTGACGTTATCGCCCTTGCGAACCTGGATGGTGTGTCGCTCGGCTCTTTCGTGTCTGAGAGTCATGGCCTACCAAACCTCCGGAGCCAGTGAAACAATCTTCGTGAATTTCTTCTCGCGCAACTCGCGCGCCACCGGGCCGAACACGCGTGTCCCGACGGGCTCGCCCGCGTCGTTGATCAGCACCGCGGCGTTATCGTCGAACCGGATGTATGTGCCATCCTTGCGCCGCCGTTCTTTCCGCATCCGTACCACCACCGCCTTAACAACCGTTCCCTTTTTGACCTGGCTTTCCGGTGTTGCTTCCTTTACCGCGGCAGTGATGACGTCGCCGAGGCCCGCCTGTAATCCCGCGTCGCCGCCCACCGGCATAATGCAGGTCAGCTTGCGCGCGCCGGAATTGTCGGCCACCGTCAGCCAGGTTCGCATCTGAATCATTGGTCTGCTCCCCTGTCTCTCTTACGAAGCCGACGCGTTCCGCGTCAGCACTTCCTTCAACCGCCAGCGCTTCAACTTCGAAAGCGGCCGCGAGGCCACGATGCGCACCGTGTCGCCGGCTTTCGCCTGGCGATTTTCGTCGTGCGCGTAGAATTTTTTCGAGATGCGCACCACGCGGCGGTACTTGGGGTGCTGCACGAGCCGCTGCACCTCAACCACAATGGTCTTTTCCATCTTCGCGCTGGTCACTTTGCCAGTGAGCATGGTGCGCTCGCCACGCTCGGCGACCGGGGCGCTTTGTGTTTCAGTTGTCATTACACCTCCCCTGCTTTCCGTTCTTGCGCGCGAACGAGTGTTTTCACCCGCGCCAGATCTTTTTTCGCTTCACGGAGCCGCTTCAGCGCTTCCGCTTGTCCCGTCGAAAGCTGGAAGCGCAGCCGGAAAATCATCTCCGTCAAGTCCTTCTCTTGCGCCAGCAATTCGTCCACGCCCGCTTCGCGGATCTTCTCAATACGCCGCGGCATGGTTAAAACCCTCCTGCGCGGGAGACGAATTTCGTGGGAATCGGCAGCTTGTGCGCTGCCAGCCCCATGGCTTCCTTGGCCGTCGCTTCGTCCACTCCCGCCATCTCAAACATGATGCGTCCCGGCTTCACCACCGCCACCCACTTCTCCGGCGCGCCTTTGCCCTTGCCCATGCGGGTTTCGGCCGGCTTCTTGGTAAACGGCTTGTCCGGGAAAATCCGGATCCATAATTTCCCGCCGCGCTTGATGAACCGCGTGATCGCCACGCGCGACGCTTCGATCTGCCGGTCGGTGATCCACGCGCATTCCATGGCTTTCAATCCGTACTCGCCGAACGCCAAATCTCCGCCGCGCCAGGCCTTGCCGTTACGGCGGCCGCGCATCTGCTTTCTGTACTTCACTTTCTTCGGCATCAACATCGCTGTGTTCTCGCTTCCTTGATCTCGTTTACCGCTTCCCGGTTACAGCCAAACTCGCTGCTTTTTCCGCTTACGCCACGGCGGCGGTTTCGCGTTCCTTCTGAATCTTGGAGGCCTTCTTGGGCACGTTTTCGCCCTGGTAGACCCAGCACTTCACGCCAATCACCCCGTAAGTGGTGTTGGCTTCCGCGGTGCCGAAATCGATGTCCGCGCGCAGCGTCTGCAGCGGCAGCCGCCCCTGCAGGTACCATTCCTTGCGCGCGATTTCCGCGCCGTTCAGCCGGCCTGCCACGCGCACTTTGATGCCTTTGCAGCCGAAGCGCAGCGCCGAATCCACCGCTTTGCGCATCGCGCGGCGGAAGGCCACGCGCTTTTCTAGCTGCAGAGCGATCGACTCCGCCACCAGTTGCGCATCCAGCTCCGGACGGTGCACTTCCTGAATGTCGATGTGCACTTCCCGCTTGGTGCGCTTCTGCACTTCCTGCTTGAGCTTGTCGATCTCCGCGCCCTTGCGCCCGATGATGATGCCCGGCCGCGCGGTGTAAATGCGCACGACCAGCTTGTTCGCCGCGCGCTCGATGTCGATCGAGCTGATGCCCGCGCTCTTCAGCTTTTCCTTCAGCTCCTTGCGGAGCTTGACGTCTTCGTGAAGAAGATCGGCGTAGTCCTTGTCGGCATACCACCGCGACTTCCACGGTTTGTTGTAGCCTAGCCGGAATCCGTACGGGTGCGTCTTCTGTCCCATGACTCTCCTTACTGCTCGCGCGGCCGTGAAACGACCGACTACTTCCTGCCCTTTTTCGAGGGCGCTTGCTTACCGGTCAAAGCCTTGCGAACACGGCGCGCGGTGCCGCGCACGCCCTTCTGCGCTTCGGCTTCGGCCACGTTAGCCGCCACACGTTCCGCAGCCGCCACGTGATGCTCGGCCACGCCCACCCAAAGGTGCGCGGTGCGCTTCTGGTAGCGAAACGCCCGGCCCATCGGCGCGGGGCGCAGCCGCTTCCAGCGCGGCCCTTCATTCACAAAACACTGGGCCACGAACAACATGTCCACATCAAGCGGCGCGCCGGAGTCCACCGCCTTGCGCTCCGCATTGGCGATCGCGCTGCGCAGTACCTTTTCGATGTGCTTGGCAGCGCGCTTTGGCGTGTACTTCAGCGTGTGCAAAGCATCCTGTGCCTTCTGCCCGCGGATCAGATCCATCACCAGGCGCGCCTTCTGCGGCGACATCCTTACGTGCCGCGCCAGCGCGTGCGCTTCAATCAAGGCATTCTGTGTCTGCACGTCAGCCATGATTTATGCCTTCGGCGCCGCGGGTGCTGCCGCTGGTGCTGGTGCTGCGCCGCCTCCTGCTGGTGCCGGGCCTGCGGCCTTCTCGAGCGCCGCTTTCACGCCGTGGCCCTTGAACGAACGAGTCGGCGCGAACTCGCCTAGCTTGTGTCCGATCATCTGCTCGGTCACGTAGACGGGGATGAATTTCTTTCCGTTGTGCACGGCGATGGTATGCCCAATCATGTCCGGCACGATCGTCGAACGCCGCGACCACGTCTTGATCACTTTCTTTTCGTTGCGCGTGTTCAGTCCTTCAACCTTGATGCGCAGGTGGCCGTCCACAAACGGCCCTTTTTTCAGTGAGCGTGCCATCGATTCCCTATTCCTCCACTCGCCGCAAGCGGCCCCATGGTGCCCGCCGCATCTTCTTGAACCCTCGTACCGGCCCGGGAACGCGGTGCGACTTCGGGCAGAACGGGCAGACAAACCGCGTGCCCTGCGCATTCGCAATCCGTTCCACGATGACCGCCCAGCCCGGCTTGCACAACTTATAGAGCACCGGCTCCGGCGGAACTACTGCTACCTTGACCGGCGGACGTACCGGCTTGGCGTTCTTCGCGGTTACGCGCTTGGCTGCGCGCTTAGCCGTGCGCTTCACCGCCCGGCTGCGCCGTGCTGCTGATCGTGTTGTGTGTGTCGCTCGCATCGCTTTTGCTTTCTCCGGTCTGGCTTTAGTTCACCGCCCGGCTTGCAACTTCAGTAACGTCTTGTATTTACTTCCTGCGCTCGACAATGTGCTTGTCGGTGCGCTTGTTGTTTCGCGTCTTCTTACCCAACGTCGGGAAGGCCCAGGGCGTCTGCGGATGATTGCCCTTGACCTTTCCTTCGCCGCCCCCGTGCGGATGATCCACGGGATTCATGGCCACGCCGCGAACGGTGGGTTTTTTCCCGTGCCACCGCGTGCGCCCGGCTTTTCCGTAGGTTTCGTTCTCATGGTCGAGGTTGCCGACCTGGCCCACCGTCGCCATGCACTCCACGGAAAACTTGCGCACTTCGCCGGAAGGCAGCTTCACCAGCGCGAGATCACCTTCTTTGCTCAGCAACTGCGCCGAACCGCCCGCGGAACGCACCACTTGCCCGCCGCGCCCCGGATACAGCTCGAGGTTGTGAACCATCGTGCCGGGAGGAATGTGCTTGAACTGCAGCGCATTGCCCGGAAGAATGTCCGAGCCCTCGCCGGTGGACACCGTTGCGCCCACTTCCAATCCCACGGGATGGAGGATGTAGCGCTTCTCGCCATCGGCATAGTGCAGCAGCGCCAGATTGGCGCTGCGGTTCGGGTCGTATTCGATGGCCGCCACTTTCGCGGGCACGCCGAGCTTTTCGCGCCGGAAGTCCACCTTGCGGTAGGCCTTCTTGTGGCCGCCGCCGCGGTGCCAGATCACAATTTCGCCCTGGTTGTTGCGCCCGCCCGAACGCTTCTTGGGCTCGAGCAGCGCCTTTTCCGGCTCCTGCTTGGTAATGTGGCTCTTGTCCACGACGGTGATGAACCGCCGCGACGCCGTATATGGATTAAAGCTTTTCAGTCCCATCGCTGCCTCTTACCTTCTTTATGCTATTTCTCTTTATAACTGTCCCGGTCTTACAGGTTCTCCGCGTACTCGATCATTTTTTCGTCTTTGGCGAGCTTCACGTACGCCTTCTTCCAATCGCGCCGGTAGCCTTCGCTCTGGCCGCGGCGGCGCATCTTGCCGACAAAATTCGCGGTGCGGACGCCTGCGACCTTCACCTTGAAAATCTGCTGCACGGCTTCCTTGATCTGCGTCTTCGTGGCGCTGGCTGAAACTTCAAACACCACGGTGTGTTGCGTCTCTTTCACGCCGAGGCCCTTTTCCGTGATGATCGGCCGCCGAATGATTTGATAGTGAGGGGTCGACATCCTTTATCCCTTCCCCTTTTTCTTTGCCGGCTTCGCCGCTTTCTTCGCTGCCGCCGGTTTCTTCGCTGCTGCCTTCGGGGCCGCTTCCTTTTTCACCGGTTTCGCCGCGGCAGCAATCGTTTCCACGTCCGGCACCACCACCGGCTTCTTCTCCGGATCGAGCGAGTGGCTCAACCGCGCCACCGCTTCTTTGGAAAGCACAAGCAAGTCATGCTTCAGCACGTCGTAAGGCTGCAGAACATTGGGCGCCGCCAGTGTTACACCTTGGACGTTGCGGCTGGCACGTTCCAAATTGCTGTTCTCGCCATGCGCCACGAGCAAAGCGGACTTCTTGTGATTCAGCTTGCCCAGCACGGCCAGCAGCGATTTGGTCTTGTGCGTCTCCAAAGTCCATGCATCCACAACCGTCAGCCTCTGCTCGGCTAGCTTCGCCGAGAGCGCCGAGCGCAGCGCGCCCAGCAGCATCTTCTTCGGCAGCGCGTAGCTGTAATCGCGTGGCTTCGGTCCGTGGACCGTGCCGCCATGACGCCAGAGCGGCGAGCGAATCGAGCCCACACGCGCGCGGCCCGTGCCCTTCTGCTTCCAGAGCTTGCGGCCCGCGCCGCTCACTTCGCTCTTTTCCTTGACCTTGTGCGTGCCCCGGCGCAGTCCGCGCAAGTACCACCGCGAAGCCTCGTGCAGCAGGTGTTGATTGACCTTCGCGCCAAAGATCGCGTCCGCCAGCTCCACCTGACCGACCTTCTTGCCATCCAAGTTAACTACGTCGACGACCGGCATGATCTTGTTTCCTCGTCCTCGAACCTTTTTCGTGTTCTCAGCTGTCCGTGTTCAGTCAGAATCTTGAAACATTAGGTCAAAGAGTTTTTCTTTCGTAACTCGGCCCCCGCGACCGATAACTCTTCCTTACTGACAACTGAAAACTGACAATCCAGAGCGAAGTCCCGCTTCACTTCGCTTTTCTCGCCTTGCGGATGAAAATGTACGTTCCGCTCGGCCCCGGCACCGATCCCCGCACCAGCAGCAGGTTTTCGTCGGTGTCCACCTTCACAACCTTCAAATTCTTCGCCGTTACCCGGACGTTCCCCATGTGACCTGGAAAGTGCTGATTCTTCCAAACGCGCGAGGGAAAGGAACTGCCGCCGATGCCTCCCGGCGCGCGGTGATGCATCGAGCCATGCGTCGCATCGCCGCCGCGGTAATGCCAGCGCTTTACGCCGCCTTGAAAACCCTTGCCCTTGCTGACACCGCTGACATCGACGAGTTCGCCGGTCTTGAAGTTCTCCACCAGCACGCGGTCGCCGACTTTCGTCTCGTCCTTCGATTCTTCGATCCGCACTTCCTGGAGCACCTTCATCGGCGCGACGTTGGCCTTCTTGAAGTGCCCGGTCATGGCCTTGTTCACGCGCTGCGGCTTGACGAATTCCACGAGTCCCAGTTGCGCGGCCTCGTAGCCATCGTTCTGCTTCGTCCGGCGCTGTACTACCACGCAAGGCCCCGCCTGAAGAACCGTGCACCCCGCCAGCGTGCCGTCTTCCAGGAAGACTTGCGTCATCCCCAGCTTGATTCCGATGATTCCGTCGACTGCCATTTTCCTCGTCTCTCTTTCGCAGCATGCCTTCAAAGGTATCGGCTGCGTCCTGCCTAAGATGGCTGCCATCCCGCGTTCACTGTTGTCCGTTTTCAGCGCTCAGTCCGAACACTAAAGAAGACAGCCAGAAACCGTTCCGATACTCCCAACTAACGCCGCCGCAAGTCCCCGCTCGCAACTCTTAATGACTTCAACTGTTTCCTCACTGAGAACTGAAAACTGAAAACTGACCACTGAGAACTCACTTCACTGCGTGCCCGAACGCCTTGATTTCCACGTCCACGCCCGGCGGCAGGTCCAGCTTCATCAGCGCGTCCACTGTATCCGGCGTCGGCTCCAGAATGTCGATCAGGCGTTTGTGCGTGCGCATTTCAAACTGCTCGCGCGACTTCTTGTCCACGTGCGGCGACCGCAAGACCGTCCAGCGGTTAATGGTGGTGGGCAGAGGAATCGGCCCGGCAACGTCCGCGCCGGTACGCTTTGCCGTCTCCACGATTTCACGCGTGGACTGGTCCAGAATTCTGTGGTCGTACGCCTTCAAACGAATACGGATTTTGTCGCCTTGTCTCATAAATTATTCAATGACCTCGGTCACGGCGCCGGCGCCCACGGTGTGGCCGCCTTCGCGAATCGCGAAGCGCAGCCCCTTCTCCAGCGCTACCGGCGTGATCAAAGTCACTTCGCAGCTCACGTTGTCGCCCGGCATCACCATCTCCACGCCGGCCGGCAGCTTCATATCCCCGGTCACGTCCGTGGTGCGGAAATAAAACTGCGGACGGTAGCCGGAGAAAAACG
>QHZB01000494.1 GCA_003224525.1 Acidobacteriota bacterium | reverse complement strand
CAGGAAGTGCCAACACGCGGCGGCGCACAGTTTCCGGCGTTTTCGCATCCGTCAATTCCTCGTGCACCGCAACGGGGACAAAGACCTTCTCAAAAAGTTGTCCGAGTAGATGTTCTTGTTGGATGGCGATCAAATACCGGAGTGGCGTAGTGTTGGAGACAGCTTTCATCCCGCGAGTATGTTAGCGCGGGTTGCGACGCGACGCCGCTTCGAATAATGCTGCTTCCCGGTCCAAGTCCGCTTCGCCGATCACAGCCAGGGGGACATGGTGTCGGCCCAGAAAATCTTCCGTCTCGACGCGAGAGAGCCCGAGCATCTCCGAAACCTGGTAGAGCGTCAGAGTCTGCTCGCGGTAGCCTTCTAGAGCGACCGCCTCCAATGCGCGGCGCGACACATCCCCACCAGCGGCAGAAAGCCGCTTGGCGATATCGTCGGGGATATGCAGTGTGACTTCCATGTCCCTCAGTTTAGCACGAGAATGCTGATCGGCGACGACGGTCACGCTTTGAGACGGCCAGCCGTCTGGCGTTCTTCTTCCATGTCCTCAAAGCTGTACCGTAGCGGGGGAACACCATGCCTTGCCGCAAAATCCATGAAAGCCGCTAACGGCGTCAGGCATAGCTCAGCGGCGCATCCCAGTGAGACCTTATCCTCGCGGTAAAATTCGAGCGCCAGCAGTCCAGCGACTTCCTGGGAGAGGCCGCTCTCCTCCAAATTTGCGACTCTCATAAGTTCGGATGGCAACTTTACGTCCACGGTTTCGATACTGGAAAATTACCGCACCCACAGCACTTTGTCATGCCTTGTCGTTTGCCCTTCGCTCACGCCGCCCTCAAGGGGCTGACCCGAACCTGACAAACAAGCGATCATCATGTGGCAGTAACCAGGTGGTTAGATTTAGCAGATATAGCTCGACTGCGCCCATCGATCGTGTTGTGATTTCGGGGAAGCCGAGGAAAGCATTTCTTATCCATGTTCTCCGCAACCGTTATCGTCAACTTCCTCGCGTGCCGTCACCTGGGCGTACTTGAGCAAGACGCAGCGGCTGGAAGGCGAGAAAAGCCATTTTTCCGCGATCCAAGTCAGGAGCTCCTGCGAGAGCTCGGAATCCGGCACGAGCAAAACTATTTGCACAAGCTAGACGCTGGCAAAAGTTTGAACGTGGTGCAAATCCCAGCGGCACTTTCCTGGCAGGACGCCGTGGCGGAGACGACAAAAGCCCTCCGTTCTGGGGCGGATGTTGTCTATCAGGGGACGCTGGAAGACGGGACTTGGGGAGGGCGGTCGGATTTCTTGGTCAAAGTCGAGAAGCCGAGCCCTTTGGGTTCCTGGTCCTACGAAGTGGCAGAAACGAAACTCGCACGGTCCGCAAGGGCCAACGCTATACTCCAACTCTGCTTCTATTCCGAGGTTCTGGCCAAGACGCAAGGTGTCGTACCAGAACGAATGCACGTGGTGTTGGGCGACTCCAAAGTGGAGTCGTTCGCGGTCGCTTGCTATATTGCCTATTTCCGGAAGGTCAGAAATGATTTTCTGAGGGCGGGCCCAGCGCCCACGGGTACCTACCCCGAACCAGTAGAACTCTGTAGGGTTTGCACATGGTTTTCCGTCTGCGACAAACAACGACACACCGATGATCATTTGTCGCTGGTAGCAGGGATTACGCGAAACCAACGGAAGCAGTTAGTTGCGCGCAATATCCAAACGTTAGAGGCATTGGGAACTCTAAAGCTTCCCGTCTTGCCTAAGATCGATCGAATCGGAGAAGCCGCGCTAGTTCGGATCCATGAACAAGCACATCTCCAGCGAAATGAAGGCAAGATGATCTATGAGATTCTCGAGCCCATCGAAGAGGAAAAGGGGTTCGCGGCCCTACCAACCCCGTCCCCTGGAGATGTCTTTCTCGATTTCGAAGGAGATGAGTTTGCCTTTGGAACAGGTGTCGAGTATCTCCTAGGTAGCCTAATGGATGCTTCTGGCAAGGATCCCGTATATGAGCCTCAATGGTCTTTTGAGCCTGTCGCGGAAAAGCAAGCCTTTGAAGGATTCATCACGAAAATGTTGGAAAGGTGGTCAAAGTTTCCTGACTTTCACATCTATCACTATGCTCCGTACGAACAAACAGCAATCAAGCGACTGGCCGGACGACATGGCGTGTGTGTCGACGCAGTAGACCGCTTGCTACGGGCAGGAATTTTCGTCGACCTGTACCGAGTGACGCGCCAAGCCTTGCGCGCTTCGGTTGAAAGTTATTCCATCAAGAGATTAGAACCCCTGTACGGTTTTGAGCGTGCCATGCCACTGAGAGAAGCCAGGCTCGCCCTAGACGCTTTCGCATCTATGTTTGCTTTGGGAGCTGGACAGGAAGCGACAGTCGAACTTCTCAAGACCGTCGAGTCCTACAACAAAGACGACTGCTTGTCGGCTCGACAGCTGAGGAATTGGCTCGAAGAGCGAAGAAGGAAAACGGAACTAAATCTGGGACGAGCCATATCGCGCCCCGCACCCAGATCTGGCGAGGCACAGGAAAACCTGGCTGAGCAACTCGAGCAAGTCGAAGTAATTAAGAAACTGCTTCTTGAGGGGTTGCCGCCGGACCGCAGTGAATGGACGGCGGAACACGATTCGCGTTGGCTGCTAGCGCAGATGCTCGAATGGCACCGCCGGGAAGAAAAATCGATGTGGTGGGAATACTTTAGATTGTGTGACCTCTCGGATGCAGAGCTTATCGAGGACAAGAGTGCGATAGGTGGTCTCCAGTATGTGGGCGAAACAGCACGAGTCAAGAGATCCGCCATTCATCGTTATGATTTCCCTCCGCAGGACCATGCTATCGACCGCGCTCTGGCCGTCCACGATCCGAAGACGAAAAAGGGAGCTGGAGAACTGATGACGATTGATGAAGTGGCAAGAACCATCGATCTGAAACGAGGCCTCAGTTCGGCAGTTCCGCACCCAGGTGCATTGGTTCCCTACGATTTCGTCGGCTCCGAAGTGAAACGAGAGAGCCTTCTGCGGATTGGCACTTGGGTTGGCGAAAACAGCATAGCCACGGAAGGCCCCTTCCAAGCCGCTAGAGATCTGCTTTTACGTCGGAAACCCAGAGCGCTGAAGCTACCCATCGATAGCACAGTGAAGGACGGACAACTGACAAAGGAGAGCAAGGGCTTGGTGGCATCGTTATGCAGAGAACCGTCGATTTTGCCGATCCAGGGCCCCCCAGGCTCAGGTAAGACGTTCAGTGGCGCCCGCATGATCGTAGAACTCGTAAGAGCTGGGCGGCGGGTGGGAATTACAGCGATCAGCCACAAAGTGATTAGCCATTTGCTCGGGGAAGCGTGCAAGGTGACGCGCCAGGCCGGTGTTCCTCTAAGAGCAGTGCAGAAAGCAAATGAAACCGATGGTTGCCCGGACGAACTCGTGGAACAGCTCGATGACAACGCGACCGTCCTCAATGCCTTGAGGGAAGGTAGAGCGCAAGTTGCGGCCGGAACGAGTTGGTTATGGGCGCGGACCGAGATGTACCAGGCCGTCGACATTCTGTTCATTGATGAGGCCGGGCAGATGTGTCTTGCGGATGTGCTTGCGGTATCTCAGGCAGCCACGAGTTGCGTGCTACTCGGTGACCCTCAACAGCTCGATCAACCGCCTCGCGGCGTTCATCCTCCCGGGGCCGATGGATCGGCCTTTCGTCACCTCCTAGGCGATCGAGCCACAATCCTCTCAGAACAAGGCCTATTTATAAGTGAGGCACAACGATTGCATCCCGACGTTTGCGGCTTCACTTCGGA
>QHZB01000487.1 GCA_003224525.1 Acidobacteriota bacterium | reverse complement strand
TTTGGTGACGGTCGCAGATGCCGCCGATGCCGTCTTCCCCCCAGCGATACGCGCGGGAACGCGCGTGGTCGTGCGGAAAAAATTCCCAGGCCGTGCCCCCGGGACTGTAATCCTCGCGGACCGTTCCCCACTGCCGTTCGGAGAGATATGGCCCCCAGCGCTTCCAGTGCTTCTTTCGAATGCGCGCTTCTTCGAGCCGGCGGTCTTCCCTGGTCTGGTTTCGTGGCACGCTTGGTGACCCTCCGGCCGAAAGTTTCAGGCTATGGTCGCACTTTTCCTGGATAACAACAGCGTTGACGCCTGAACGCGTGCCTGTTCCGGCAAGCCCCGCGGGCGCCAGACTGATCTCATGCATCGGATGCAGGAAACCGCATTTTGGGTCAGAGTTTCTTACACGAAGATTGCTACTGGCGAGGCCTTTGCTGATGCCGGGGTGAGACCGCGGGGCCAAGCTATTCGTTGTACTCTAGGCTAGGGGACCTCCGAAGCACGACGAAACTGCGCGAACGGTGCCTCGGCAAGAAAGCAGCGTGCGTTTGCTCCGCCGCCCCCTAGCAATCTCGAAATAGAGGATGCGGAGTGAAAGAGTCAGAAAGCTCCTGCTCGTATTTGAGCACTTCTGAGGGTTTATAGAAATACTCTTTGCGGCAGTCATCGCACTGGACACGGAAGCGGCCTTCGAGGGAAGGGCGAGGAGAGACGGGGTCGGTCTCGGCAAGGGGGATCCTATGCCGGAAGAAAAGGTTCTGCCGAAGATGATACCAATGGTTCTTGCAGAGCACCACCCAACAGTAGTGGCTATCGACCCACATTTCTTTCCTTTCCACTTTCTCCCGCTTGGTTCCGGTGGCAACAGCGGAAGGCACTGCAACCGCAATACCTGTGTCGCCGCGAGCATCTGCGACCGAAAGAGGAGCGCCTGTGTTGGCGGGAACCGTCTTCTCTACTCTCGATGTTTTCTGACGCTGAGGGTCGTCGGCATGGGCTGTCTTGAGGGCAAAGAAAATGCGCAGAGCCACAATTGCGACGCCCACGGCTGATAATATGAGGAGAATCCGCATAAAATCCTCCAAGCTATCACGATGATTGGGCGGGATAATCAGTGAAGGTCAATAATTTCAAGTCAGAGATTACTTCTTTTGCCCCACAACCTCCAGAAAAAGTTCCAGGCGCGCTTTGAATTTACAGAGTTCTTACCGAGTAGATCCTGCCGCCCCAGGGTCTACGTCTACCTGTCCTTCTGGCCAGACGTTCGCAGCCGCCGCTGTACCCTGCCGTACCAAATTGTCCTTGCTAGGAATAATTGCCTCGGTCAGAATAACGCCGGCCCAAATCCTACCCAGCAACAGCCCTCTTTCCGAATTCTTGGCGTGCCATTTGAAGGAGGAGCATCCATGCACAAGGTTATTTCGTGTCTCGGACCGATTTTGTTTGTCGCCATTGTGTTGGCTGGATGTGGGGGCAGTATGAGCTCAACGCAAACACCTTTGGGGACAAACATGGCCCAGGTTTCTCTGACTATCCACGACAATCCCCCGACGGGGGTTACCGTGCTCTCTTTTGAAATTGAGGTGACGGGTGCTGCTCTTCAACGCGGCGATTCCAGCAGCAGCCAGCCGGTTTCAATGCTCAGCGTACCCGATTGCAAACAGAGTCGGCACTTTTGGCCAGCCGGAGTGTCCCAACGGGGGCCTACAGCGGCCTGATGGTCTCGTTTGCAAACCCCCGAATGACTATCCAAAACCAGACTGGAGCGACGCTCACGCTCGGAACCAAAGCTTGCTCCGATCAACAAGTGTGTGAATTCGATCCCAAGCTCAATCAATCCTCGGTGACCGTGCAAGCCCCAACCACGCCGTTCCCGATTACCCTAGCCATGAACTCCCCGCTGGTTCTGAAAATGGACTTTAATATAGACACCTCAATTCAACAGAGCGACCTTTCCATAACTCCCGCGATCAGCGTGGTGCAGCTCCCACCGCCGAATTCCAGCGGCGGAAACCAGGGCGATGAAGACATGGAGTTGATCGGCCAGGTCGCGTCGATTGACCAAACCATGCATACCTTCACCATTCAGAGCGGAATGAACGGCCCTTCTTTTACTATTTCCGCCGATAGCACCACACAATTCGATTTCGGAACGTCTTGCAGCGCGGAGAACTTCTCCTGCTTGCAAACGGGCCAAATTGTCAAGGTGGACGCCAAAATGAAGCCGGATGGATCACTCCTCGCCTTCGAAGTGAAATTCTTTCAGCCTCCCAACCAGATGTCTTTCGCAGGCACGGTCACCTCGGTAAATACGGTAAATACGGTAAATATGGGTGCGAGTAGCTTCCAGATCGTTCTCTTTGATGAAGAGTCCTTCGGCGGTGGCGACGAGATGGGAAGCTTTTCGATGGGCGCTCCCTTGACCATCAATCTCGCGCCCCAGGCGACTTTCTCTATCGACACCAGCGGCTTCATGTTTCCGTCAGGTCTCAACTTCGCGAGCGCTGCTGACCTCATGGTCGGCCAGGAGGTCCGCCTTCATCCGACCGGGGCTCCGACCGGCACGCCTCCCAACCTGATGGTCACTGTTGACCAGGTGCAGCTCGAGCCTTCTTTCGTGACCGGCAGCGTCACAGCTGTCAACACCAGCAGCAACCCCCAGTCGTTCACACTGGGCAGCCTCCCGTCGTTTCTCACGAACGCGGGGATCACGTCGATCCAGGTCGACGTCCTTGCCACAACGCAGTTCGAAACGGAAGAAGACCAATCCTTTTCCGGCCTCAGTTCTTTCAAGCCTGGGGACATGGTTTCCGTTCGCGGGCCACTGTTCAAAACCATGACCATGCCGACCATGGCTGCCGAAAAGGTGGTCAAGCGCTCCACGTCCTCCGGCACCAGCGACTAGCAGTAAGCCATCTGATGTTGCGGTTCCCCTGGGGGCGCTGGCTTTCCTGCCAGCGCCCTTCTCTTTTCTTGCGGATTAGATGACGGCGCCGGCCACATCAAGCCCCCCTCGACATCTATCCCCTCCTCGCGACATCCGCCCCCTCGACTCCTAATTCCCCCGCGCTTTCGTTCGCTGGGTGCCCCGCCCTCGGTCTTGGAGAGTCTTGGAGGGCGGGGACTTTGACTTTGCTTTTTTCCCGGACGGGTGGCCCGCACGTACTCCCCTAGGCAATTTTGGGTGCCGCTCGATACGAGAGAAGGCGTTGTCAAGGCGCAAAACTCCCTTGCCGTGCTTTTCGCACCGCGTGACCGCCAGAGTGGTTGAGGACCGAAGCTCTGGAACTCTCACGGTGAATCCTTTTTCGATGAAACAAATCGTTCCACCAGCCATCGATACGGCCTAAACCTCGGCCATGATTCTTCTATCCGAACCCCGATTTGCATCGGGGCGAGAGCGCCCAATCAATCCTCCATGCTTCAGCAGTCCGCGGTTCACCGCGTTTGCGTCATTTTCTTCTTCTTCATCTTCTTGATCGCGTGCTTGCCTTCTTGATTGGCTGCTACGCTCGGCACCGCTTGTTGTAAAGATGTTGTAAAGACGCACCACGACGCCGCTTTTGTTTGAGGCAAAGCAAAAACACTCTGCGTTAAGCATTGTAAGTTTCGTGGGGGGCCCCTGCGGGCTGCTCGACCGTCTCGTCGAAGTGTTGCGATAGCTTTTGCAGAATTACTGGGAAGGCAAATGAAGCGACCAAACAAAACTCTCCAGCAGTGCGTCGGGGGCGTCCTGTTCTTCCTTGCAGGATTGATTGTCGCTCCCCAAGCGGTATTCGGCGGGCAGCAGCCTCAAGAGGCCCCCAGTTCTGCCGCTGCGTCCAATCAGGACAAGCCAGCCGACGCGACGGCCGATGCCTCCGCATCTGCGGAGGCAGAAACCTGCCAAACTTGCCACAAGGATATCACCACCAGCTT
>QHZB01000018.1 GCA_003224525.1 Acidobacteriota bacterium | reverse complement strand
GGTTACTTCCGGCGCCTACCGCCTTTCACCAGCCGCGACGGTTTTCAGATCTCGCTGAAAATCCTCAAGGTCATATTGTGCGGTGATTTTCTTGGTTTTCACATAATCCATCATCTCCCAGAGAGAGACTCGCGCCTCACGGGCAGCACGTGCCAGGGTGAGCTTGCCGCTGCCATATAGACGCGAATAGTGATCCAGCTTCCAGTCTTGTATTGCCCGAGAAAGGAGCTTTCTTACAGTTGTCGAGCGGTCGGCTTGCTCGACTTGCTCGATTGCTTCGAGGTCCCGAACCACGGTGTCAGGCAGCCTCGTTCCCACCATTTGTTCCTTTTTCATCGGTCAGCCTCCCGAGCTTTCTTCAATACGACCGCAACAACGGATGGCGCGAGCCAGATTGTCTGACTCAACGCCTCAACCGCCTCCTCGAGTTCAGCCAGAGTCAAATGCTTTTTCACAAATGCGTGGAACAGCACTCCCGCAGTTCCAAGGAACGTGACCCCCATAACCTCAGCAAATGATCGGGCCGCCCTGTCATCCAGAATGACCATGAGTCTGCGAGAGCTGGCTAAGGCGATGGACTCGGCCTCGCCTGCGTCGAGACCCCCCTTTGAAACGATGCTGTGCGTCGTGCTCTCTTCCTTCGATGAGAGTCGCGCAACTTGAAGCCAACCATCATCCAGCGCTTTTTCAATGCGCTCCACGCCGGGAGCTGAAATTCTCCTACCCGCATCAACGGTCTCAGCTTTAACCTGGGGCCCGATCAAAACGTGACCATACACTGAGTTGAGCAGGTCAAGCATGCGCATTTTCGCGAGTGCAATAAGCACCGACGCATCCGCAATAATCATCTTTGAGCTCACATACACCCATGTTAACAAAAACTGCAAATGTTTTCAATTACCTCGGGACGCGAGCTAAATTGGGATTCACACCAAAGGCAACCATTCGATTGCCAACCGAATGCTCTCCTGCCTACAACCTGATTGGTGCGGAGTCGGCGGTTTTCCACACCGCGCGAGCCAGTTTGCGGCAAAATCCGCATTGATTTTGAAGAGGTTATGCGATTTTGAATTCTCGGAGGGCCATTTTTTTAGCGATAGAGTTCAGCAAGAGCGTAGCAGGTAAACTAAGAGACTGTGGTAAACTATTGAAACCAAACCGCGGAGAGGTGGCAGAGCGGCTGAATGCGGCGGTTTGCTAAACCGTTGTAGGGGCTAAAACCTCTACCGGGGGTTCGAATCCCCCCCTCTCCGCCAGATTCTGTATCTTGTTCTAACGTCGAATCTTGGCGGCACACGCAACGGCGCGATTTCAATTGCTTCCGACACAACTTGAAAAAATCTGCTGGCCATCTGCTGGCCTCACCGTCGAGCGGTGCGGAAAACCGTTGGCGGTTGAGCATTCGGATGCCGCCGTCGCTGGTTGCCCATCGTCAAATCTCAACTCCAGTTGTTGGCGATCTCCCTTCGCCTTTCTTAATTCTTCGATCTGGGCCTGCATCCTTTCGACGGCTTCCACCATGGTTCGATCAAAGACTTTGATGTAATGTTCCTTGGTAACGTGTGGTTTTGAGTGGCGCAAGATGCGCTGCACCACCTTATCGGGAGCTCCCATCGCATACAAGTTCGAGGCGAGTCCTCGGCGGAACGCGTGCCATCCGTACCACGGCAGACGAATAGCCTTAAGAGTTGACCGAATCACCCGCCGCCCGACTTTGTCCGCGTTGATCGGAAGCCTGTTACCGGAGTGAAAAACGACACCGGTTTCCGGATTGCCTACGGACCTGCGGTATTCGCCTAAGATTTCGGCTAAGGCCGGAATTACCGGCACGGAATTGCGGCTGGCACGCGTCTTCGGAGGGTTGACCACAGATCTCCAAATCGAACGGTTGATCGCCAATTCGGTGCCAGTGTAATCGGTCCACTCGAGTCCACGCAGCTCACCTAGGCGTAACCCGGCAAAGGCCGCGGTCGCGACCAGACTCTTTACGAGGAGAGGCAGCCGATCGAGCATTTGGAGAACTTGGCTGAGATCGTAAGCATGCGTCTCTCCCGGCTCTCTGGCATCCCAGGGGATCAAGACGCCATCAACTGGGTTTGCTCCATCGAACGCTCCGTCATTTTTGGCGAAGGTGAAGATGGTGCTGAGCACTGACTTGATGTGTTGCAACGTGGTTTTCGTAAGATCCCGCTCTTTCGCGATCGCGCGTAGCATTCGGCTGGCGTCCACGGTGCGGAATTCTCGCAAACGAAGCTCCCCGACACGATTGCGGAGGTAATTGATCCAGATTTTCTCATGCCCCTTGCTGGTGCTCGCTCGACGCTCTTCCTTGGTCCAAGGCAAGTAAGCTCCCTCGACAAAGGCGGTTAACGTGATCCTTGAATTTGCACTGAGCCGGTCGCGATTGACGGTTTGTATGAAGGATTCCCGACACTGCTCGACTTCAAAAATATTGGAGAAGTCATTCGAGCGGCCGAGATACTTGGAGACACGCTTAAGTTGGCTGGATCCGTCTGCCTGCGAGATTCGCTGGCGGTATTGCACGTACCATGCGCCGTGGTCTTCATATAGATGGCCCTTTTGATAATGGAAATTTACTTTCATGGCTAGCTCCCATCTGCGGCCTAGGCCGCGCACCAATCATTTGTTGGTAGTAACGGGGGATAGTCAAAAAACAAACCTAGCCTGGCGGATCTTGCTTGGATCAGGGTAGGTGCTACTGAGCCATCCAGAACGGCTTCGTGACGCTCTTCACCACCGCGGCGGAACTCATCGAGGATCTCTCCAATGCTAGCAGGAGAGGACACCTCCAGGAGTCGCTCACGAACTATACCCACCCTCACGTTTTGGTAATCGTTGAGGTCGGCTATCTGACCTACGGTCCGGACGCTGCCAACGTACTCTTCCAAGTGATGAACGATCGGCACCTGAAGAAACTGCCGATGATTTTCATCACCAACAAGCCACTGAATGAGTGTTTTGTTCAGTTCAGGGCTCATCGCGACTTCCGAGTAAGTCATATCGAAGGTCATATTGTTTATTTCCGTCATGTTGCGGCAAGGCGGCGAACGCTCGTCTGCCAGTGACGTCGGGGAGGAATGGGTTCGACAACCCAATCTAAGCCTTTTCCGGTAAGGGTTGCGACCAAGCTTTCAAAAGCTTCTCGTGATGATAATTCAGCTGGCATGAGTTCGATTTCGGCGAGTTAATTCTATTTCAGTAACTTCCTTTTGAGGCAACTAGGACTGGGCGATAAGGAGCGTGACTATTCTTTAATGCCGAGCGCAACGTTGAGCCCCTTCAGCAGCTGTTCCCTTTTGTCGGCGCTCAGCCTTGCCAGGTTCTCAAGCTTCCAACGCACGGCCGGAAGATCTCTAGCGTGGGATACGTCGAGGAGCGCCCAGTCAGGCTCACCGCGCTTTACAGAAACCAAGAAGCGTTTGTGATGCTCCGGCATTTTGCCGACGATTCTGGCAATGAGGTCCTGACGCGCTTTAACCAGTTCGTCGAGAGTCACCGGATCGTGAACCATGCCCTCGAACCCGCGCTTATATTCTGTGGAAATGTCGAGCAGCTGCGGCGCAAGAACTTCGGCCATTGGCCGGTCGTGGCTGATGAGATAGACGATGAAGGCTTTTCGCAGTTTGTCGTCGATTCCTTCGTGGCGGAGCAAGTCTCGCACGTCATACAGATCGCGAGGATGCTGACGATCCAGGGCAGCGACGATCTTGCCACCGTAGAGGTCGGCAAAGCTGACTACGGACATTTCGGCGAAGCCGAATTCTGCCTCGACGCGCTCCGACACCGACCTGACGGCGGGTTCGTAAACGCAGCCGCGTAGAACCGGAGTGACTTCGATCTTGATTTGCGCGTTGTCAGCGCGGACGATCAGCTTAGTTATGGCTTTCTCGCCCTTCGGCGCGCTCGCGCTGACTTTGGCTCCGTGAACACCGCGCTCGACCTCTTTTGCGATCCGCCGCATCGCAGCGTCGATCTCCTTGAGCGAAGATGTGCGGTCCTTGACAGGCAGGTAGGTGAGGTCAATGTCGACGGAAAGACGGGGCATGTTTCGCAGGAACAGGTTGATGGCCGTTCCGCCCTTGAGCGCAAAGACTGTTTCCTTAGCGACAAGCGGAAGAACCTTCACGAGCAGAGAAACTTGCTTGCGGTAGCTTTCATCCACCGGCATCGATTGACTCCGGCACCGTTATTTTGAATTTCGGATCAAGTTTGCCGCCACGCACGAGCATGCGCTTCCCCTTCCCAAGGTCGATACGGCTGGAGTCCAGTTTTTTGAGCCACGCGTGCTGATGTCGTTCTGCGAACCACAGAAATAAACGCTTCACCTTGACGCTGCGGCAGGCGGTCAGCAATCGCTGAAGCCGTCGCGGGCTGAGGTTGCGCAGACCTTCTATCAGAACATCGGCCTGGTGAAAGGTTTCGCGTTGCGGAACTTCGTCCAGCAATTCAAGGATGGCCCGTTCGGGGGATGACATTACCATCGGCCATTCCCACTGTCCCCAGGATTGCTGTATGTAGCTGCTTTGCTGAAGATCGTTTTCGCTGTGGCCCTTGCTTCCGTGCGGGCGTGTCTTTTCGCTCCTGAAGAGCCTGTCGGCGTTGTGAAATGCAAACCGGTCGTCCAGCTTTAGCTTGTAGATCCAGCCCGGAAGTTTGCGAGTTCCGTAGAGGTGGATTTCACGATGTCGCGCGGACAGATAATGCGCGAAGCCTTGGAGTTCGAGCGCTGTTCGGCCGCCGACTGCGTATGAGTATCCCAGGAGAGTCTGAAGGGATATCACGACGGACTGCCACCGTACGCCCTCGTGAGCTTCACCTTTCAGGGTCGGAGCTGGGCGGCGGTATACCCCCCGAGCCATTTTATCGAGCCAGCCGCGGGCAACATATTTATTACGCAAGGCTCTGGAGTAGCCGTGCCTTTCAAGCCAGGCAGCATCGGCAACTAGCCCTTCTGGAAGGAAGCGCTGCAGCCAGTTTAACTTATCCTGTGTTCGTACACCCACGGTTGACAAAATAGCACAATCATAAACCAAAAGCCAGTTTAGAAAGGGCGGACTTTGTATACCGAGGCTCTACAAAATGGGCAATTCTCAAACCTCTTCTCATCGAGACAGATGGTGTCTCTGCTTATTATTGTCATCGCGCTGCGCCCAACCATCCTCGTCGCCGTCGTCTCCGCAATCGTTGTCGCGCTCGTAGTTGTAGTAGTGATCGTTGCTATAGTGGCCGTAGGATGGGTGAACTCGGTCCAGTGAACGGTTAGACGGTCGCCAGGAGGTAATACACCTGAAAGTCCAGTACGAAGCCGGATGGATCCTGAAGATGTGATGCCTGTTCGGCATCCCGCCGAGCTTGCTGGTAATCGCCCAATATCACATTCAACTTGCCGCGCTCGTGGTAGACGGGCCGCGTCTCCGGCGTAAGCGACACGGCGCGATCAAGCTGGACCTTTCTCTCTTGAAGTTTGCGCTCCTTCAACAAGAACCGGCCGTAGTTGTAGTCAAGGAAGTAATCGAAAAGCGGCACACCTCGGATACCAAGTCTCGCCGAAAAGCACGAGACCAGCCACGATTGCTGTGTTCTTCGCGGTTTCGATTTGGACGGCGTGGCAACCTTCGGCGGATTGAGCAAGTCAAAGGAATTGAATTCTCGCCGCCCCAAGCAGCCCACGTGATGGGGGGACATATGCGACTTCTGCGACGCTCTCTGATCCTGCCACTTCTCATCAGCGGATTCTCTCTCTCCTCCAGAATCTCACCGACGCCCAACGCGTGGACCTCGCCGGTCGGTGAAATCCGTTTCCACGGAAACCACTAGGACGGATGTTGTCTGGAGTCAGCCCGGCGGCCCCACTCTGGCCATCCCAATCTGGTGCCAAGAATGCGAGTTCGATCCAAATGGAAACCGCACGAAGTTTGGCCAAATGATTGATGGTCGCTTCCAAGGGGAAATTGTTCACCTTTTGTTTGACGGACAGGCGCACGTGACGGAGCCCATTGCGGACGACACATCCACGGGTGAGACCATTCGCCGCGAGACCGTGGGGCCTTTTGGCAACACCGAAGAATCTTTCTACAGGAATGGAGAACTGCAATCTCGCGCTCTTTTCTCCTACGACCAATATGGACACAAGATCGATGAGCTTCCCCTTGACGGCTCTGGCAAGCAGCAATTCCACACCGTTAGTGAACACGGACAAGGACGGGAACGATACCGAGCGATGGGACTGGGGAAAAGGGGGAGAACTACGGTTGCATTTTCGGCAAACATTCGATCCGAAGACCAAGGTCGAGCAATTCGCTAGCTTTGATCCATCCGGTGGCATGAAACTGACATGGACCGTAATCGGCGGAAAGCTAAGCTCCTATTGGCAACTGCCGGGAACGCCCTCGGAGTTTGGCGATGGTTTCTCGGAAGACATCGGCAATGACACGTACGCGGCATATCAGTGCCACAGTGACGGGAGTTGCGAGCAAGCACGCGTTCGCTACGTTTATTTGGACGCGAAGCGCCGGAACCCGCAGAGCGTGGAATGGCGGGACGAGTCCGGAGAACTCCTTTACGGCGCATATTACGAGTACGAAATCGACGCGCATCGCAACTGGACGCACCGGGCAATCTGGGTCTGGTCCCGGTCACTCGGCGAACGCAAGGTGTACGAGACCGATTCCCGCACGATTTCCTATTGGCCCCAGTGATCTTCGGCGAGAATTCCTCCGCACGGCCTTGCTCACGCATGCGGGTCGCAAAAGTCTTATCCCACCTTATCCCAATAAGGCGCCAACAGTGCCCAAACCGTCCAAGGCGAGCCGAACGGCGTCTTGGGTTTTCATCAACTTACCAGCGAGCCAGACGCAATCACCCGTTTTGCTAAACCGTTGTAGGGGCTAAAACCTCTACCGGGGGTTCGAATCCCCCCCTCTCCGCCAAGGCTAAAATCATTAGTAAATATGCGGCCATTTACAATTTGCTACTATTTTTGTCGATGGTTACTTTATTTGTATTAATCGCTCTTGGGATTCAAATTTAGAACTGGCTGGAATTTTAGTTGGAGGATACGCCTCACGCGTGTTTTTGGCAGTCCCAGTTGTTGTAGGAGCCATAGTCTCTACCTTAATAAGGTAGGGGTCCGGAATGGAATCCATATGCAGAACGGCTTTCGCAGGCTACAACGGTCTTGGAAACCGTCGTGCTCGGACTAACCTGCTGGTCGCACGCAAGAGATTGGCTAGCCCAAACCCAGTGATTGTAGGGATGCGCGGAGGTCCTTCATAAGCAGCATGAGTTGTTTGGGATCAAGCGGAGAGGGTTCAAATCCGAATTTTCTGTAGAAGGTCACAGCGTCTTCATCGATGGCGTGAACCAACACCGCCCTAGCGCCGATAGCATCGGATGCGATCATAGCTCGCGACAAGGCGTCAACCAGCATGGTCCTGCCAAGCCCCGCTCCGTGTTCCGTGCGGTCAATTGCGAGACGCGCAAGCAAAATGACGCCAATCGGATGCTTTGCGAGTCCTTTTGCGATGCGAGCCGGTGACTCTTCCCTGCGGACTGAGCCTGCTGAGAGAGAGTAATAGCCGACAACCTTGCCAGCGCGATGAAGGACGTAGGTGCG
>QHZB01000220.1 GCA_003224525.1 Acidobacteriota bacterium | reverse complement strand
TTCTAAGCAGCAATAAGGGTCTGGCCCTTCTGGCGTCGGGATATCGTGCGTCAGTGAATAGCCTGCCGAGTGGTCGGTCATGGGACTCCACGATGAAGCAGGAACCCATCGAAGAGGCGGCACTATGTGCCCAACCTCAGTAGGGAATCTCCCTCGTTCACGAGGGGGAGGATGTCAACTGCTTTTCCTTTTCGCGGGCCCTCGTTCGACCGCCCCGGCGCCGCAACCTGCTATGCTTCATTTCGACTTTGATGACGGCCCACCGCCAACATGCCTGACAACCCCAATCTCGCAGCCGCTTGGACCTATCACAACGCCACCAAACATTCCTACACCAGCATCCGCACTAACCCCCATTTCATGGACTGGTCCAATCAGCCTCTCCCTTTCAAGATTTATCCGACGCTCGAGCCGATGCGCTTGCCCGGCGAAGTGCGCCAAACCGGCGTCGCTGCCCTCTCCGGCATCGCCGAAAGCGTCCCCGCCCATACCAATGCATCTGCTGATCTGGAAGCTGTGGCCCAACTCCTCTATCTCTCCGCCGGCATCACCCGCAAGAGGAGCTATTCTGGCGGCGAAATCTACTTTCGCGCCGCCGCCTGCACTGGAGCGCTCTACGAAGTCGAGCTCTATCTCGTTTGCGGGGGCCTCACTAACCTGGATGCTGGCGTCTATCACTTCGCCCCTGCCGAGTTCGGCCTGCGGCGCCTACGAACCGGAGATTATCGCCGCGTCCTCCTCGAAGCCACTGGCGGTGAACCCGCCATCGCCCACGCCCCGCTTAGTATCGTTTGCACCTGCACCTACTGGCGCAACGCCTGGAAATATCAGGCCCGTACCTACCGTCATTTCGGCTGGGACAACGGCACTCTGCTCGCCAACCTGCTCGCCGTTGCCAGCGCCCTCGGTCTGCCTGCCCGTGTGGTGTGCGGCTTTGTGGATGCCAGTGTCAATCGCCTGCTGGACGTCGATCCCCATCGTGAGGTGGCTTTCTCCCTCGTAGCCCTCGGCCACGTCGCGGCTCTCCCGCCGCCATCTTCCGCGGAAACTTCCCCGCTTCGCCTCGAAACCGTCCCCCTCTCTCAACGCGAAGTGGACTATCCGCTCATGCGAGAAATACACGCCGCTTCTTCGCTCCATTCCCCCGAGGAAGTGCAAGCGTGGCGCGGTCAAAGTCCTGTTACAGATTTTCCGCCGCCTGCCGGGGCAACCGTGCAGCTCCAACCTTTGTCCGATGCTGAAATGCCACGCGATCCCATCGAGCAAGTCATCCAGCGCCGCGGTTCCACCCGCAAATTCGCCCGGCCCCCGATCACCCTGCCGCAGCTTTCCACGCTGCTCGACCGCTCAACGCGTGGCGTGCCCGCGGATTTCCTCGATCCTCCGGGAACGCAGCTCAATGATCTCTACTTGATCGTTCACGCCGTCGAAGGGCTCTCGCCCGGAGCCTACGTCTTCCACCGCAGCCGTGGTGTTCTTGAGTGTCTGAAGCAGGGGAATTTCCGCGCCGATGCCGGCTACCTCGGCTTGGAGCAGGAGCTGCCCGCCGACGCCGCCGTGGACATCTTTTTCCTCGCGGACTTGCGCCCCATTTTTCAGCGCTTCGGCAATCGCGGCTATCGCGCCGTGCAACTCGAAGCCGGCATCCTTGGCGGCAAACTGTACCTCGCGGTATACGCCCAGAGCCTCGGCGCCAGCGGCCTCACCTTCTTCGACGACGACGTCACGCGCTTCTTTTCTCCCCACGCCGAAGGCAAAAGCGCCATGTTTCTCATAGCCCTCGGCCACAGCGCCAAACACAAACCCTAGCGCGCGGTCCGGAAGACTTGGTGCGAAAACTTCGCTTCTTTAGACACTATTGGGATGCCGGAGTTTTCGTTAGCTTTTGCCGCCCGCTCGAGCGCCTCTCCGGTCAGCAGCACGGATTTCCATTGATCGAGGAACGAAGCGCCGAGCCGCTGATAGAAGTCGATCGCCGGTTGATTCCAATCCAGCACTTCCCATCGCATGCCGTAACAATTCTCGTGCTGCGCAATTCCGGCCACCTTCCCTAGCAATGCCTTGCCGATTCCTTTGCCGCGAAAGGGCTCGCGCACAAACAGATCTTCCAGGAACAGCGCCGGACGCCCTTCCCAAGTGGAGTAAAAACCAAAAAACAAAGCGTATCCCGCCGCTTGCCCTTCCCATTCCGCGATCAGCGCGCGAAACTTCGGCTGCGGCCCGAAACCGTCTCTCACCAGGTCCACTTCCGTAATCACCACCTGGTCCCGTGCCCGTTCCTACTCCGCCAGCTCGCTAATCAGAGCCTTCAGCAGAGCCACATCGTTCACATTGGCAGCGCGAATCGATAGCATGAAGAGAAACTCCAGTCGCCCGCAGCGACACTAGACCTGCCCCGGATAGTAACCAGATTTCAGCCCGTCCCCCAAGTCGCGCCGCCAGTTTAGGCTCTGAAGCCCGCTCCTCTATCCGCTTATCATGTGCCCTCAGCAAAAGGAGCTTGCCATGAAGCGCGTTCTGAACCCGTTTCCAATCCTGGCCGTGCTCGGACTGCTTTTCTTCTGCGCTTCCTTTTCCGTCGCGGCGTATGCGGACACACCAGACAACCTCGAGCAGCAGGCCACACCGCTATAGTCGCGGCTTACCGCGGCCCGAAGTCCCGGGCTTAGGCCACTCACTGGGGGTCATAGCAATCCCAATACTACTCCGGCGTGCATCAGAAGTGCTATGCCCGCTGCGGTCGTGAATTGCCCCGCGCCGCGCGCACGTTTGACGCGGCACGATTCAGGAGCCTAATATGGATTTTCACCAATCACCAATTACGAGTCCGTAGTCACAAACCATGTTTGAGAATCTTACAGAGAAGCTGCAGCGCACTTTTAAAAACCTGCGCGGACAGGGCAAGCTCACCGATGAGCACCTGGACACCGCGCTCGCTGAAATTCGCGAAGCGCTGCTCGAAGGCGACGTCAACGTCGGCGTGGCCGACGAACTCCTCGCCAACATCCGCGCGAAAGCGGTCGGCAGCGAAGTCATGCTGCAGCTTTCCCCCGATCAGCAGGTCGTCAAAGTTGTCCGCGACGAGCTCGCCGCCATGCTCGGCAAGCACGCCAAGCCGAGCTTCGCTTCGCGCCCGCCTTCCGTCTGGATGATTGTCGGCTTACAAGGTTCCGGCAAAACCACCACCACCGGCAAGCTCGCCAAATGGCTTACGCAACAGGCCCACCGGCCGCTCGTCGTTTCCACCGACGTTTATCGTCCTGCCGCGCGCGAACAACTCGCCCAGGTCGCGAAGGCTGTCGGCACCGCGGTCTGGCCCGGTACCGGCTCGGACAAACCGCTCGAAATCGTCAAAGGCGCCATCAAGGAAGCAAAACTTTCCGCCAGCGACGTTGTCCTCGTGGACACCGCCGGCCGCCTGCACATCGACGATGATTTGATGAACGAGCTGAGCATGCTGAAGAAAGAATTGCAGCCCAGCGAAATGCTGTTCATTGCCGATGCCATGATCGGCCAGGACGCCGTGCGCTCCGCGGGCGAATTCCACAAGCGCCTCGGGCTCACCGGCGTGATTCTCACTAAACTTGATGGCGACGCCCGCGGCGGCGCCGCTCTGAGCATCGGCAAAGTCACCGGCGCGCCGGTAAAGTTCGTCGGCCTGGGCGAAAAATACGACGCCCTCGAAGGTTTCTATCCCGAGCGCATCGTCTCCCGCGTTCTCGGCATGGGCGACCTCATGTCGCTCATCGAAAAGGTGGAACAGACCGTCGATAAGAAGGCCGCCGCCGAACTGGAGCGCAAGCTCCGCAAGGAAGATTTCACGCTCGAAGATTTCCGCGATCAGCTCAAGCAGATTCGCAAGATGGGACCGCTCGAAAAGATCGTGGACATGCTGCCAAAGATGGGTCCGCTCCAGAATCTTCCCAAGGATGTGAAAGTCGACGAAAGCCAGCTCACGCGCGTCGAAGCCATCATCAATTCCATGACCAACCAGGAGCGCCGCGATCACAACGTCATCGACGGCAAGCGCCGCAAGCGCATCGCCAAAGGCAGCGGCACCACCGTCCAAGACGTCAACACCGTCCTCAAGCAATACCTGCAAATGCGCACCATCATGAAGCAATACGGCGCCCTGGCCGCCCGCACCAAAATGAAAGGCCTCGGCAAACTCGCCGGCCGGTCTTAATAGAAAAGGCTTTAGCCTGTGCGCTTTTGATTTGTAGTTTGGCCTTTTTGGGGCGAAGGTTTTTTAGGCCGCGAGCGAATCAGTTTTTACTAGAAAGGAAAATGTCGGCAACTTGCAGCGCCAGCTTCTGCGGTTCGAGGTCGCTGCGGTTGCATAGAATAATTACCGTCAAGCCCTCGCCTTCCCTGAAGTGTTCGATCACCGTGCGGAAGCCCGTGGTGGTTCCCGCATGCCACATCCGCTGGCGTCCTTGATACGGATCGAGAAACCAGCCGAAGCCGTAAGATACGGGCTTGCCGGGATGCAGATTGTCGTCGTTCGGTTCGGCGGGCCAGTGGGGCTCCGATCCGTCGGCAAGTCTCACCGGCGTTAGCGCCGGCTGAAATTCTTTTTCGCTCAGCAAAGTGTGATTGCGTAATGCGTCATCCCAGTTGGCGAGATCTTCTAGATTGGAATAGATGCCGCCGTCGCCGAGGGTCGCGGAGGTTGGGCTCTGATCTGTTTCCGAGAGATACACGTTCTGTCCGCCGTGGGTCATGATGTACCCGGTGTGGCCGAAGGCGCGATTCGCGACTTCATTTTCTCCTTTTTGAAAAACGATGGTGTGATTCATTTTCAGCGGCGCAAAAATTCTTGTCTGGAGGAATTCGCCGTAAGTGTTTCCTGAAACTTTCTTGACGATGAGTCCGAGCACAACATATCCGGAATTACTGTACGACCAACTGGTCCCCGGCTTGAAGTTCCCGTTTATTTCTTTTTTCAACAATTCCAAGACTTCGGCGTCTTGAATTTGTTTTTCCGGCGTCCAAATTGTTCTTTCTGATTTTTCAGCAGCGTCCATCAAGTCCTCGTAATCAGGCAATCCGGAGGTGTGGTTGAGGAGATTTCGAATGGTAATGGATTTTCCATACATCGGAAAATCGGGAAAGATCTCCGTGAGCCTTTCGTCGTAGCGGAGTTTTCCGTCATGCACGAGCAGCATGATGGCCATCGCGGTGAATTGTTTCGTGAAAGATGCCAGCCGAAAATTCGTGTGCGCGTCGATTTTCGCCTTTGTGCGGAGTTCACGAACGCCGTAGCCGCGTGCGAAAACGGTGCTGCCATTCTTGCGCACCAGCACGGCGAGCCCGGGCGCATCAGAAGAAATCAGGCGGGAAAATACCGCATCGATCTTATTGGCCGTCGGCGCTTCCGTTGACTGCGCCGGCGTTTCGGCAGCCGTTCCCAGAGCAAGCAGAGCAACAATTACGATGATGAGGTTCGGCTTCACCAAGTCTCCTGCGAACTCGTTCGAGGATATCACTGGCACTTCACTGCGCGGACGGATTTGGCCTTCACGCGAGGTGACCTCATGCATTTCTCGCTTGGCGCATGGTTGCATCGTCACCGGAGACCCACTCCACGATTAAACCACCTCGCCTGATTGTCCGGCCGCCCTGTCCCGGCGAAAAGGGAATCCGTCAACAGTTATCCAGCCATCGTAGCGTTCCAGTGTGGAGTTGTGCGGCCAGAACAAGCCGATTTTCGACGGGCTTGCATGCGGAAAAAGCCGTATTAATACGATTTGATTTATCGTTTCTATTTATATTAAAGTGCGTAGCGGTCTAATTTAAGTGCTGCGGTATACCGCAGTCCAGAGTTTTGGATTCCGGAAACAAGGGAGACTAAGTGCGGCTTCATTGGAGTGCTTTCGTCATCTTTGCTGTTTTTCTACTCGCGGCGGTTCCTTCTCCATGGCAAGTAATCGCAAGTTCCAACGGGGGAGCCGACCCTGGGGCCGACCCAGGTTACTTCGCAAGCTGGTTCAGCCGCGTGGATAGGACGCAGGCGGAGCAGCCTCATTGGGCTACACCTCTCGCCACGACAACACCGCGTCTCGAAGAAGAGTTTCGTTTCGACACTTTCTGGCAGACCAACAACAGCGGCATCACGACTGAAAACTATGGGGGAGCAAAGGGGCTGGAGCTAATCCCCGCCGAACGCGTCGAGGTGATTCTCGTTGCCCCGCCCGCCTACATCGTGCATAACAATCCCGCCGTGCAGGATGGATTTGGTGATTGGGGCTTTCTGGTAAAGTACCGGATTCTTCGCTCGAATGAAGAACGTGGAAAGTACATATTAACGGCGTTCTTCCAAACAACTTTGCCCACCGGCCAGTATAAGAATGGGGCGACCGACGCGATCATCACCCCCACGATCGCCTATGGGAAGGGCTTCGGAGCTTTCGACATGCAAGGCACGCTGGGCGTGACTTTGCCGACGGGCAACGAAGCCAAGATTGGCCGCACGTATCCGTGGAACAATGCATTTCAGTATCACCTTTATCGAAAGTTCTGGCCGGAAGTGGAAGTGAACTGCACGCATTTCCAAGACGGCCCGGACAACGGACAGACTCAAGTCTTCATGACCCCGGGTCTAGTCATCGGAAGAATCCATCTAGGGAAGAGACTGGCACTCACAGTGGGTGGGGGAATCCAAATCGCCACGACTCACTTCCACAGGAACAATCACAACGGTATTTTTTCGGTGCGCTTCCCATTCTAGCCACGGGAACGATGGCCGAGCTTGAAATGGCTGTCAGCAACCGGGTTGTCCATTTTCTAAGGCGGATGCCGACCGAACGCTAACCGGCCGCGCCGGCAAGGGCGCCCCGGCATGCGCTCACAATGCGCTCACACTCTTCCGTTGCCGCCGGGAGCGGCGGCAGGCTAGAATAGGAAGGTTCAGGAGGACTGACTTAGTGTTAACGATTCGTCTGTCAAGGATTGGCAAGAAAAAGAAGCCCTTTTACCGCGTGGTGGTCATCGAGAGGACCCGGCCGAGGGACGGCCGCGTGAAGGAAGCGGTGGGCACGTACGATCCGCTGAAGAAGCCGGCGGAGATCAAGCTCGACGCAGAGCGCATCAAGTATTGGATGGGACTGGGCGCACAACCCAGCGATACGGTGCGCAGCTTCCTCCGTCAGCAGAAGACCGCTTTGTCTTAGCGCCTCCCTGAAATTTGCGCGTCCTCCGGTTTCACCGGGGGCGGCATTCCCAGGTACCCTATGAAGGAACTGGTCGAAGCCATCGCGCGGGCCCTCGTGGACCATCCCGAGGACGTGCAGGTGAAGTCCGTCGAAGGATCGCAAGTCACGGTGCTGGAACTGAGGGTGCATCCCGAAGATCTAGGCAAGGTGATTGGGCGGCAGGGGCGGACGGCCAAAGCCATGCGAACATTGCTTGGCGCTTCGGGGATGAAGCTGCACAAGCGGTTTACGCTAGAAATCCTTGAAGATTGAGCGCTTGGCGATCATGCTTTCCGTGGACCGCTCTAGCGGTCTTACTTCCCATTGAGCCCTGAAACTCCACGCTGGGTCCTGGTTGCGCGCATCCTACGGGCGCGCGGCAACAAGGGCGAAGTGGCCGCTGAAATCCTGACTGATTTTCCGGAACGCCTAACACGATTGAGGGAAGTTTTTCTCGGACACCCGGATGATGGCAAGAATGAGCCGCGCCGCGTATCGCTGAAAACCTGCTGGCTGAGCCAGAATCATCGCGGGCAGGCGGTGTTTCATCTCGAAGGCGTAAATTCCATTTCGCAAGCCGAAAAGTTCCGCGGGCTCGATGTGTTGCTACCGTTCGAACAGCGGGTGGCCCTGCCTGCGGGACAATATTTTGTGTCGGACCTTGTCGGCTGTTCGGTGTTCGAAAATCCTGCCGTGCCACCGATCGTGTCTTCTTCGCCGTGCTCGCTTGGCGAAGCGCCGTCTCTTCTCGGGACCATCCGCGATGTGCAATTCCCCGGGGAAGAGATTTCCGGGACGCCATTGCTGGAAGTGGAGACATCGGGCGGGGAAATTTTGATTCCGCTAGCCGTGGATATCTGCACGAAGATTGACACACAGGCGCGGCGGATTGATGTGGTGCTGCCGGAAGGGCTGCGCGACCTAAATCAGCCCGAGCGTTGAGAAGACCGGGCCGAAGAAACAGGCGGGCCGCTCTACCTGGCGTCAATCGTAGTCACGCTATACGCGGGAAGCGTGATGGTCAGCGACGATCCGCTTACCGGCATCGTTCCAATTGACACGGGCTGGACGACGGTCTGCCCCGCGCCAGAAGCCGACGTCATCTGATAGAGGTGCGCGGTGCCGTTGAGAGATTGGCCGTCGATGGCGGTCACTTTGCTGGCGTTGGAGCGATTGATGGCCACGAAGACGAAGCGGCCCGGTGTGGCGCTGTCCGAACTCGCGTAAACGACCACGTCTTTCACGCTGCTGGAAGTTGTTTGCAGCGAAGTGTCACCGAAATTGGCGCTGGCCCCGTCGAAGCCGCGGAAAGCGCGAAATCCAGCGAGAGCATAGGAGTAAGTGCCTCCCGGTGGCCAGAAATTCGCTGCGAAAACGCCTTCGCTTCCGAAAACGCCGAGGTTATCGGCCTGCGCAATTGTTCCGGCAATATGGTTGAAGCCTCCGTTTTCGTATTCCGTTATCGCAATCTTCATTCCCGGATTTGCCGCATCGATCTTGGCTTGTAGGCGTTTGAGGATGTAGATCGGCCCACCGAGCACAGAGTTCGTAATCCAAGAATTTTCTTTGAAGGTGGTATCCCACAAGCTGCGGGGACTCTGCACGATAGCCTGCACTTGCGCGTCCGTGAGGCTCGCGCCGTTCATGTTGATGACCCGCGTCGTGCCGTCGGTGGCCTCTGAATACCAATGGAAATCGTACACATCGACGAGTGGCTTACCATATGCTGCGGAAGCAGTCTTTGTCCCTGCGAGGTACTTGTCGGCGAACCAAAAGTTGCTGGAGAACCCGGCACCGGCCTCCCCTTGCCAACTGTAGATCCCGTTGAAGCCATAGTTCACGGGCCCAAAAATCACAACATTCGGGAACTGGTCTTTCAAGGCTTTTGAGAGCGTTACGGCCTTGGCTATGTAGTTGTCCGATGAAGTATTCGCCGAGCCTTGGACCTCTTCGTGCGTGGAATTCCAGAGATCCGGTTCGTTATCGAGGCTGATAAACGTCGGAAGGGCCGGCGTAATCCCCGGGAGCCCTGCAGCCGCCCCGAAGATGCCTTGGCCGGGAAATTTCTGGTCCAGGGCCCAAGCGAACTCATCCATATACACGTAGGCGTCGGTGGTGGGAGGGTTCGTCGTGAACGGCGTGGCGTCCCTTGTGCTCTTTTTTTCGATGACTTGCTTGAACCGCGACAAATTGGGGAAGGGACGAGCCACCGGGCCGCTTTCATCCGCGGACACGTAGCCTTGTAGCTGGAAGGTTACGAGGCTTGCCAGGCCCGCGCCCTGATCTCCGGCAATAAAGCTCCGGAGTGCTTCTGCCGGAACATTGCTACTGCTCAGATAGCCATCGTTTTGGTAGAAATAGTCGCTGCCGGCGTTGGAGGCGTTGCTTTCCCAGTTGTAGGCGGTCCAACGATTGCCTCCCGCGCGATCAAAGGTGAGCAGCACTGGTGCGCCGGAGACGCCGTTATAGAAATTAATGCCGTAGATGTACGGGGAGATGAGCTTGGTCTTGGCAGGATCGATGGTGATGGTCACGTCCGCCGCGAGGTTGGCTGGCGTAGCCGTCGCTGGTGTGGAGTTGGCGCTTTCGCCAGCCGCGTTTAGCGCGGAGACGACGTAGTAGTAGGCGGTGCCGTTCGTCAGGCCGGTGTCGGAGTAGCTGGCGGCCGCCGGGGCCGCGATTTGCATGTAGCTGCTTCCGCCGGTGGTCGAGCGCTTGACATGATAACTGGTTGCCCCGCTACTTGCCGTCCAAGATAGACTGACCTGGGCATTTCCTGCTGTAGCCTCTAAATTTGCCGGCGCCGCAGGCGGGGTGGCGGGCGCCGTGGGTGTTGCATTCACTTCTGACGAATTTGCGCTCTGGCCAGCAGAGTTATATGCCGAAACGACGTAGAAGTATCTTATCCCGTTTGTGAGACCCGTGTCGGTATAGCTGGTTGCTGATGGAGAGGAAATTTGTGGGTACGGACCGCCGCTTGTCGTGGAGCGCTTGACGTAATAGAGCGTTGCACCGTTGCTTGCCGTCCAGGACAGCGATACTTGCGCGTTCCCGGCAGTGGCTAGCAGACCCACCGGGACCGGAGGAACCGTCGAACTTCCTCCGCCCCCGTTGTTGCCGGTCCCATAGGCGCCGCAGCCTGCCAACACGACTACCAGCAGAGCTATCAGCAACAGACAATGAAGTCTCCTTGAGAGGATCGACAGCGCCATTGGGCAACTCCCGGAGATTGAAATCAACTCTATCTGCCAAGCATAACTCCAAGATTAGGGCAATGTGGAAGCGCGAAGGACCTGTTCGAAGGAACAGAATTGGACCATGGCACTTTCTGGCAGCTACGGTTTCCTAGCTCTCACTCGGATCGAACGCGGGTTGGTCGCTGGACCCTTGACTTGGTGGGAGTGAGCATTTACGAGGATTACCGGTAAGCCGCACAACTCCCGATAAGCAGGTCTTCCGGCGGCTGGCTATGCGTTCTCGGACGGACCTCCCGGTCCGCGACCGGCGGAGTGTGGCTCCAGTTCTCCGCCCGTAGATCACCCGCCTAATCCACTGGCCGCACCTCAAGCTAGGCTCGAAGCTGCCCTCCTGTTTGCTACACTGGCGGCAGATGCGATTTGACCTAATCACCATTTTCCCGGAGTTCTTTGCCGGGCCGTTCGATCACGGAATACTTCGGCGCGCGCGAGAAACCGGGCTCGTCGAGGTGAACGTGCAGGATCTGCGGGTATTCACGAAGGATCGTCATCGCACCGTGGATGACCGGCCCTTCGGCGGTGGCGAGGGCATGGTGCTGAAGCCAGAGCCGCTTTTCGAAGCGGTGGAGTCGCTTCTCGGAGAGAGTGTTGGGGACCTGAGGCAACAAACCGCGCGCGATCCAAGAACCGCGATCGTCTTGATGTCCGCGGCTGGAAGAGTATTCAATCAGGAGACCGCGCGGCGCTACGCGCAGCTCGAGCGCATCGTTTTTATTTGCGGCAGATATGAAGGCGTCGACGAGCGCGTGGCGGAGCATCTGGCAACAGAGGAAATCTCGATCGGCAACTTCGTTTTGAGCGGCGGCGAACTTCCCGCGATGCTGGTGATTGATGCCGTGGCGCGTCTGATTCCGGGCGCGCTTGGGAACGAAGCGTCCTCGCAGAATGAATCGTTTAGCGAGAGTCTGTCTTCCGGGGCAACCTTTCCTCCAGCCGGGGCGCAGCATCCCGACAAGGTCCCCGAGAGGCTCGGGGCAGGCGGGACAGGTGCTGCGCCCCTACAAGCGGAGACCGCGGATGCGCTTGGCCGCATGAAACTCGAGTCACCGATTACGAATCACGTTCTGCTTGATTTTCCGCATTACACGCGGCCGGCGGAGTACCGTGGCTGGGGCGTTCCGGAAGTGCTGATGGGGGGCAATCACGCGGAGGTGGCGAAGTGGAGGCGCGCCGCGGCGCTGGAAAAAACCAAGCGCAATCGTCCCGACCTGATCTAGTGCCTTGCCGGACGGGAGCAGGAAGCCAGGTGTGTGGCGGTGAGTGGGGAATAAGAGCGCGCCGGATCCGGTATGCTGAACAATGAAGCAGAAAACCGCTAGTGAAAATCATATGATGCTGGAATTCGAGGATTCCGCAAATTAGAAGAACACGGGCAGGAGCAGTGGCCGATTCTGATTGCGACGAGAGCGATTCGAAAGGGATACGAGAGGTTTCATGAGCACGGAAACGGATGGGAACCGGTCGGGGCTCGAAAAGCCCATCGCCATTTACTACGAGCATCCGGACTGGTTCCGGCCGCTGTTTCAGCAGCTGGATGAACGCGGCGTGCCGTGGCTGAAGATTGATGCGCGGCACCACAACTACGATGTTGCTTCACCGGAGCGAGAATATTCGCTGCTGTTCAATCGCATGAGTCCTTCGGCGTGGCAGCGGGGACTGGGGCACGGGATTTTCTATACGCTCAACTACCTTGCGCACCTTGAAGGTAAGGGCTTGCGCGTCGTAAATGGCTACCGGTGCTTCAATCATGAGATTTCGAAAGCGCTTCAACTGACCAACCTGGAAAAACTGGGATTGCCGTATCCGAAAACGCGGGTCATCAATCATCCGTCGCAGGCGCTCCAGGCGGCGGAGGCCATCGGGTATCCCGTGGTGATCAAGCCGAACATCGGCGGGAGCGGCGCGGGGATCGAGCGCTTCAATTCGCAGGACGAGTTAGGCGCGGCCGTGGAAGCGAACCGTCTTTACTTCGGCATTGATTCCACGGCGCTGGTGCAGGAAGCGTTTACGGCGCGCCATGGAATCATCACGCGCGTTGAGGTTCTTGGCGGGAAATTTCTCTATGCCATCCAGATTCACATCACCGGCGAGAGTTACAACTTGTGCCCGGCGGATATCTGCCAGAACACCCGAGGCGAAGAGCTGACGCGCATTGCCTGTCCGGTGGATGCGCCAAAGAGCGGAATGAAAGTGGAAGGCTACGAGCCGCCGCAACAGGCGATCGAAGACGTGGAGCGAATTGTGGAGCTTGCCGGCGTCGAGGTTGGTGGCATCGAGTATGTGATCGATGACCGGACCGGCCGGCAGCTCTATTACGACGTGAACGCGCTTTCGAATTTCGTTGCCGATCCGGTGCGCGTCATCGGCTTCAATCCTTACGCGCGGCTGGCTGACTTTCTCATCACCGAGGCGCAGCAGCACCAAGAGAACCGCCCGGAACGCGCGGTGGTGAGCAGCGGAGGCCCGCGATGAGATACGGCTACTGGCTTCCCGTTTTCGGCGGGTGGCTGCGCAACGTGGAAAACGAAAACATGGAGACGAGCTGGGCGTATGTGAAGAAGCTCGCCGAGCGGAGCGAGAAGATTGGATTCGACCTGACGCTCGTCGCGGAGCTGAATCTTAACGACATCAAGGGCGTCGAGGCGCCATCGCTGGATGCGTGGTCCACGGCGGCGGCGCTGGCTGCGGTGACGGAGAGAATCGAGTTAATGGTGGCGGTGCGGCCGACGTTCCATCTTCCGGCGTTGCTCGCGAAGCAGGCGGCCAACATCGATCAGATCAGCAATGGGCGGCTCACGCTGAACGTGGTTTCCTCGTGGTGGGCGGACGAAGCGCGCAAATATGGAGTCGCGTTCGAACAGCATGACGACCGCTACGCGCGCACCAGCGAGTGGCTCGACGTTTTGGATGGAGTATGGAAGCAGGACCATTTTTCATATTCCGGGAAGTATTATCGCGTGGAAGATAACGTCCTCGAACCGAAAACGGTGGCGAAGCCGCGGCCAACGCTTTACGCGGGCGGCGAGTCCCCGGCGGCCAAAGAGCTGATCGCCGAAAAATGCGACGCCTATCTGATGCATGGCGATCCGCCGGAGCGCGTCGGCGAAAAAATCGCGGATCTGCGCGAACGCCGCGCGCGGCGCAATTTGCCGCCGCTCAAATTCGGCGTTGCCGGATATGCGATTGTCCGCGAAACGGAGCGCGAAGCGCAGGACGAGCTGCGGCGCATCACGGATGTTCAACAATCCGCCGCAGGCTACGCAAATTATCAGCAATGGCTTGCCGGAACGCAGCTGGAGCAGCGCGTTTCCCTGGAAGATTATTCGGTTTCGAATCGCGGCCTGCGGTCTGGGCTAATTGGCACCCCGGAACAGGTGGCGGAGCGCCTGGCGCAATTCGAAAGTACCGGTGTTGATCTCGTGCTGCTGCAATTCAGCCCACAACTCGAAGAGATGGAGCGCTTCGCGCAGACGGTTATTCGCCGGAATTCATCAGTCCCGGCCCCGGCCTAGCCGCGGAAAACGAACGACCACCGCTGATGGCGAAACGTTGGAAACGTCACCGTTTTGCCGCGAAATCCGCTAGGCAAAATGTGGCGATTTGTCTATAATCATGGATTGTCTTTCGAGAGTTGGCCCCGCCAGAGTGGGTCTAAAAGGAAACAAGAACATGAATCCGGCAATTCGTAAACTACATGAAGCGCAACTGCGCAAAGACCTCCCCGAGTTCCGCGCGGGCGACACCGTGCGCGTGAACGTCCGCCTGCAGGAAGGCGAAGGCGAGAAGGTGAAGGAGCGCCTCCAGGCCTTCGAGGGCGTGGTGATCTCCAAGAAGGGCCGGGCGTCCAGCGCGACGTTTACGGTGCGGCGGGTCAGTTTTGGCGTGGGCATCGAGCGCATTTTCCCGCTGCACTCGCCCACAATCAGCTCGATTGAAGTGGTCGGCAAGGGTAAAGTTCGCCGGGCACGGCTGTATTACCTGCGCGATCTGAAGGGCAAGGCCGCCCGCATCAAGCGCGCGGGACGCGAGGAAGTGGCTGCGGTGGCGACCGCGGGAACTGAAGCGAAGGCTTAAGCGGCCGTACTCGATTTCACGCCAATCGACGAACAAAGCCCCAAGTGACTGGGGCTTTTTGTTTGGCCCCGCAGTTCCAGTGTGTAAAAAACTCCTTACGATCACGAGTGCTTGCGGAACTTGGCGTTGTGATGGCGGGAGTTTAGTTGCAGCCGCTAGGGCTGAACATTCCTGACCCCTTCTGCGCCGGGCTTGGGGAAATGTTTCTCGTACCAGGCGATGCAGCGGTCGATGGAATCGATCTGATGCTTGGTTTCGGCGAGGCCGTGGCCTTCGCGCGGATAGCGCACGAAAATTGCCTCCGTGCCCACGTCTTTCAGCGCGATGAAGAATTGCTCGGCCTCGGCGATGGGCACATCGTTGTCATTTTCGCCGTGCATCAACATCGTGGGCGTGTGCGCGGCAGCGACATGCTTTAGCGCGGAGCGTTCCCAGGCGACATCCATCAAGTTTCCCTGATGCAGGAATTGGCCGAATTCCATTTCTTCATACTGGTTGTAATAGGTCATGTAGTTGTAGCTGACGAGGTTAGCGATCCCGGCGATGGGCACGGCGGCCCTGAATTCATTCGTTTGGGTGATGAGCCAGTCGGTGAGTTGGCCGCCGTAGCTCACGCCCTCGATACCCAGGCGCTCACGATCGATCCACAGGTAACGGCGCACCGCCGCACTCACCGCGTACAGAACATCCTGTCCCTCGTTTCCGTCCTGGTCGCCGAAGACGGCGTCGGCGAACTTCTGTCCGTAGCCGGTGGAACCGCGATAATTGACGTTCAGGGTGGCCCAGCCGCGGGCGGCGTAGACCTGATTTTTGAAGTTGAATGCCGGGCCATTTTGCCCGTGCGGCCCGCCGTGAATATTGACGATGAGAGGATGTTTCGATGTGGCAGTCATCCCCAGCGGCTTGGTGAGAAACGCTTCAACTTCGAACTTGTTGTCGTTGCTCGTGAACGTGAACGACTCGACTTCGGCAATCGGTTTTCCCGCGAAGAGTTGCGTATTTAAGTCGGTAATCTTTCGCGGCGCGCCGCCGGCCGTTTTGAGATAGAGTTCCGTCGCGTCCTGTGAAGATGCGAAACTGTACGCCAGTGCGCCGTCCTTGCCGACGGACCAACTGGCGACGATGCCGGCGTCCTTCACTACGTATTCCGGCTTGCCGCCGGAGATCGGCAACCGCACCAAGTGGTTACTGCCGCGCTCCTGAAGAGTGAAGTACACGGCGCTGCCGTCCGGCACCCAACGCGGCGCACCCTGGCGGTTGTCCAAGACTGAGCCGATTTCGCGGCGGTCGCTGCCGTCGGCGTTCATCACCCAAACGTGGGTGTCTTCCATGGTCGTCTCGCGGTCGGTCACACCGCGCCTGGTGCCGCGATAGACGATGTGCTTGCCGTCCGGGGACCACAGCGGCTCGTACTCGTTGTATTCCGTGGCGGTGAGGCGGCGAATGCTGTTGTCCGCAGTCTTTAAAGCGAAAATGTCGTAATTGAAAAACTCATCCTGATTCGGCTCGCGATTCGAAGCAAAGAGAATCTCCTTGCCGTCGGGCGACCAGTCAATCGAATGCTCGTCGAAATTGCCTTGCGTGAGCTGGCGCACCTGCTTGGTGGCCACGTCCACCACAAAAATGTGCAGCCGCTGATTGTCGTTGAACCTGGTCAGTCCTTCGCCGGCATCGGGTTTATAGAGATACCGGGTGATCACCATCGGATCGCCCGCGGCTTCCACTGCTTCCGGGCCAGGAGTCGAGGAGATGAACGCGAGCTGCTTGCCGTCGGGCGACCAGGTCAGGTCGTTGCCCGTGCCCGGCAGCGGGCTGTTAGTGCCGCTCAGGGAGGCAAGAAATGTGACATCAGACCCGTCCGGTCGCGCCACGAACAGTCCGTCCTTTTCACCTTGGTGCCCCTGAAAGACGAACGATTTGCCATCCGGCGACCAGAGTGGACCGCCGCCGGAATCTTTTTCGCCGCCCACGCGGACGGATTTCTGCGTGGCGACATCCAGGATCCAGAGTTGGCCGTAGGGGCGGCCGGGCCGATCGCGCATGGTCACGGTATACGCGATGCGCCGGCCGTCCGGTGACAGCTCGACGCTGCCAACGGCGCGCAAGCGAGAAAGGTCGCTGCTGGCGAAGCCTTGTGCTGCTCCTGAACTAGCAAACATCAACAGTGCGGCGCAACAAAGGCTGAAACCGGCTCGAGGCAATGCAGACTGCAAGTACAGACGCATGGGGCTCTCCCTTAACTCTGGAGTGGCACAGGAATTACCGCGGCCATCCTAGGCCGCGCTACGCTCCACGGTCAACTTCATCTTCCTTGGAGGACTAGAGTCCGGCGCGCGCTAGAGAACTGCGAAGCTGTTCTTCCTTCGGCGGTTTTTGCAAACTTGGCGCGTTCCAAGCATGGTTGTCTATGGTTGTCCTGTTGACAATCAACAGGAAGGAGCCTATGCTCCTGTTGTTTATCTAAAGGAGAAAGCATGGCTCCTCCGCGCGGGGAAGTTCTGCAAGGCACACTCGACCTCATTGTTCTGCAAACCCTTCAGGCCATGGGCCCGCTGCACGGCTACGGCATTGCCCGGCGCGTCCAGCAAGTTTCCGAAGACCTGCTCAAGTTGAACCAGGGCACGCTCTATCCCGCGCTGTTGCGGTTAGAACAACGCGGCTGGATCTCTTCAAAATGGGGCGCTTCAGAAAATAACCGCAAGGCGAAGTATTACTCGCTCACGCGCGCCGGGCGCAAACAGCTACTCGCCGAGACCGAGAGTTGGGAGCGCATGACCGCGCTCATGGCACGCCTGCTCGGCGATACGGAAGGAGGCTGACATGGAGTGGCTCCGTGTTTTCGGCGCGCGTTTGCGCGGCCTTTTCCGCAAGCGGTACCTGGACGGAGATCTTGACGCCGAACTTCGGGCGCATGTGGAGATGCTCGTGGAGGAAAACATTCGCCGCGGCATGAGTCCGGTAGAAGCACGCTATGCCGCGCGGCGTGAATTCGGAGGCGTCGAACAATCCAAAGAGCTGCACCGTGAACAGCGCAGCATCCCCTTTCTCGACGCGCTCCTCGAAGACCTGCGATTTGCTCTCCGAGGCTTGCGGAATCGCCCGGGTTTCGCGTTGGTTGCGATCCTCACTCTTTCACTGGGGATTGGGTCTACCACGGCAGTCTTCAGCGTGGTCGACCGCCTTCTCTTCCGGAGCCTTCCCTATCCTCATGACCAGGAGCTGGTCAGCTTTGGTGATAAAGCGCCCTTCGAAGCGAATGAGTTCGTGCTCGGCCCGGATTACGTGGATTGGAAGAAAGGGCAGACTCCCTTTGAGTCGGTAACCTCCGTTGTCCCCGGCGGGGCGGATTGTGACCTCACCGAGAAGAACCCGGTGCGATTGAAGTGCGCGCTCGTCGAATCGACATTTCTGCCGACCTTCGAAATTCAACCATTCCTCGGCCGGAATTTCACGAGCGACGAAGACCGTCCGCACGCGCCGCGCGTCGCGCTTGTTTCCTACGGACTATGGCGTTCGCGCTTCGCGAGTGACCGCCATCTTCCCGGGCGGACGATCGCACTCGACGGGAAGCCCACTGTCGTTGTGGGCGTTCTTCCGCCCCAATTCGAAATGCCCAACCTCGGCCACGACGACATTCTCCTTCCCGCGGCGCTCGACGGTTCCACCGCTCGCGGGCCTAATGCCCGGCAAATTATTTTGCGCGCGTTTGCGCGGCTCAAGCCCGGCATAACCATCAAGCAAGCCGCGGCTGCGATGGAACCGCTCTTCCAGCGGTCCCTGGATTATGTTCCACCGCAGTTTCAGCACGAAGTCTCCTTCCGCGTGCGCTCGCTCCGCGACCGTCAGATTCAAGACGCGCGCGTGGCCTCCTGGGTTCTTCTGGGCGCGGTCTTGGCCGTGCTGCTCGTGGCATGCACCAACGTCGCGAACCTGCTCCTCGCGCGCGCTACCAGCCGCGTGCGGGAGTTAGCAGTTCGCACTGCCCTGGGCGCGACGCGAGGACGCCTGGCTCGCCAGTCGCTCACGGAAAGCCTGCTTCTGGGATTGCTGGGAGGCCTCGCGGGTTGCTGGTTCGCGCAATTCTTGCTGCGCTTCTTTGTCTCCATCGCGCCCGATGGTATTCCGAGGCTGGAACAAGCCTCGGTTGACGTTCGCGTGTTGCTGTTTACGCTTGGCGTCTCGCTCCTATCAGGCGTTCTTTTCGGACTAGCTTCGGCGCTGGGCCGTCCCGCGCCCGAACTGCTCGTCGGAAAGGAAACCCGCGCAACATCCCGCGGAATGCTCCGTCAAGTGTTGGTCACCGTGCAGATGGCCGTTTCTCTGATTCTTCTTGCCGGCGCAGGACTACTATTGCGCAGCCTCTGGAAGCTCGAAACCGTTTCCCTCGGGATGGACACGAAGAGCGTCATCACCGCGGGAATCAATCTTGCCGAATACCGCTATCCGGACAGCGCGAAACAGCTCGCCTTTTTTGATCAGGTCGAAGCCCGGCTGAAACGGATGCCCGGCACTACTGCGCTGGCCTTGAGCGACTCGCTGCCTCCCTCCGGCGGCATGCAGGCAACTTTCCTATCGTCCCTCGAAATTCCCGGGCACACAAAATTCAGTGCGGGCACTGGCGGAATGATTGGTTATCGCTTCGTCACGCCTGGTTATTTTCCTGCGCTGGGTATCCCGATCCTGCGCGGCCGAGGCTTTAGCGAAGAGGACCGCGCGCCCGCGAAACGGCCTGTGATCCTTAGCGAGGCGCTCGCGAAAAAGCTCTTCCCCAATGGAGAAGATCCCTTGGGAAAATCTTTCCGCTTTGGCTTACAGACGGAGTGGCACACCATCGTCGGCGTTGCCGGAGACGTAAAGAATAACGGGCTCGCAGCGCCCCCCGACCCCGAGTTTTACATTCCCTGGAAAAACGAGACCGCAGGATACTTCCGCTCCGGGAACCTGATTGTTCAGAGTGCCATCCATTCCGATGCCATTGCAAAATGGATTCGTTCCGAGACCGCTGCTGTCGATCCGACTGTTCCCGTGACGATTGAAGTTATGAAGGCGCGAGTCGGAAAGCTGGCGCGGCAGCCCCGCTTCACGGCTGTCCTGCTGTCTTTGTTTGCGGGCATGGGCGTGCTGCTTGCGGGGATCGGTATCTACGGTGTTGTCGGATTCCTGGTCGTGCAGCAGACTCGGGAAATCGGGATTCGAATCGCGCTCGGCGCCACTCCCCGGAATGTTCTAAGGATGGTTCTTTCGAATATGGTGCGCTGGACGGTTGCCGGGGCAGCGCTCGGACTCCTCGGAGCCTGGCTCTGCTCGCGTCTCCTGGAGTCTCTGCTGTTCGAAGTTCGCGCGCACGATCCGTTTCTTCTCTGCGCGGCTCTGCTCGTTTTGCTCGCGGTTGCGTTCTTGGCCGCCTGGATTCCCGCGCGTAAGGCTATCCACGTGGATCCCATGATCGCCTTACGTTACGAGTGAGAGGAGAGCGAAGATGTTTCGCTTGGGAAATTTGCCGACCCGACTCTGGAATATGTTCCGCAAGCAGCGGCTCGAGCAGGACCTGAGTGCGGAGCTGCAAGCGCACCTGGACCTTCTCACCGAGGAAAATATTCGGCGAGGCATGAATCCCCTTGAAGCGGCGCACGCCGCGCGGCGCGAATTCGGCGGCGTCGAGCAAACCAAAGAAATGTACCGCGAACGGCGAGGCCTGCCCTTCCTGGAGACGCTCTTAGAGGACGTGCGCTACGCGCTGCGCATGCTGCGAAAGAGTCCAGGCTTCACGGCCGTCGCCATCCTTACGCTGGCGCTAGGCATCGGCGCAAACACCGCGATTTTCAGCGTCATGGAGGCAGTCCTTTTGCGTCCGTTGCCTTTCCCGTATCCCGAGCGGCTTGCGATGGTTTGGGAGAACGTTCATCTCCCTCACTACCAGAACGACCAAAACACTCCGGCGCCCGGAAATTTCGCGGACTGGAAGAACCGCAACACGGTCTTCAGCGGCATCGCAGCAATCGGCTATCGCAGCTGGAATCTGACGGGGACCGGCGAGCCCGTGCGCATCGAAGGCGAAGCTTTTTCTGCTGACATTTTTTCTGTCCTCGAAACCTATCCGATGCTCGGCCGCGCATTCTCTGCCGCAGAAGATCGCCCCGGCTCCGCTCATGTCGCCCTGCTTGGCTACGGTCTTTGGGCCAACCGTTTCGCCGCCGATCCCAACATGATTGGCCGCACGATGCGCTTGGACGAAGAGAGCTACACGGTCATTGGCGTCATGCCGCGGGGATTTCGCTTCCCCGATCCAGACGACCAGCTCTATGTTCCGCTTGCGCTTACGGAGGAGCAACTCGCCAACCATGGCAGCCACTTTCTCCGCGTTGTCGCCCGGCTCAGACCTGGTGTGGCGCTGCCACAAGCTCAGTCTGAAATGGAAGGCATCGCGCAACATCTGACAACCCAATACCCGGACTCCAACACCGGCGTGGGCGTCAAGCTAATTTCCCTCGAGGATCAGCGCGCCGGGAACATGCGGCGCCCCCTCCTGATGCTTTCCGGTGTGGCTGGTTTGCTTCTCCTGATGGTCTCGGCGAACGTCGCCAACTTGCTCCTGGCTCGCGCCTCGGTCCGTGGACGCGAGCTGGCTATTCGCTCCGCGCTCGGAGCCAGCCGCGCGCGCGTCCTCCGCCAGCTTCTCGCGGAGAGCCTTCTCCTTTCCTTTCTCGGCGGCGTGCTCGGCCTGGCCTTCGCGTTTTGGGGAATCAACGTTCTTCGCGGATACGCGCCCGCCGAACAAAACCTCGCCGAAGTTCACCTGAACACCCTCGTCGGAGCATTCAATCTTGGCGTCTCGCTTCTGACTGGGTTCATCTTCGGGCTATTTCCGGCATTCCAATCTGCACGCGGCGAAGTCGTTGACAAATTGAAAGAAGGAGGCCGCGATTCCGCTTCCATTGGACGCGTTCGCACGCGCGGGCTTCTCGTCGTCGTGGAAATGGCGCTTGGCGTCATCGTTCTCATCGGCGCGGGTCTGCTGCTGCGAAGCTTTGTTCGTCTTGAACAGATCCCTCTCGGATTTCGGCCGGATGATGTGCTCACCTTGAGAGTTATTCTGCGCGGGCCACGCTACTCGGGCCTGCCAGAGCGCACTGCCTTTTACCGGGAAAGTGTCGAGCGCATGCAGTCTCTGCCCGGAGTTCGGAGTGTTGGCGCAATCAGTTTTCTTCCTCTCACCATGCAGGGCCGCACCACCGGTATCGACGTGGAAGGTCAGGCGCGTCCGGCTCCAGGTCAGGTGCCGTTCGCGGATTTCCGCTCCGTTTCTCCCGGTTATTTCACGACAATGGGAATCCCACTGCTCGAAGGGCGCGATTTTTCCTGGGACGACGCGCCACCATCCCTGCCTGTCATGATCGTCAGCCAGACCATGGCGCGGAACTTCTGGCCCCCTGGCGATGCCATCGGCAAGCGCATCAAACTTGGCGGCGTGAACAGTGGCGCACCTTGGGTCACCGTCGTTGGAATCGTTGCCGACGTGCGCCAACTCGAACTCATCAACGCGCCGCGCCCCGCCATGTATCTACCCGCTTCCCAGGACGCCGGAACGGGCGACACTTTGCGCGATTGGGTCATTCGCGCATCCGGCGACCCCGCCGCACTTGGATCAGCCATGCGCACCGCGGTTTGGGCGATTGACCCCACGCTTCCCATTTCGCGCATTCAGACCATGGAGCGTGTGCGTTCCAATTATCTAGGTCCGCAGCAATTCAACCTTGCCTTGGTTGCCCTGTTCGGCGCGCTGGCGCTGATTCTTGCTGCCGCCGGACTCTATGGCGTGGCGGCATACTCCGTTCAGCAACGCGGGCGTGAGATCGGCATTCGCATGGCGATGGGTGCGCAGGCAAGAGACATTCTCCGCCTCGTTCTCGGGTATGGAACGAAGCTCGCAGTTCTTGGTGTTGCGGTTGGCAGCCTCACGGCGCTTGTTCTTACGCGGTTGGTGTCCAGCCTGCTCTACGGCATCAGTGAACACGACCCGCTCACATTCGTCGGTGTCGCCGTTCTGCTGGTGTCTGTCGCTGTGATGGCCTCTTATATTCCTGCGCGGCGCGCCATGCGCGTTGATCCGCTGGTCGCCCTGCGCGAGGAATAGAATAGAAAAAAACGTAAATCATTGATTCCATTGGCCAGGAATGGGGTTATAGAACAGCTTCTAGTTAGACTCCGTTGCTCTCGCCGGTGACCCGGGCGTGCTAGAATCACCGCGCATGAGCCGACTCTGCTCCACCCGTTTCGAGAGAGCGGCGCGCAAACTGGGCTGGATGCGCATCGCGGGCATTGATGAAGCCGGGCGCGGCGCACTGTTTGGTCCCGTCGTTGCCGCTGCGGTGATTCTCAATCCCAAGCGGCGCATTGTTGGCCTCGACGATTCGAAAAAGCTCACTTCCGAACGCAGGGCGGAGCTCGCGCCGCGCATCCGCGAACACGCTCTCGCGTGGGCGGTCGCCGAAGTGGACGCGCAGCGCATCGACGCGTGGAACATTTACCAGGCCTCCCGCCAAGCGATGACCGCCGCGCTCGAGCAACTAGCAATTCCGCCGGATTACCTGCTCATTGACGCGATGCAGCTGGACGTCTTGATCGAGCAGAAATCTTTGATTAAGGGCGATGGCCGCAGTATCTCCATCGCCGCAGCCTCGATCCTAGCGAAAACGCATCGGGACACGCGCATGGAAGAGTGGGACGCCATATATCCGCAATACGGTCTGGCGCGCCACAAGGGCTACGGGACGCCCGACCATCTCGAAGCCCTTCGCCAGCATGGCCCATCGCCGCTGCACCGCCATTCCTTCGCTCCTGTGCGAGAATCCGCCTGTTGGGCTGTTGGCGCGACGCAAACTTCGCTGCCAATGTCTTGACCGGTCAAGATAAGATCGCCGTAGAACATTCCTTGTCTCTAGCGGAGTGCCATCGGGAATCAGCAGGAGAGAAACAAAATGCGCGTTGTCAGCGTGTTGATTTTAATCCTTCTAGTGTTCGTTGCCACCGTGTTTGTTATGGCCAAACCCGCCACTCTGGATTCCGCGACTCTACTGGCAGCGACGCCGCCGATGGGCTGGAACAGCTGGGATGCCTACGGCGAAACGGTCAGCGAAACCGACATCCGGGCGAATGCCGAGTGGATGGCGGAGCACCTGAAGAGCTTCGGCTGGCAATACGTCGTTGTGGATTCCGGCTGGTACGTGACGAATCACTCCGCGGGCACGAATGCCGACAGCGCGCAATTCAGCCTGGATGCCTACGGCCGGTACACGCCCGCGGTGAACACCATTCCTTCGGCGGCGCAGTCGGCGAGCTTCAAACCGCTCGCCGATTACGTTCATTCGCTAGGCTTGAAATTTGGCATCCACATCTTGCGCGGCATTTCCAAGGAGGCGGTCCGAAAAAACCTGCCGATCGCCGGATCCTCCTTTCACGCTGTGGATGCCGCCAATACGTCCGACACCTGTCCGTGGAATCCTTTCAATTATGGGCTGGACGCCGGCAAGCCGGCAGCACAAGCGTATTACGATGCCCTTGCCCAGCAGTACGCCGGCTGGGGCGTGGACTTCCTGAAGGTCGATTGCATCGCCGACCATCCCTACAAAGGAGATGAGATTCGCCTGATCAGCCAAGCGCTCGGCAAAACAGGGCGGCCCATGGTCCTCAGTCTTTCGCCGGGGCCCGCGGCCTTGGAGAAAGCGGAGGAGCTGCGCCAGTACGCGCAGATGTGGCGCATTTCAGACGACGTCTGGGATCTCTGGCACAGCGGCACACAGTTTCCTTCGGGCATCGGAAATCAATTTGCCCGGGCCGCGAAGTGGGCTGCCATTTCCGGACCCGGCCATTGGCCCGACGCAGACATGCTTCCCATCGGGCGCCTGGAACCCGCCGCGGGGTGGGGAAAGCCGCGCGCCACACGGCTGACTCAGGATGAGCAGCGCACGCAACTCACGCTTTGGTCGATCTTTCGCTCGCCGCTGATGATGGGCGGAAATCTGACCCTCTCGGATGAATGGACGAAGTCATTACTGACCAATGCCGAAGTGCTCGCGGTGGACCAGCACTCGACCGCCAATCATGCGGTCCTCACGACGGAAAAGGCCGCCGTGTGGCTCGCGCGTCCGGCATCAGGTGATGGGTATTACGTGGCGCTCTTCAATCTCGACAGCGGCGCTCAGACCTTCGACTATTCCTGGAAAGAGGTGGGGTTGCCGGAGACGAGCTATCGCCTGCGGGACCTCTGGGAGCACAAAGATCTTGCCCCCGCGGAATCACTCACCGCCACGCTGGCGTCACACGCGTCGGTGCTCTACAGAGTTTCGAGCCGCTGAGCATATCGCCGAGCTTCGCCGGGAGTCGTGGGAGTATCATGAGCTGTCAATGAGCTGTCGCACTTGCTGTCGCACCGGCCTGTGCGCCCACCTTCACTACCTACTTGGCATCGTTGCAGCTGATCCGTTGATCGGACTGGATCGCCGCGACAGTATCACCATCCCTCACCCGTAAGCCCACCGCTGGCCCGGAACCAGAGGAGTGCGATGGAAAAAGAGTTCCTTCGTTTATTCGCCTTGTGTTCGCCATGGATCTCCTGGAAGAAGGGGGATAACTGCCTGCTCACAGGCAGTTCTGCGCACATTGACTTGCCTTTTTCCCCCCTGATAGCGTAACCAAGTAGCGTTACGAGCCGTTCCGCTACCGCGGCAATTCGAGGAGAAACTGTGGGGCAGACTCCGAGAGGAGATTTGTCTTTATTCGCGCATGGCCTATAACAAGAGCAAGAACGTTGAAACCGCACAAAAGCTGCTGAACCAGGGCAAAGTCGCCCAGGCCATAGCCGAATACCAGAATATTCTGAAATACGAGCCTCGCGACCAGGTCACGCTAATGACCATCGGCGAGCTGTACATCCGCCAGGGCGAGACGTTTCAGGCCATCGACTACTTTGAGCGCCTTGCGCAGATTTTCGTGGGCGACGGTTTCCTGACAAAGGCCATCGCGGTCTACAAGCGCATCGCCAAGCTCGCTCCCGAAGAGATTCGCCCCCTAGAAAAGCTTGCCGACCTCTACGTTCAACAAGGGGTGATGAGTGAGGCCCGGCCTCTTTTCCTGCAACTGGCGGAGATTCACCTCAAGAATAATCGCCAGCCGGAAGCCGTCAGCCTCTTGAAAAAACTTCTGCAGGCGGAACCCGATAATCTCCGCATCCAGATCCGTCTAGCCGATCTGTACCAAGCCATGGGCCAGACTCGGGAGGCCATTGAGGCTTACGTCTCCGCTTCGCAGCGTGCCTTGGCACGCGGTGACCATGGAGAAAGTGAGAAGCTCGCGGACAAAGCCATCAAGCTCGAGCCCCACAATCTGGCGGCGGTGATCATCAAAGCGCGGTCGTATTCTTTACAGGGCAATCTCGCCAAGGCTGCGCAGCTCCTCGAACAGGTGGCCGATCTCGAGAAAGGTGGCGAGCAGACCGAACTGCTCCTCGATCTTTATCTCAAGAATTCCGATTGGGACCAGGCCACGGCGCTTGCTCATCGCGTATTTGAAGCTGACGCGAAAAATTTTGGCCCGATGCAAAAGGTGGTCGAAGCGCTGCTGCAGTCCGGAAATGGCGAAAAAGCCATGGGAATCCTGGAGAAGTCGCGGCTGTCTATGATCGATGCCGGGGAGCATGAGGTTGTCGGGAAACTCCTCAACGAGCTTGCGGCCAGCATGCCTGGCAGTATCGAGCCGCTGGAATGGCTCGTGGAATTGTACGGCCGCACCAGCGATTCCTTCCGTTTGCCCGATGCGCTGGCGCATCTGGGTGACGCCCTGGCGGCCCATGGCCAGTGGGAAGGAGCGAAGAAAACCTTCGAACTGCTGGTGGACCGCGAACCTGAAAGCGATTCGGCTAAGCACAAACTCAACGGCGTGCTCCGTAATATGGGACTCCTGCCGGCGGAACAGGCGAAGGAGCTTCAGGGGGAGCACTTGCAGGCGGATATTGCGAAACCGCCCGCTCCCAAGCTGCGTTCCGACGAGGGAGAATTCGCTCCTGAAGTGCAAGCCAAGCCGGCAGCAGCGTCTGGCGAGCCGGCGCTCGACGAAGAGACGCAAAAATTCATAGTGCAGTCGCTCACCGACGTCGACTTGTTTGCCAGCTACGGCCTCACGCAGAAAGCAATTGGTTTGCTGGAGGCTATCCTGCGCCGCGCGCCGCGCCACACCCCGACGCTAGAAAAACTGCTCGACTTCGTCCTTGGCGCGGGCGATGACCGGCGCACTGCCGAACTTGCCGCACACTTGCAACAGATCCACAGTGAAACAGGCGACAAGCGCAGTTCTGAACGATTCGGGGAATTGCGTCGCCGCTTCCAGCGTGCTGCTGGTTTGACGGACGAAGAATTGGCGAGTGCCGTTCCTGTGGCACGACCCGTATCGGCAGAAGCTGCTGAGCCAGGGTCGGCGGATGTTTCGATACGCGAGATTGCTGCGGAGCCCGCTCCGGCAAAACCTGCGCCCGCCACCGCCGCTCCCGTGGAAGAAGCGCGTCCCGAGCCAGTCGGAGTGAACTCCGCTCCCCTGCAGGCGGAAGTGCAGGAAGTCGATTTGTCCGAAGAATGGGAAACCCTGCTTGAAGCGTCGCGCCACAGCGAGACGACGGTCGAGGCTCCCGCCCCAGTGCCAGCCAAGCCCACGTCGGGAACCACGCATCGCCAGGAGCCGGGAGGCGTGGAAGAGTTTCAGATTTCCGAGGAACCTGCGACCGTCTTGCCGGACGATGTACCCGCCCTGGCCGGGTTCGATGTTGCCGGTGACGCTCCCGCGATTCCTCTCGAGCCGGAAGCTATTGCCGAAAAATCGGCGGAGACGCGCGAGGCGGCCAAGCCTAAAGGGGTACCTGCGGCTAAAGCTCCACAGAAATCTCCCCGGACAAGCGAGCCCGACTTTGAGCTGGAGGAGGAGTATGAACTCGTACTGGAGGCGGAGCCTCTGGTCCCGGCCTACGATCAGCGGCCACCCGAGAAGCCCATGGCTCCTCCCCAGCCGCAACCGGCCGCGCAAAACGCCGGGCCAGCGCCACCCGCGGGCAGCGGTTTTGCCTCCGATCAATTCCTGGCCGATCTTGCCAACGAAATCGATCAGCTTGGCATTGGCGAGCTCGCACCAGGATTTTCGGGAGCGATGCCCAATGCCCAGCCGGCGTCCGTCGCGAAGCCAGAAGCACCGCCCCCGCAGTCTGGCGAGTCCGGCCCGCTAAAGGAAGTGTTCGACGAGTTCCGCGCCGAACTCGGTGAGATGGGCGTGGAGGACGAGGACCTGGAAACGCATTATAACTTGGGTATCGCGTTTCGTGAGATGGGGCTCCTCGAGGAGGCCATCAGCGAGTTCCAAAAAGTTGCCAAAGCCAACGAGCGCGGGCGCGCTTTCCGCTACACCATGCAATGCTGCACGCTTCTCGGGCTGGCCTTTATGGAAAAGGGCCAGCCGGCCATCGCCGCGATCTGGTACGAGCGCGCGCTGCAGACCCCTGGCAATGATCCGGAAAGCACGCTCGCCTTGCGGTATGATCTGGGCGTGGCTCAGGAATCGGCGGGCGAGCCTGAAGCGGCGCTGAAAAGTTTTTTCCAGGTCTACGCGATGAACATCGACTATCGCGGCGTGGCCGAACGCATCGCTGCACTTCAGAAGCCCATCCGTCGATCCTGAATCTTTCCTGACAGGATAGGATTGCGCTCACCCATGAACCGGGTTTATCGCGCACTATTGGTCGTTCTTGCGTTCGAAATGGGCGCAATGCTCCTCTATCTGCCGTGGTCCGGCTATTGGGAGCAAAATTATTTTCTCAGTCACTATCCTTCGCTCATGCGCTTCGTGCTTCATCCGTCGTTTCGCGGCGTGGTGAGCGGCGTCGGCGTTTTGGATATCCTCCTGGCAATCGGCTGGATCGGTTCGCGCCCGGGGCCTGATCGTGTCCCGCGTCAATAACTCATCTTGTGGCTTCCGCCTTTGCTACGTGACGGACCGGAGTAGCCTTTCCGGAGGCGAGGCTCGGGAGGCGCAGGAAACTCTCTTGTCGAGGATTGAAACTGCCGCGGCCGCGGGTGTCGATTTGGTGCAGATTCGGGAGAAAGGTCTTTCGGGGAGAAACTGCGGCTTGCTCACGCGTAAAGCCTTGCAACGGGCCGCAAAATCTCTTGCCAGCAACGCTGCTCCAACACGCATTCTGGTGAATGATCGGCTAGATGTTGCGCTCTCGGAGGGCGCCGGCGGTGTGCACCTCGGCGAGAACAGCCTGCCACTGCCCGAAGCGAAGCGGCTCGTGAAGGCCCAAGCCTTAAGCCAGGAATTTTTGATTGGCGTTTCCTGTCACTCTTTGGATGCTGCGAGATCGGCAGCAAGTGGCGGCGCGGATTATCTTTTTTTTGGCCCCATCTTTGCCACGCCATCGAAAGCGGCATTCGGCGCTCCGCAGGGGCTTGAGCGGCTCGCGGAAGTTTGCCGCGCGGTCTCTATCCCGGTGCTGGCCATCGGCGGGATTACGTTGGCGAACGCCTCGGCGTGTCTGGCGGCTGGCGCGGCGGGGATCGCGGCAATTCGCCTTTTCCAAGACGCGCGGGACATAAACTCTCTTGTTCAGTCACTGCGACAGCTGACACCCTGATCAGCGCTCCATCAGCCGGCGGAGCAGCCGTATCTGTCCGGCATGATAAATATCGTGAAACGCCACGCCGTAGAGTTGAGGCAATAGTTTCGCGGCCCGCGCGGTGCGCAATACTTTGCTTGCCATCCCGTGCAAGGCCCGGTGTTCTCTCTCAAGCAACTTCTTATCGGCGCTCCACGCCGCATCATTCAAGTTGCCTGGTTCGGGCCTGGTAAAGAAATTGCTGCCCTTCAGCGCGAAAGAACCGCGCTTCCCGCCTTCGATTCTTCGCCGCACGGCGTACTTCCAGTACGCCGCATGGAGCATCTCTTCCCAGATGTTGTGCCGGCCCGGTCCGGGACGCCACGCGGCTTGCTTCGCACTTATTCCTTTGATGGATTGTTTGAGATTCGGTCCATGCCAGGTCTTTTTCTCGTAGGCTTCTTCGAGCAGCGCGAGCACGAGCTTTGGGGAATCCACGGGGCCTCCTCAGGGGGCGTCAGTGAGAGAAAGAATCCCGCAAAGGATGGCGCGCCAGCTCTATCGTGTCAACGCCCGGCGCTCTTGCTTTTGTACCGTTGCCGGTCCGCCGCCTCGATCCGTTCAGCCACCGTCGTGCCGTCATACGGGTAGATACCTATACCGATGCTTACACTGAGAGCCGGCTTATGCGGATCACTTCGCAATCCAGTCTCGATGCGCTGCGATCAGCACGAGTCGAAACTCATCGCCACCGCAAGGCACGCCCAGGTCAATTGGCAATCTCTATGGAATGATCCCCATCAGCGTTTGGCAAGGCAGGGAGAGGTAACTTCCAGATGACAGTGGTTTGCGAAAGATATCGGACTAAGTTAGTCTGATTTCATTGTTGCAATTCATTTGCAAGGAGATTCCGTGGCTTCCTTTTGCCGGCTCGTTTTGCTTGGCTTTTTCTCCTTTTCCTTATCCTGGGTTTTCTCTCCGCCTCCTGCCCTGGCCCAGGAGAGACCTTACTTTGTTGCCTATGATCACTATCTCGAAGAACCCGGCAACCTCGAGATCGAGTATTTCTCCACCTATGGCACCCAGCGAGGCGGCAACAACTTCCTGGCCTTCTGGACCGAGTTCGAATACGGCGCAACCGCCTGGTGGACCACGGAGTTCTACTTGGACGGCCAGACAACTTTCCACGACAGCGCGCTGTTCACGGGCTTCCGCTGGGAGAATCGCCTCCGTCTTCTGGAGCGCGAACACTTCGTCAATCCGGTCCTCTATGTTGAGTATGAAAACAAGAACGGCGCGGACAAGATCCTCAAAGAAGGCGAAGGTCACGACTTGGAATCGGGCTTCCTCGTTTCGAATGCCGAAGCTCGTAAGGAGCACATCCATGAAGTGGAGCTAAAGCTCATCCTCTCCAGCACATTCAAGGGCTGGAACTTCACGGAAAACACCCTCGCCGCCAAGAATCTTTCGAATTCACCCTGGGAATTCGGCTACGCTCTCGGTGCCAGCCGTCCGCTCGCTCTGAAGGCCTCCGCAAAGCGCTGCTCTTTCTGCCCGCAAAACTTCATTGGCGGGGTCGAGATGTATGGGGGGCTCGGCGACCGGCACAATTTTGGCCTTCACGATACTGCACATTACCTTGCGCCCGTTCTCGCCTGGAATCTACCTTCCGGCTGGACGTTGCGGATTTCGCCCGGCTTTGGTCTAAACGACAACAGCCATCGATTCCTTATGCGCTGGGGCGTCTCGCGGGAAATAAGCGGATTCGGTTCGATGGTCAGCCGGCTCTTTCGAGGCCACCAGTGAAAGCTGTTGCCGCGGCACTGGCCGTTTCCATTTCATTTCTTGCGGCGTCTGTCGTCCTTGCGCAGAGCCGGAGTTCCGGCAAATCGGCGGTCAGCGCCACGCCGAAATACGATCCGGTCATTTACGCGGAACTGCAAAAGGCTCCCGAAAAGGCCCGGAACCGTACAAATCCGTTGCAAAATGACCCGGACGCCGTTGCTGCCGGCGCCATTCTTTTCGCGCAGCACTGTGCGGAATGCCACAGCAACTCCGCTGAAGGCTCGCCGAAAGCTCCGAGTCTCCTGGTTCGGGAAGTCCAAACCGCGACGCCCGGAGCCCTATTCTGGCTTTTGACTAATGGAGTGGTTCGAAAGAAGATGCCGGTCTGGTCGAAGCTCCCGGAACCCCAGCGCTGGCAGCTGGTGCGGTACATCAAATCGCTTGGCGGGCCTGCTCCTGCGGGGGACTCTCCCGTACCTAAACCTTGACCCAGTGGCGAGCGCAAGCCCGGCACTTCAGGGCGGGGTAAGCGAGCCTTAAACCGTTAAGAACGGTGCGTGCAATTCCCGACCGATTGGTGTATGTTATGCGACATGGGATACGAACGAACAAACATCTATCTTTCGAAGCCGCAAAAAGTGGCCTTGGAAAAGATTGCCAAGGAAAAGGGTCTTTCGGTTGCGGAACTGGTACGCCGAATCATAGACAAGGAACTCGACCGTGGGCAAAAACAAAAAGGGTGAACCACTAATTACAGTCCCCTGTGCTGGCTGTGGAAGAACACAACCCCTCCGGGAGAGACGGGTCGTTTTGTGCGAGGGATACACATGCGGATTCGGTGGACACCGTGCCAAGAATCCTCGATTCGTTCTCCCCGCCGTGCCAGACGGCTGCGTTCGCCACATCGGTCCTAATGCGGCGGGTGCTTTCAGTGGATACAACACTCGCTTTGCAACACCAGAAGAAATAGAGGCAATCGCAAGAGCCAGAGAGGTGCTCCTAACAGGTCAGGTGCAATCTCCATGCAGATAGAGAAGGGATTCACGGACAACTGGCTTCAGCCAAACGGTGCTCAGGAAAACCTGATGCGTCAGTATGCTGGCTGCAAGCGGTTCGTCTGGAATCGGGCCTTGTCGATCGAGCAAGCCCGCTACCGTCGAGGTGAAAAGAAACTGCTCGGGAAGTACGAGATGATGAAGCAGCTCACGATGTGGCGCAACAACCCCGACCCGCACAGCAACTTTCTTCGAGAGGCGCCCGTGCACGCTTTGCAATGTGTCTTGTACGAGCTGTACGAGAGTTATCAGCGTTTCTTCCGAGGCGAGCAAGTTCACCCGCCGCAGTTTAAGAAGAAGTCGAAAGCAAACATTAGTTTTACCGAGTCCGACCCAGCAACCTTCGAGATTGAGGAGGCCAGGAAGCGGGTTCGTCTGCCCAAGTTAGGCTGGGTCAAGTGTCGCTTCCCACAGCACATTGAAGGCAAGCCAACCAGCGTAACCGTTAAGTGGAACGGTGTGCGCTGGGTTCTGCCGGTGCAGTCGAAGGTCGAAATTGCGGACCACACGCACCCCTCCGACACGATCGTCGCTGGCGACTTCGGAGTGGTTCGCCGTGTGACCTTCTCCGATGGCGTGGTGGTCCCGCCAATCGATGTCTCCTGGGAAGAAAAGCGCAAAAGTTTCTACCAGCGTCGGCTCAAGAACAAGCGCAAGTTCAGCGGGAACTGGAAGAAGGTGGTTGACAAGATTTCCAAGCTCGATCGTCGAATCGCCAATATCAGAAAGGATGAAACACACAAGTTCACCAGCGGGTACGTCAAAAACCACGCCGTAATCGTGCTGGGGGACTTGCACATTAAAAGCATGTCAGCGTCAGCAGCAGGAACCGCGGAGCAGCCCGGAACGAAAGTGAAGCAGAAGTCCGGGCTGAACCGTGCCATCCTTCGCCAAGGCTGGGGAGAACTAGGTCGCCAGTTGGAGTACAAACAGATCTGGGCGGGCGGTCTTGTGGAGTACCAGTCGGAAGCCTACAGCAGCCAGCAGTGCCCCGCGTGCGAGTACACTTCGCCGCTAAACCGCAAGACGCAAGAAGCGTTTGCGTGTGTCTCGCCGACTTGCGGCTTCCGAGCGAATGCGGATGAGGTAGCAGCACAGAATCAACTGAAGAGGTTTCTAAGCAGCAATAAGGGTCTGGCCCTTCTGGCGTCGGGATATCGTGCGTCAGTGAATAGCCTGCCGAGTGGTCGGTCATGGGACTCCACGATGAAGCAGGAACCCATCGAAGAGGCGGCACTATGTGCCCAACCTCAGTAGGGAATCTCCCTCGTTCACGA
>QHZB01000017.1 GCA_003224525.1 Acidobacteriota bacterium | reverse complement strand
GACCATGTGGCACCTCAGCCGGGTAGCTATCGATCCCGCCAGTGCCACTGGTGGGACTTTCCAGACTTACTCACCTGGCCCCAGGTGCAGGTCCCAGTGCGCGTGGTGCGTTCCTCGGAGACTTATACGGTTCGTCGGCAACTCGACAAGCAGGACGATCTTCAACAAAGTGACTGGATCTGGGTGACCACGCTATCGCTGGCCCAATTTCCCGTCGCTCGCATCGTCCATTTAGGGCACCAGCGATGGGATATCGAGAATTATGGCTTCAACGAGTTGGCTAACCAATGGCACTCCGACCACATCTTCAAGCATGATCCAGGCGCTATCGAATGTTTTTTGCTCGTGGCCTTCCTGGCTTACAACATTTTTCATGTCTTCCTGGCGCGCAATGTGAAGCCCTGCGTGCGGCAGGGTAAGACGCAAATCTTCTGGGCCAGACTCATCGCGGCCGAACTCTACAGTGAAGTGGCTCCCGCCGGCATGTCGCCCTGAGGTTTTTCGCTCCCCTCGTCCGATACTTCTGCTTGCCCCGGGGACCTTCATCGCGATCTTCCTGCTTGTGAACCCTTCGAATGGTGTTGCTAACTCAGTTCCGCCCTCGAAAAAGCCGTGCGAATTAGCCGTCCCTTCTGTCGCCTGCCTAAAAATGCTCAAAACCTTCACCAACCTACCTACTCTCACGTTCTTCCTGAGCTCGATGCGGAACCGCTGATTCACCCTCTCTTCGCTTGCATCCGACGAATCAGAGGAGTACAAGCGAAGCGTGAGCTCAAGGAGCTCCGGAGGGACTATGACTCCACCGGGCTTAGAGCTGCACTACAGCTAATCACACCGCTTTTGCGGTGCGCGTCGCTCGCGAAACATGCGTGCTTCCAGGGCGCTTCCGAGGCGACACAGTAAAAAACCGAAAGTGGGGAGCCGCCAGGCTCCCCCTTTCGCTTTCAGTCTGAATGCTTTCGAGCTAGTGTTGCGTTGAACCCTTGTGATGATGGTGGTGAGGCTTGCTATTGCTGTGCCGGCGATGGTGGCGATCATGCGAGGATGCCTGGTTGGCCGCCTGCGGCTGAACCGAACTCGCACTATTTTGCGGGGCCGACTGCAAGGCGGAAGCTTGGTGCACGGAGACAAAGAGCGCCAGCATGAACGCCAGCAAGAGGAATCGAACGAATCGCTTCACGGTAATTCTCCCACGAAAAATCCCCCGGGAAGCCATTGAATCACAAGTTGCAGATAAAATCTTCGCAAATTGCTTTCGAGATTGTATCTAAATTTAACAGGGGCAGGCCAACGGTGTTCGGAAGATTCTTCTTCTCTTGTTGCGAGGGTCCCCGTGAGTTTTTCTGAGACAGGGCGCGATTAACCGCCGAACTTGAGCAGTTCGAGCCATTGGATGGCTTCGCGCTGGTTGGCAATGATCTGCGCCTGCCAAACCAGGGCAATGGACATAAAGCTCATGGAAATAACGCAAAACATGAGAACGAGGCCGATGCTAGACTCGCAAACAGGAAGGCGGAAAACGCGCCGAAGCCAAGCCATGGTAAGGGTTCTCCTAGTACTCGGCTCGATTTGGTAGTCGTTGTTCGCGCGAATCCGAGCCGGCAGCGCTGGGGGATGTAGCGTTTGCCAACAAATCTAAGGGCAATCGAGGGGCCATGACCCTACGGATGGGCCGGAGCCCTTATGCTACGGAAAATAGGCGGGTTGTGAAACGAGGGACGGTAATCGAGTCTTCGGTTCGAATGTGCGGTGTGCAATACTACTCGCATTTTCGCAATATTTTTTCCAGGCGCGTCTAGTTTCTAGCAGGGATCGCCCCCAGAAGGCGCTCCCAAACGTCTGGAACGTCGAGTGGCAGACGCCGCGCGCGAAGAGGGGCAGGCTGGTCTTGTGAGGCCTCTTCGGACTTGCGGTCGGTTAGAAGGATTGTGCGCTCGCAGAAGGGGAAGAGGTCCGCAGCCAAATCAGGTGTGGCGATGCCAACGATGTGGGCGTGGTAGCGGAGTGCGCGGTCGTAGAGCTTCGCAAGCTCGCGGAGGCAACGCTGGACGCTAGGGCCGATGGCGGTGGACCAGAGGACACCATGCCGGCGGAATTGCAATTGGCGATTGCGTCCCTCGGAGAGAAATCTCTCGACCTGATCGGCGGAGACGCCGGCAAAGAAAAAGATGTCGTCAAAGTCGCGTTGCCGGGCAAGTTCGGCCTCTTTTTGAGGTAGACCGGTATTTTGCGCGAGTTCGCGAGGAGAGAGCGAGCGCAAGGTCACAACGGGCACGCCCGTATCCTGGGAGAGCGTTTGCAGGGCCTCCGCGGCCGCTGGAAGAGATTGCGCGACGGGGATGCAGGTAAAACGGCCAAGGCGCACGGTCGCGGCCTTCTTCGTACGAGAGGACTCCGATACGGGCCGCAGGTGGAAATAGTCTTCCGGGAGGTAAACCGCACAGCCGTCTTCCGCGATGAAGGGATGCGTGTGGCCGTGTTTGCGACGAGGATCGTCGAACTGGAGGCGCGATCGGCTGGTCAGCCAGACGGCGGGAATGGCTTGGTGGTCGAGTGTGGCGGTGAATGCATCGAGTCCAGGGACGCTGCTTCCTCGCAGAGGAATCAGGGTATCAACAGCGATGTAGAGGACACTGGACGTCTGGCGCAAGCAAGGCTCCGGAGTGGTGAAGCCTATTCTATCGGAATTCCGCAGGTCGCCCGCTGCGTTTGGTAGAAAAAAAAGACGGGCAGTTTCTTCTGCCCGCCTTGCGGTGCGCCCGGCAAAGCCGGCCGGGCACTTCTATCGATGCTTAGTTGCCAGACTTTGAGGCGCTGGCGGACGTCTGCGAATTCGCCTTTGGGATGCTGACGTACCCGCTGATGGTGTTCTTACCCACCTTGTTGACGACCATTTCTTCGGGAATATGCGTGCCGGAGGTATAGAAGAAGATCGGCTCGTTCATGGCACGGTTCTTCTTTTCGAAGCGCTTGTCCTCGATGGTCATGGCGGCGGTGAACTGGTTGCGCTTTTCGTTCACACCCTTGAGTTCGACAGTGACATTGCCCACCTTTTGCGGCTTATTCTTGCCGACGATGGTGAATTCAACGTAGTCACGTTCGCCAAGGCGACGGAGCTGGTCGATTTCGTCATGGTTGCGCGCGATGAGCGTGCCCATTTCGCTGCGAGCCATTTTCAAGTCTTCGCGGGTGGCGTCCAGATCGGTCTTGACACCTACAACCTTGGTGTCCACAACCTTGACATCATCGCTGGTGGCCTTGGTGGCGAGTTCCGAGTGAACCGAGGTGTCCAGCGCGGTCAACTTCTCGGTGGTCGCGTTATTGAGTTTTGCTGCTTCCTCGCGGGCTTTCTTGAGCTGGCCCTGGGTAATCTTCAGCTTACCGGTGACAACCCTCAGGTCGCCCTGGAGATCAGTGCTGGCCTTTTCGTCTTGAGCAAGGCGATCCTTCAAAGAGGACACGTCTTGCTGTACAGCCTGTTGCGTGGTCTTCAACTGAGCGGCAACCGATTGCTGCGTGGCATCGAGCTTCGAAGAGGCATTCCAGCCAAATGCTAGTCCACCAATGGCGAGCAAACCCAGCACAATGATCGCTGGCAACGTCCAAGCTGCTGATTCCGTACGCGTTTCGATAAATCTATCTTCTGACATAGTTAATCTTTCTCCTCACCCCAAATGGGTCAAAACTTCTGAGAAACGAACCCGTACCAAGGGAAGTGCATGCGCCGCGCCAAAGATGAGTGTCGGGGAGCGCTCGTAAATGAATGAAAATGGAGCTGGTTGGCAGAGATGGGGGAAAAGACATGTGGTACTAGTCCTAGCAAAGTTTACGCGAAAAGAGAGCGAACAGCGGATTTTTTGCTTGGCGTTGGGTCAGTCCAATTGAATTCCGAGCTTTTGGAGATCGGATTGGAGCTGTTCACGCGATTGAAAGACGATTCCAGACATCCCCAGGCGCTGGGCGGCTTCTGCGTAGACGGCAATATCGTCAATATAAACGGCTTCCTCAGCACGGACCTGGCAGGCTTGGAGGGCTTTCCGGTAGATGACCGGGTCAGGCTTGCTCGCGCCTACGCGATAGGAATAGATACGAATGGGAAAGAAGCGGAAAAAGGGGAAGCGGGCCTCTTCATGGGACATGTGGATGGGATCGGTGTTCGATAGTAACGCGAGGCGGTAATTCTTGGAGAGCTTCTCCAGAAACGATTCTGAATGGATCGGATTCGGGTCAAGGGCGCGGTTCCAGACTTCGGAGAACTCCTCAAAAGGGAGCGAAAAGCCAAGACGCTTGGCCAGATGAAGGTGCCAGTCCCGGGGAGAAATGCGCCCTTCCTGCCAATCGAGCCAGCGCGGGTCTTTTTCGATCGCGGACCACACATCCCCTGGCGTTAGCGAGAGGCCGGAAGCCAACCCGTCCATGGCCCGGGAAATGTCCACGCGGATCAGGACGCGGCCGATATCGAAGATGATGGCGCGGAACTTGGCGAAGGCCACCACAGCCTATTTGCCCTCTGCGCGGGGAGTGGCGGCGGAGCTCTGGTCACCGGAAGCACTGAACTTATGCCTGGAGTGATAAATGCTGATGACTGCGGGAAGCACAGAAACCACGATAACAACGGCAATGACGTAATGGATGCGCGCACCAATGTTCGGGACCGAGCGGCCCAGAGTGTAGCCGGCGAGGATCATGGTGGCAACCCAAAAAATCCCTCCACAAATGTCGAAGGCCACGTAGCTGGAGTAGGGCATCTTCGCGGCACCGGCGACGGGAGGGCAGAACGTTCGAACGATGGGAATGAAACGCGCCAGGATGACGGCCCGGCCGCCATATTTTTCATAGAAATCATGGGCGTGTTGCAAGTGGCTGCGCCGGAAGAAGAAGGACTCTTCGCGGCGGTAAAGAGCTGCACCGGCAGAGCGGCCAATCCAGTAGCCAATCTGATCGCCCACAATGGCGCAGAGCATGACGGAAAGAAGGAGCCACTTTAAGGGCATGTGGATGAAGCCACCGGCGGAAAAGATGCCGACGGTGACGAGCAGGGAATCACCGGGAAGAAAGAATCCAACAAAAAAACCGGTTTCGATGAAGACGATGAAGCAAATGAGGGGCGCGCCGCCCCAGCCGATTAGTTCTTTAAGTCCGTCCGGGTTGTAGAGCGAGTGGAGAAAATGAAGGATGGCGTCGAGCACTCGGTGTTGTTCCTTACAGAGGAAGAATCGATCGAATTCCTTACGGGCACCGGAGCAAGAGTGCGCGAACGCACGGCGGTGAAAGCGCCCAATCCTATACGATAGCAGAAAACGCCAATATCCTCTCCACATTCATGCCACAGAAGGAGTGGGACAGTTAGGGCTGCAAGCCAGATGCTGATGCGAGTCATCGGAGAGCCTCCGCGAGCCATAGGTAACCTTTGTCTTCAGCGTCGAGCCGGGCCTGGAGATCCTGGGCGGCGTCTTGCTTCTGCCCCAGTAGTTTTTCAATACGCGGGAGAGCGCGGAGCGCGGCAGCGGCGCCCGCAGCGATGGCCTCATCGGCGCGGTCGAATTCGTCCCAAGCTAGGGATTGGACGTCGGGCCGGAGGACGAGATCGGCATGGCTTTCCCAGATTTCCAGTTGGTGCTTTTGCGCCGCGTTCACCGCCCGGCTCACGACCTGAAAAATGTTCGTGGGGGCGCCGCGGTGGCCGTCCTGCATGCCGACGGAGACACCGATTACCACGGCGGCACCGAGATCGCGGGCGGCGCGCGTTGGAACCGGGGCGACCAGCCCACCGTCCGCAAGACATCGCGTGCCGATCTCGACAGGTTCGAACAGCCCCGGGAAGGCGCAACTCGCGCGGATGGCGTCCACCAGATCGCCTTGCGTGAACACCACGGGTTCGCCGGAGTTCAAGTCCGTAGCTACCACTGCAAGAGGAATGCGTAGATCTTCAAACTGGCGCGATTCGAAAACACGTTCGATTAAATTTTCAAGGCGCTGATTGCTTGCCAAGCCGAGGCGGGAGACGCGCCAACGCGCGATGTCCCGGAAGCGCAGAGTACGGCAGGTCTCAATAATGCGTGCAAGCGGCGCGCCGCTGGCGTAGGCAGCGCCCAGGATGCTGCCTACGCTGGTGCCCGCGATGTGAGAGATAGGGATGTGGTTCTGCTCCAGGACTTGCAGAACGCCGAGATGAGCGAAGCCGCGCGCGAAACCTCCGCCAAGGGCGAGGCCGACGCCTGCCCGCCTGGGCGTGGCGACTGCACTTTCGTTCAGGGTCTTACGCGAAGGGTGACCGTGCCTCGTCATATCAACAGGATCGCAGGGAAAACATCCTGGTCCTATGGTCCGGACGTCCCGAAAGAACAGTACTTCTGTACTCCGATGGAAACTGAGTGTGAATCGATGCTCGAATCCTGTGCAGTACCTTCTTACTAGTCCGGTGCCCTCTCTGTACCATTGTGAACCGCAGGCCGCTGCGCGATTCTCTATTCCGTCAGGCTGAATCACTGAGAGGAACAAGAATGGACAGTGCGTTCGAAGCTTGGATCGGGCAATCGGTGGTTCTGCAGGTGGCGCTTGGAAACATCAAGGTGCCGCTGCGGGGAAAGCTGCTGAAAGATGGCGGCGAAACCGTAAGGATGCGGATTGGCGATGGCTGGGACGTGGACATCTATAAAGCCATGATCCTGGCTGTTGAAGAAGACTCCATGGTTCTACTTCCTGCGTGAGGGATAACGCCATGAAAACGCAAGAGCTCAAATACGTAACGCGGCGCCGCGCGGCGGTGCTGTTGGGTCTATCGGAAATGGAATTGAGCCGCATCTCGAGCGAATCGGGATTCGGACACAAAGAAGTCGCAGGCGAGCAGGAAGAAACCTATTTCACCTACGAAGAGCTGCGACAGATCTGCATGCTGGCCGTACACCAGGTGCACTAGACAAAAACGAGTTTCCTCCGGCCCCCCCTCAGTAACACCCCCACCCCGGGTCGCTCCCCCCAGCGATCCGGGGTTTTTTCTTTCCTCTGAAGAGGCCAAGTGAACGATTCGCGGTCGTTGAATCGGTTTACAAAACCTTTGACAGACGGAGCCCACGCGAAGAGACTTAGCGCCGCACAGGAGACGCCGGTCAAATGTCATGCTCAAGAGTTCATGGATGGTGGAAGTGGACAGCGACGGTGGTCTTAGTTGCCGCCACGGTCGTGATGACCGCAGGGAGCGGCGCAAGCAATGGAACCGAAACCTATGATGTGGTCATCGCCAACGGGCGAGTTATGGATCCCGAATCGGGGCTTGATGCGGCGCGGAACGTGGGGATCGCGGGCGGGAAGATTCGTGCGATTTCCGCGGAACCGCTCCAGGGAAAGAAGACGATTGATGCAATGGATTTGACGGTTGCCCCGGGTTTTATCGATTTGCACCAGCACGGGCAGGAGCCGCGCAATTATCAGTTCAAAGCGCGCGATGGGGTGACCACCGCGCTCGAGCTGGAGGTCGGAACGGACGATATCGACAAATGGTATGTGCAGAGGGAAGGCAAGACGCTCATCAACTTTGGAGTGGGCATAGGGCACATTCCCGTGCGGATGAAGGTCATGAAGGACCCGGGTAACTTCCTGCCCAGTGGAGATGCCGCTCATCGCGAAGCCACGCCGGGCGAATTGGTGCAAATCGATAGAGACATAGAAGAAGGATTGAACCGTGGCGCATTGGCTGTCGGGATGGGAATCAATTACACGGCTGCCGCCACTCATGGCGAGATCGTCGATGTGTTCCGGCTGGCGGCGAAGGGCAACGCGCCGGTACACGTGCAC
>QHZB01000461.1:573-4592 GCA_003224525.1 Acidobacteriota bacterium | reverse complement strand
GGGAAAGCTCAAGTGGTATTTTCAATTTACTCCGCACGACCTCTTTGACTACGACGCGACGGAAACTCCCGTTCTGGTCGATGCGAGCTACCAGGGTCAGCCGCGAAAGCTGCTCGTGGAGGCGAATCGCAACGGCTATTTATATGTGCTGGACCGCACGAGCGGAAGATTTCTGTCTGCTTTTCCTTTCGTAGAAAAACTGAATTGGGCAAAGGGAATCGACGCGCAGGGCCGGCCGATTCGAACCGGCGTGCAACCCACGGCAGAGGGCACGCGGACCTGCCCCGGATTCACCGGAGCTACCAACTGGTATTCGCCTTCTTACAATCCCTCGACTCACCTTTTCTATTTCCTAGCGGAGGAAAACTGCGATATCTACCTTTTAAAACCAGAGGAGTTTTCCGAAGGAAAGACATATTACTCGACGGGAGCGCGGCACAGCCCGGGCGATAACCGGCAGAAGATTCTGCTGGCCTACAGCCTCGAATCCGATAAACCGGCGTGGCGATTTCCCCAAGTGGGTTCGGGGCATTCCGCGGGTGGAACGATGACCACCGCGGGCGGCCTTGTCTTTTTTGGCGATGATGCGCAATCCTTCGAAGCTGTGGATGCGCAAACGGGCAAGCCGCTGTGGCACTTCAACACCGGCCAGGGCATGCATGCTTCGCCGATGAGCTACGCAGTGAACGGGAAGCAATACGTGGCTATCGCCGCGGGGAGCGACATTTTCAGTTTTGGTTTGCCTTAGGGAACGATCGAATTCAGATTTCAATTACTCGAAGGAGGAATGCGAAATGTTTTTCACTCTGAGCACAAGAAGGAGTTTTGCCGCTCGACTGGCCTCGCTCTTGCCGGGCCTCGGCTTTGCGGGAATGGCGGCTGCGACTCCGGCGCCGGCCGCGCAGAACACCGGCGGCGTGCAGAAACTGGACGGCGATGGAAAACCTGCCGGCAAAGGTTTCATCACTCCGCTGATCATTCACAATGGGTTGATCTATATTGCCGGGCAAGGCGCTCATTCACGCGGCGACAAGTCCGACGCGGGCAAAACTCCTACCATCGAGATGCACACCCACATGGTGATGGAAGGCGTGAAGGCTACCGTTGAAGCGGGCGGCGGCACCATGGACAGCATTCTGCAACTCACCGTGTTTCTGGCAAAGCTGGACTATTACGACGGCATGAACTCGGTGTTCAAGACTTACTTTCCGAACGGAGGGCCCGCTCGCACTACCGTTGCTGTCGCTGGATTGCCCGGCGAGTCGCTGGTGGAAATTAACTGCATCGCTGCGGTGGTGCGCGACGCAAAGAAGGGGGCGTAGAACGATGGCATTCAACGATCGCTGGAATCGCAGAACATTTCTAAGCACGCTCGGAGCGCTGGGAGGGACGATTTTCAGCGGACGCAAGGCGTTTGCCCTACCATCTGCCGCGGGTGGCAAAACCGCTTCCGTCTCCGGCTTTGGTGCAACCGGAAACGTCTACGAAGAATTGGGCGTAACCACGGTCATCAACGGACAGGGAACCATGACCGTGTTGGGTGGCTCCCTGATGCGTCCCGAAGTCGAAGCCGTGATGGCGTTGGCGGGCCGCCACTTTGTCAGCGTTCCGGAGCTCGAAGTCGCCGCCGGCAAGCGCATTGCAGAAATGCTCAAGCTGCCGGAGGGATACGGCGCCATCGTCACTTCGGGGGCCGCCGCCGGTGATAGTCCGAAGTTCATCGAGCAGTTGCCGGATTGAACGGGCATGAAATCGGAAGTCATCATTCAAAAATCGCACCGCAATCCTTTCGACCCTCCGTTGCGCGCTACCGGCGTGAAGCTCGTGGTCATCGAATCGCGCGAAGATCTGAAAAGGGCCATCACGCCACAGACGGCGATGATGCACTTTTCAAACTTCGCGGATACGGAAGGGCAGATCAAGGTGGAAGAATGGGTCAAGCTGGCGCATGAAAATCAGATTCCCGCGTTCGTCGACGCCGCCGCGGATACGCCTCCCGTTTCGCACTTGTGGGATTACGCAAACATGGGCTACGACCTCATCGCCTTCAGCGGTGGAAAAGCGATTCGCGGGCCGCAATGCGCGGGTCTGCTCGTCGGCAAAAAAGATCTGGTCGCCTACGCCCTGCTCAACAACAGTCCGCACGAAGACACACTCGGCCGCAGCCAGAAAGTGGGGAAAGAGGAAATCGTCGGGATGGTCAAGGCTCTGGAATCTTATTTGAAGGAAGATCACGAGGCGCTGAACAAGGAATGGCAGCGCCGCCTGGATTTCATCTCCGGCCAAGTGACAAAGATTCCCGGGGTGACAACTTCGTTCCCCGCCCCGGAAATCGCAAACCATGTCCCTCACATGCACATCAAGTGGGATGGGGCGCGTATTGCGTTGACACCACGCGAAGCCAGCGCTGCTCTGCGCGGCGCAACACCGTCCATCGTTCTTTCTTCGGGAGAACATGATGAAGCCTTGTCGATGAATTCCTTCATGTTGCAGCCGGGGGAAGAGAAGATCATCGCCCGGGAATTGGTGAAGGTGTTGAAGTCACACGCAGCGTGATCGAACCAGGACTGTTGTTCGCGAGTTCGATGAAGCCGAATTCCCGGAGCTGGCGCATGTCAGGCATCTGTCCGCACCGAGGGAGTCTGCATGGCTAAACGTGTGGAGAGCAGCGTGCGCTGGTTCCTGGTATTTGGATTATTTGTTTTGAGCGCGGTTGCCTATCTCGACCGCGTCAATATCTCCATCGCGGGGAGCTCCATCGCCGCCGAGTATCATCTGAGCCATGTTCAGCTTGGCTGGATATTCAGCGCCTTTCTGGTGGGCTACGCGCTTTTTCAGACGCCCGGCGGATGGCTCGCCGACCGGCTCGGCCCGCGGCGGGTGCTCACGGCGGGAGTTTTGTGGTGGGGAATCTTTACCGCCCTGACCGCCCTCGTTTCTACAAAAATCGCCTTCGCCGTACTTTTGTTTGCGGCAGTGCGATTTCTTCTTGGCGCCGGCGAAGCGATCATTTATCCGGCTTCCAATCAATTCGTTTCGCGGTGGATTCCATCGGCGGAGAGGGGAATCGCCAATGGTTTGATTTTCGCCGGCGTCGGCGTGGGAGCAGGCGTTACGCCAGTTCTGATCACCCAGGTCATCATCCGCTACGGCTGGCGCTGGTCCTTCTGGATGAGCGCTGTCATCGGGTTGATTGCCGGCACGGCCTGGTATTTCGTGGCGCGCGACACGCCCGAAGAGCACTCGCACGTTTCCGTCCTGGAACTGACGCACATCCAGGCCGGGCGAACCGCCAAATCTGCATTGGACGGCCGAATTCCTTGGAGCACCATCTTTAGAAGCAAGGAAGTGCTGGCGCTAACCCTCAGCTATTTCAGCTTCGGCTATGTCGCCTGGATTTTCTTCAGCTGGTTCTTCATCTATCTCGCCAAGGTGCGCGGATTAGACCTGAAGGTGAGTGCCTTTTACACCACGCTGCCTTTTCTGGCGATGGCCGCGTGCAGCCCGGTGGGCGGGGCGATCAGCGACAAGCTCACGAAGCTCTACGGAAAACGCGCCGGAAGATGCGGGATCGCCGTTTTCGGGCTCCTCTTGACGTCTGTCTTTCTTACCTTTGGTTCGCAAGTGCAAAGCGCGCGGCTGGCCAGTGTCGTTCTTGCCGGCGGCGCAGGTGCGCTTTATCTTTCGCAAAGTTCTTTCTGGTCGGTAACTGCGGATATCGCTGCTGGATCTTCAGGCTCCGTTTCGGGTTTCATGAATATGGGCAATCAATTCGGAGGAGCCCTCACCGCTTCACTCACACCTGCAATCGCGTCTCGATTTGGTTGGACCACCTCCTTTTGTGTCGCCGCGGGTTTGGCGCTGCTTGGTGCCGCAGCCTGGCTGCTTGTCGATCCCGAACGCGCTCTGGCGCCCGCAACGAAATGGTCGCCATCACCAGAAAAGAATTGAATCCGAGGAAGATCAAGCCAAGTGCGCCAACCTTGGATGGCGCGGCATCAACGACCTAAAATTTGAAT
>QHZB01000461.1:0-552 GCA_003224525.1 Acidobacteriota bacterium | reverse complement strand
CTTCACCAGTCCCAGAGGAGCACACATATTTGTTGTATGTGTTGTACACACCTGTCCTCTGGCACCGGGAGGCTATTGATCTAGGAATCTTAACCTAGCCTTAGCAGTTGTGAAGCCCACCGCCAGAGTCGCTTGGCAGGTGGGTTTTTTGTTTTTGGGCGGCATCTTTTTTCAGAATCTGAAAGGAAAGGCATGACACAGGCAATTCCCGAACTGCTTCCCGCAGCCGGCCGACGCACGGGATGGAGCGAGGAGGTAGCAGCTTCTGCATTCAAGAGGCTCAACCATCTACAAGCCCTGGAGGCAGAAAGCATCTACATTCTCCGTGAAGCAGCGGCGGAATTTGCCCGGCCGGTGATGCTGTATTCCATCGGCAAGGACTCCTCGGTGATGTTGCGCTTGGCGCAAAAAGCCTTTTTCCCCGGGAAAATCCCGTTTCCTTTGCTGCACGTGGACACCAGCTACAAATTCCCCGAGATGATCGAGTTTCGCGATTCGTGTGCGAAAGAAACCGGCGCCGAGCTGATCGTCCACCAGAACCGCGAAGCGCTT
>QHZB01000476.1 GCA_003224525.1 Acidobacteriota bacterium | reverse complement strand
TCGAGATGCGCTACCTTGCTGCTGCCACCACCGAGCACGACGCTGTTCGTCAGGTTGAAGCCCTGTTGAACAAGGGTACTATTTCGCCTCTGAATTTCGTCGCGCAACGCATCGGCCGATTCCTGAGCGCTGACCACACCGCCGATAGCGCATGCAAGCAATCCAGCGACCGCGACTGTGCGTAACATGGGTTCCCGTATCGGCTTTTAGGCGCTGATGCCGGTAACACTTTGCCACACCACCGCTCGATCTCGGAATTCCGAAAGGCCGCTCCGGCGATTCTGAGCGACCGCTATCCGGAAGGGCCAACGTCTCCTCGGGGTCAGAGGTCATAAGGCCGGCTACTGTATAGCGGTTGTCCGGAGTACGTTCGCGTTAGCTCGCCAATATCAATAGCCCCGAGAGCGAGTTGCGAGGACAGTCCGCCCGGCGCATTCTTTGCCTTACTAGCGGAGCCCCGGGGGAAGGGAAGGATGGGAAAGAAATCCGCATCCGGAGACCGTCCGATGCTGAAGGATGCGCAGGGCGCTGCCCCGGCACCGGCCGGCGGAGTTGAGGCGGTCGCGCCGAAGCCTGCGCCACCTGGACGCGGGCACAACCATCCACACATCGAATTCAAGTTCTTCGCGGAGCTGAAGCACCGCAACGTGGTTCGGGTTGACCGTTCTTGCATGCCGCGAAATCCGGTTAGGGTCGGAATTGCCGGAACGCAGCTGCTTTTAGCGCCTCGGTACGACATAACAAACGCGATGTATTGCGACAATTCGAAGGGCGGCCTTTCTTGATCGCTCACCCACCGATAGGACGTGCATGAAATCTCGATATTGCATTCCAAAGGGGGCAAGGATCCTGTGCCTCTTGTTGCTATGTGGCCCTGCCTTGGGTGAACAGCCCGGCACGAGCCAGGAAGTTGACTCGGTGATCCAGGATGCGCATGCGTTGTACGTGGAGTTGCACCAGCATCCGGAACTGTCCGCACATGAAGTGCTTACCGCTGCGAGGCTTGCGAAAGATCTGCACAGCATCGGCTTTGCTGTGACCGAGCACGTAGGTGGTACCGGCGTGGTTGCTGTCCTGGAAAACGGTTCGGGGCCGATCGTCATGCTTCGGACTGAGTTGGACGCCCTTCCGGTGGAAGAAAAGACCGGCTTGGCGTTTGCAAGCAAAGTTCGCGTGAAGGACCACGAAGGAGCGGATGTCCCGGTCGCTCATGCGTGCGGTCATGACCTGCACATCGCGAGCTTGGTAGGCGCTGCAGCGGTTCTGGCGCACAGCAGAAAGACCTGGAACGGCACTCTTTTGTTGATTGGGCAACCGGCGGAGGAGACCATCAGCGGCGCGCAGCGAATGATTGACGATGGCTTGTTCAGACGCTTCCCGAGGCCAGACGTGGCCGTCGCGTTGCACGTGGGCAATCAATTACCGGCCGGAAAGCTAGGTATCGTGCCGGGCGTTTACAACACCAACGCCGACTCTCTTCGCATCACCATTTATGGAAAAGGCGGGCACGGTGCGACGCCCCACCTGACGGTGGATCCAATCGTGATCGCTGCCAGAACGATCCTCGCTCTGCAGACGATAGCATCCCGAGAAGTCAAACCTGGAGAAATGGCGATCGTCACGGTGGGGTACGTTCATGCCGGGACAAAGAACAATGTCATTCCTGACCAAGCCGAGCTTGGCCTGACAGTGCGTACCCAAAAGACGGATGTACGGGAGCGGGTGCTAGCAGCTGTTGGCCGGATAACGAAGGCGGAGGCGGAAGCAGCCGATGCGCCACGAGCACCGTCGATCGAGCGCTTCGAGTCGACGGACGCCGTCTACAACGAGCCGGCACTGGCACGCTACCTCACCCCTTCGCTCGAGGTCGCCCTTGGCAAAGAGAATGTGATCGCTTTCGAGCCGGTTACAAGCTCTGAGGATTTCTCACGCTTTGTCGAGGCTGGTGTGCCAGGGTTTTATTTCAGGCTGGGTGGGGCCAATCCTGAGAGTTACGCCCAAGCGAAAGCGAAAGGTATCTCGCTGCCCTCCAATCATTCCCCGTTGTTTGCGCCAGATGCGGACCTGGCGCTACGCACGGGAATCCGGGCCGAGGTGGCTGTGCTGCGCAAACTGTTGCATGGAACGCCTGAGGATCTGCGCACTGCCCTGAAAGTTGCGGCGTCCACCGCGGAGAAGAGATGATGCGGACAGGACGCAGGCACGCAGAGCCTTGCGCAGGCTGGCCGGTGTTTGTCCGCTTTCTGGACAGTGCCGAGCGGCGGCTTTGCGCTCAGGTCGAATACCGGAATGGGTCCGATAGCAGGCAGTCTGCTTGACCGTGGTAGACCCCTTTCCGAGTGGATGGCATGCCGGGCGTCAAGGATTCAGTCCAGTCAACGAGGGCAAGCGAAAGATAGCGCGATCGCAACGCCAGCCAGCACGGTTGCACTGAATTTTCAGCGAATCTTCCGACCACAGAGCGCCACCCGGCTAGTAGCTTGACATCGGGTCTCCAGAATCGGGAGTGCACGATGCCGTATTGTCCAATTCGTTCAATTATACAGTTCAGGGCCGCCTCAGCATCCTGCGAGGCGTAGCTTAGAAATACCGCATGCGATGGCTCAGTCACCGGCGCGAACATCTCCGAAACGGCCGCCGGAGGTCTTCTCGTCGCATGTGGGGGGAAGCTTAGCTTAAATGGTTGCGGTAAGTTGAATCAGGCCGCTGCGGAACGGGGTAGCACGGACGGGACGGCTTGTGTCGCGTGCAATGTCGGCTTTTTCTCTTCTCAGCGTCCGGTATCGGGACAACGATCAGACTGCTCGGGGTCAAACTCGGACAGTCTCCGATCAGGGTGAGGCATGGTGTGCGCCGGCGGTCGCCATAGGGCGCTTCCGGCGGCTGCCGCGGAGGCCGTTACAGCCGCGGGTCGAAGGAAAACGATACAGGTGCGCCGATCTTCAACTGGCCGAAATCCGCATGCCGGGGATTCAGAACGTAGTTGAACTCCCCATCGACCACGATGCTGGGTACCTGCAACACTGTCGAGCGTGCTTGCCTTACCCACTGAGTACCGAACTCACGCGTCGAAGGTGGAGCGGGCAGTTGGCGCCAATTCTCGGGTAGATGCTTCGCGATCTCGATGAGCTGCTCATCGATACTCACCGGAATCATCATCCACTGCACGGCCGCGAGTAGCCGCGTGTCCTCGGTGTGCACGAGTACCTCGAGCGAGGCAAGCGAACGGCTCTCGGCTGTGT
>QHZB01000475.1 GCA_003224525.1 Acidobacteriota bacterium | reverse complement strand
AGATTCCACGTCAACAGATGGTGCAGTGGATCGAGCATATCGCCGGCTGGCTGAAGCCGATCTACGAGGCCATGTGGCAAGAAATGAAGGCGGGGAACTATCTGCAGATCGATGAAACGCCGGTGAAGGTGCTGGATCGCGATGTGTCTGGCAAGACCGCGCGTGGCTATCTGTGGTTCTACGCGGTGCCCCGGGAAGACGTGATTTTAGAGTTCTGCGGCAGTCGCGGCCAGGAGGCCCCCAACAAAAGACTCCAGGGATTCCAGGGCACCATCCAGACCGACGCCTATGAAGTGTACGAAGCGGTGGTCAAGAAGAATCCGAAGATCGCGCGAATCGGGTGCCTTGCGCACGCCAGAAGGTACTTCTACAAGGCACTGCAGGAATCGCTGGGAGAAGCGGTTTGGTTCATCGGAAAGATTCGTGAGTTGTACCGCATCGAATATGCGGCCCGTGCGTTGGATCACACCGAACGCCACGCTCTGCGGCAGGTGCAAGCGCCTCCTCTCTGGGCTGTCTTGCAAACCCGCGCCGAGGAACTACGACCGAAGCTGTTGCCGCAGAGCACCATGGGCAAGGCCGTCAACTATTTTCTAAACGAATACAAAGCACTCGAGGGCTACCTGCGGGATGGTCGTTTTGAAATCGACAACAATCTCATCGAGAATGCCATCCGTCCCACGGCGGTGGGACGGCGTCGCTGGTTGTTCATCGGTCATCCACAGGCCGGGTGGCGCAGTGCGGTAATCTATTCCCTGTTGCTCAGCTGCCGGCGCCGCGGCATCAACCCGCAGAGCTATCTCAGCGATGTCCTCAACCGGCTGCCTTCGACGAAGATCACCCAGATCCAAGAACTGCTGCCTGCCCAGTGGAAACCTCCATCGGCGAACACTTCTTGAGACGCGGCTTTGGTTGTTGGCCGGTCGTAGGAATGACGATGAAGAAAACCTATACGGACAAACAGGGCCAGTACCTGGCTTTCATTTATTACTACAACAAAATCCACGGATGCTCGCCGTCGGAGGCCGAGCTGCAGCACCACTTTCGAGTCTCTCCGCCTTCTGTGCATCAGATGATCTTAACGCTCGAAGCACGCGGCCTCATCGAGCGAACGCCCGGGCAAGCGCGGTCAATCCAGCTGTTGATCCCTCGCGAGGAGATACCGGACTTGGCTTAGGTTGCCCGCTGGGAACTCGAAGAACGGTTAACGTAGAGAAGCTTCTGCAGTTTCTTTCTTCTCGATGGCTTAAGGGTGGTCAGGTAGCCGGCGAGTTCATATGGGTTGAAGACGTTCCACACCTCGGTCTGAAAACGCGGAAGCTCAGCGGCGAACTCCGGGTGCCGATCTGCCGTCTCAGCGAAATTCAGCAGTTTTTCACCGAGAAGATAACTCAGCGCGCTCTCCACGCCGAACCGCTTTTTGATCCTGCGGGTTGCCCGACACTGCTGCAGCCAGATCTTGTGGAACTTCATGCCGGTAACTATATCGCTGGAGACCCCAAGACGCAAAGCACACCGGGCAAGACAGCCGGAAGTCCCCCAGATCAAGTGCATCCCTCGCAGGAATCAGCACTCCTGGGGTGTCCGCCTGCGCTACGCCCTAAACGCGGTGCACAAACCGCGGCGCAGGGCTTCGCTCCGGCGGACACCCCAGGACAACAACAAATCAAAAGAAAGGGGACATTTCTAATGAGGTAAGGAAGGGGACATTTCTAAAGAGGCTTGACATTGCCACGCGCAGTAGTTGGCTAGCGATGGCTCGCGCGATACCATTACATCTCGATCTGCATCAAGATTAACAACTAGTGAAGCTGCTCTACAGCGTTTGAGTATAATCTCGGCTATAGTGCGATGAGCCGGACCCTCGATTAGCTATGGTTGACATCCACTCTCATATACTCCCCGGCGTCGATGATGGTGCTTCCAGCTGGGCAATTGCCATCGATATGGTCGCTGCCGCAGCGAAAGATGGAATTCGTCACATTGTAGCGACGCCCCATAGCAATGCTCAATTTCGTTACGATCGTTCCGCTCACGCAGAGCGCTTGATGGAGCTTAGAAAGCGTGTGGGCGTTCCGATGGAGCTGTCTTTAGGATGCGACTTCCACTTTTCATTAGAGAACGTGCAGGCCGCACTGCAGGATGGGAAGCAATTTTGTATCGGATCCGGACCCTATTTGCTCGTCGAGTTTAGTGATTTCGGCATTCCACCAAATGCCGATACCGCTATGCGGGCGCTGATGCGTCGCGGAATAGTGCCTATTATTACTCACCCAGAACGCAATCTCTTCCTGCGCTCTAAGGTGGAAATGCTTTACTCCATGGTTGAAGTAGGTTGCTTAATACAAGTGACTGCAAACTCGATTACTGGATTCTGGGGAAAAGCGGCGCGCCGAACTTGTCTGGGGTTGCTCAAACGGGGCTTAGTTAGTTCGGTTGCCACTGACGCACACGATTTGACACACCGGCCTCCAATAATGAGTGCCGCACGCGAGGCGATACACAGCAAATTCGGAAAAGATATTGCCGAAGCTCTGTGCTCGACGATTCCCTCTGCGATTGTCGCGGGGAAGCCAATTCCCGATATCCCTTCGCTTGTGCGCCGTCGGGAGACTGGAGCAGGCTAGGCCGCCCTTCCTATGGACCTGACGATGCGAGTGGTCGTCCGCTTAACTTATCCTCACTCGCAGTGTAAAGTCCATGGACGGCGGGCAAAGCAACATCAGACCGGCCACAAGCATTGACCGGCAGCGCCCTTCCGCACCGTAGCGACTCACGAATGTGGAAGGTGGTCAAGGTCGATGCGTAAAGGCTCCCAAATGGGATGGGCGATTCTCCTCCATGCTTGAGAGCCGCGATAAACGCATGGAGCTCTTCGCGATGCCCCTTTTCTTGGAAGAAGCTCCATTTTCGTCGGTGCTGGTTGCCCCGGTGAAAGTGGGAGGTCCGAAAGTCCTCGCATATCGCGGTTTGCCCCTGCCCAAAAACTTCGATGCGTTCTTTAGACACACCGGAGCTACCTGAAGAAAGGTAGAAGATCTGGCCCCGGGAACCATCGGCAAATCGAATGTGCACGTGAATGTTGTCTTCAGGGTTGGCGTCAAGATGGTCCACAGGCCACGCCTGGACTTCCACCGGGAGTGACGTAGACAAGAATCCCATAAGGTCTAGAAAGTGGCAGATCTCACCGATCACTCGGCCATGACCTTGGGCAGAGTCATAAATCCAGTGTTTACTTGGCAAAGGTCCTGCACTCACCCGGTAAAGCATGGACAGCGGTCCAACGCGGTCTCTAAACAGTTTGGTACAGTCCTGGGCGAAGGGAGAGAAGCGACGATTAAAACCCACCGTCAGGAGTCGCCCCGAACGTGCATAAACCTCGGCTATCTGGTTCAGTTCGGCTTCATTGACGCATAGGGGCTTCTCGACAAAGACATGTTTGCCACGCTCGAGGGCAGCAATCACCAACGAGGCGTGCAGGTGATGTCGTGTGCCTATGAAAACCGCATGGATGGCCGGATCATCCAGAATCTCATTGGCGTCAGTGCAGCAATAACCAAACCCGAAGTTCCGCGCCGCCCTTTGCGCCGAAATGCCGGTCGCATTGGCTAAGCCCACAAGCCGGACACCAGAGATTTTTTGCAGCGCAGGCATCAGCTTCGCTCGGCTGAAGCTCCCGGCACCAATCCATCCCACGCCGACCGTCTCACCCATTCCTTTTGTCAAATGCCGTGGGGGTGATTCTTGCCCAAGCAGAACTTTCTTCTCCTGTGGTGACGCATGATCATAAGTAAGGAGGATTCCGACGTACTTCTCCTTTCTCTCGCCCGACAGCAACCTGTAAGCCTCCGAGGCCTCGTTGACGCTGAACCGATGCGTCAGTAAAG
>QHZB01000219.1 GCA_003224525.1 Acidobacteriota bacterium | reverse complement strand
TAACGAACTGGCCCCGGGCCCGGATTCCAATACGTGTGCGGTGTCCCACGTGGCACACTGCCGAGCCCGTGTGGGCCTCGACTTCCTCCTTGCCAACCTGAACGCAGAGAGTGCCTGCTAGCACGAACCACGCTTCATCGTCGGTGCGATGAAGATGCGGCGGGGCGATTAGACGCGGCGAGCCTGGGGGACCGCCTGGGTCGCGCCACTCGGCGATCACGCATCGTTGACCGAACCGATCACGTGTCCAGAGAGCAGAGGAGCGATGTTCGGCGAACTCATGGGGGTGCCAGCTGAAAAAGAATCAACCGCGGCTACACGTAAAGAAGCGCCTGGTCGAGATCGGCGATGATGTCTTCGACGTCTTCGATGCCGACGGAAAGGCGCACGAGGCCCTCGGTGATGCCCACGCGCTCCTGAACTTCCCTGGGCATGGAAGCGTGAGTCATCATCGCCGGAAGCGAAATTAAAGTTTCGACGCCACCGAGGCTTTCGGCCAGCGAGCAGAGCTTGACGTGATTGAGGAATCGCCGCGCGGCTTCCAGCGAACCTACATCGAACGAGAGCATGGCGCCGGGGCCCTTCTGCTGGCTGCGCGCCACTTCGTGTTGTGGATGAGACGGCAGACCGGGGTAGAGGACCTTCTTAACTTTGGGATGCGCGTCGAGATGGCGCGCCACGGTGATGCCGTTGGCGTTGTGCTGGAGCATGCGAACCGCCAGCGTCTTGATGCCCCGTGAAATGAGGAAGCAATCCATGGGAGAGAGGCCTGTACCGGCGGAGCGCTGTATGAAATAGATCTTTTCCGCGTCCTCGGGACGAGTGAGCACCACCGCTCCGCCTGTGGAATCGCTGTGGCCGTTCAAATATTTCGTCATCGAATGAACCACGATGTGCGCGCCGAGTTCGATCGGGCGCTGCAAATAGGGACTCAAAAATGTGTTATCGACCACCACCGAGAGGTTGCGCTCGCTGGCCAGCTTGGAAACCGCCGCGATATCGGTAACGCTGAGAGTAGGGTTGGTCGGCGTTTCGAGGTACAGCATTTTCGTATTTGGACGCAACGCCCTGCGCACGAAATCCGGCACGGAGGTGTCCACGAAACTGAATTCCAGGCCGAAGTGCACGAGGAGTTGCGTGGAAAGGCGAAATACGCCGCCGTAGACCGCTTCCGAAAGGACCACGTGATCGCCCGGGCGCAAAAGCCGGAAGACCGCGTCGATCCCCGCCATGCCCGAAGAGAAAACGTAGGCGCTGTGGCCGCCTTCCAGCTTGGCGACCGTACGTTCCAGCGCTTTGCGGTTCGGGTGATTCGTTCGCGCGTAATCGTAGCCTTTGTTTTTGCCCAGCTCTTCGTTTATGTACGTGGAGGTCTGATAGATGGGCGCGACGATGGCTCCAGTGGCGGGATCGGGTTCCTGGCCCACATGAATGGCGTCGGTGGCAAAACCCATTGTGCTCTCCTTGCGATTCCTGTTCTGATGGTGAAGCAGTCAGCTCGAGGTGCCGCGCTGACCGTTCGGGGTGAATTTCATTCTTGAAGCGTCCCCATCTTGCCTGCCGGGCAGATTCTTGAGAACTTACAGGAGCTATATTGATGAGTCAAATGGCCGTTGCTCGGGGTTTCCACTGCAGAGCAGTAGTGAGGCAGCACCTCGAGTGTAACGGGCATCCTACGTGAATGCGGTGAGACTTGACCCAGCCGGCCGTTCCGTGGACGATGGAGTTCAGCCATTTATGCAATTCTCGACAAAGTTTTTTGCATGCGTTTGCCTGGCCGCCTGGGTGGTTGGGCAACAGGCGGCCGCCCAGAATTCGCCGGCATCGGCGTCCAAACCGCAGGCTCCACTTCCCGCGAGCGATGCACAGACGCGGATCACGATTGAAGTCACCGGCGGCGAGAAAGGTATACCCGTAGAGAACGCCAGTGTCTACGTGAAATTCATCGAAGAGCACGCGATAAAGAAGGACAAGAAACTGGAAATGAACGTAAAGACCAGCCGCGATGGCATCGCGCACGTCCCGAACGCGCCAATGGGGAGAATATTGGTTCAAGTTGTCGCCGAAGGATGGAAGACGTATGGACGCTGGCTCGACCTCACCGATCCGAAGCAGACGATCAAGGTGCATCTCGAGAGGCCCCCGAAGTGGTACTGAAGGAAAATCCGCGGTCGATCGTTGAAAATCAACAGTTTAGAAAAACAAGAGAGAATAGTTGCCCTCGCTCCATCGCTGGAAATCATTCAACGGAATTTTTTCTGCTGTCGCAAAACTTTTAGCGGGGCAGCGGCGCCCCGAAAAAAGCTCTGTTGCACACAAATGGTGCAAAGAGGAGAAGAGTGTTGAAGGGTGACAGGTTAGCGGTGCGCGGATGGGGGATTTCCACATGCTTATCAACATTTGTGTTGAAAACTTAACGAAGCAGAAATATTTTTATTGGACTTCGGCACGCGTCTTGCCCTGCGGGCGAAAACGGTAATTTTGACCGGTGAGAAATTAGGATGGTAGAGTACAAATCCGGTTGTGCTCGATGACGGAAACCTACGACGGACCATTTTCCCTGCTCCAAATGTTCTGGGGCAGCATCACCGCGCGGCCGCTGCGCAGTTTTCTGAGCGTGACGGCAATTGCCATCCAGGTGATTCTCGTCCTGATGATCGTAGGTCTCACTTCCGGCATCATTTCCGAATGGGGAAAGCGCGTTGAGGGTGTCGGCGCGGATATCATCGTTCAGCCGCCAAACTCCTCGATTTTCTTCGCATTTGTAAGCGTTGGGATGCAGGAGTCGCTCGGCGAACAAATGGCATCATTAAGCGGAGTGGACGAGGTAGCGCCAACGGTCATCCTTACGGAACCAAAGAACTTAGTGCTGGTGTATGGGATCGATTTCAAAAGCTTCAACGCGCTGAGCAAGGGTTTTCTGTTCCGCGATGGGCGGCCGTTCGCAGGGCCGGACGAGGCGATCACTGACGACATCATTGCGCAAACGCGCCACTTGAAGGTGGGCAGCCAGATCACGCTGTTAAATCATACGTTTACAGTTTGTGGGATCGTCGCGCATGGGAAAGGCGCGCGATACTTCATTCCCATTCGAACGGCGCAGGAGATCGCCGGGGCGGAGAAGCGCGTTTCGATGTTTTATGTGAGAAGCAAAGGAGATACCGAAGCCGCGCGCGCGCAGATTCTCAAGTTGATGCCGGAGTACAGCGTCCGCTCTTTGTCGGAATACGTGACCCTGATGACCTCCTCGAACTTGCCGCAGTTGCGTCCCTTCACGCGCACGATGGTGGCCCTGGGAATTGTGGTGAGTTTCCTCGTGGTCCTCTTGAATATGCACACCATGGTGCTGGAGCGCACGCGCGAAATCGGAATACTCAAAGCGCTGGGTTTCTCCAGACTCGACATCGTGCGTATGTTGTTGGGTGAGACTCTCATCCTTACGTTGATGGGAACCGGTCTGGGAATTGCGCTTACTTTTCTGACCCAGGCGATTTTGAAACAGACGAATCCGGGCTTGACGCTGCTGATTTCCCCGACGTGGATTTTTTCAGCGACCGCACTCGCACTCGTGGGAGCCGCGACGGGGGCGGTGTACCCCGCGCTGCGCGCCGCCAGCTACGACCCGGTTGTCGCCCTCGCTTACGAATAGACCGCGCCGTCCAGAGCGCTTGCGGGCTTGTCTTTTTGGTTGCTTCTTCGAAAAACTCAGCTGACAAAGGATTGCTCTGTGCGCGGGAAATTGATAATTTCTAATTCACCCTGGCCGCGACCCGACGAGTGACTCCGTCGTCCCGGCGAGGGGTTCACCACTCAGGAATTTGGGATCGGTTGTACGGGAAAATGAAATTCCGGGCGGAGCTGGAGCGGGCCCCGCCCTATCTTTTTTTGGTGAAATGAATTGAACCTCATGGGAGAAAGATAGATGGCCCCTTCCCCGGACAAGCACTATCAAGCCCGGATTCTTGAGCGGCGCGACCTTTCGCCCGATTTATGGATCGTTCGAATCGACCCCGGTGGACCGTTCGAATTCCGCGCCGGACAGTACGCGACTCTGGGAGTTGACCATGATGGAAAGCGGATCGAAAGAGCGTACTCCATCGTTTCATCTCCTTATGAAGAGTCGCTCGAGTTTTTCGTCGAGTTGGTCCCGCAGGGCGATCTGACTCCGGATCTCTTCAAGTTGAAAGAAAGCGACACGCTGCTGTGCAGAAAAATCGCCAAGGGACGATTCACGCTGGATTTGCGAAGCGGGAGGACGCACCACCTGCTGGTGTCCACGGTGACGGGGATTGCCCCGTTTGTCAGTTACATTCGAACGCTCTATCGAGACTCGAAAAATGGCGCTAGCCCAATGCCCGGGGACCACAAGCTGTACTGCCTGCAGGGAGCGAGCCGGTCGTGGGAGTTCGGGTACCGGGAAGAGCTGGAGCAGTACGCGCGGGAGGTCTCGTGGTTCAAGTATGTGGCCACGGTGAGCCGGGCGTGGGAAGACCTGGGTTGGAAGGGGGAGACGGGGCGGGTGGATGATCTCTTACGGAAATATGCGGATGAGTGGGGATTGCGGCCGGAGGAGACCACGGGATACTTATGCGGTCATCCGGTGATGGTGGAAAATGGGCACGGCATCCTGCACAGAGCGGGATGGAAGAAGGATGCAGTGTTTGAAGAGATTTATTTTCAGCAGGCAAAGGGCGCCCAGCCGGAACTGACTGATTCGCAGAATCGGGCTAAACCGCGGCAAGAATAAAAGAACTCCTGCGTCTCAAGGTTTCTTCAGCAACCTCTCCAGAGAGCTTGACGAGAGGGATTCTAGGCGCCAGTGGCGTGCTCCTCGAGCTGGCTGGTGACGTCTTCGATGGCCGACAACGGGCAGAGAACGTGAACTTTCTGGTCCGGCGCGTCGACGTCAATCTGCAATTTCCCTCCGTGGGTGCGCACCCGAACGTGCTGGGCGTTATCGTCAATTTCAACGAACTCGGCATCCGGATACCTTTTCAGTTCTTTGACGATGGCATGAAGCACGGGCAGAGCTTCGCGCGCTTGCTCGGAGGCGTGGCGCATGTGCTTGCTGGGGACGAAATGCATGGCCATGGGAACTGCCGCGGCCGGAACCCAGAGGTGAACGTGGGAGCCGCCAGCGCGGTATTCCTCAACGTCGACGCGTATCACGCCTTCCCGCATGGTATAGGCACCGACGAGGACGACTGTTGCGCCGAGTCCGAGAGCTGCTTTCGCGAGTAACATCATGTTGCCTCCTGCCAGTCCTAGTCGGTGACGTTTTTGGAATCGAGCCAGACGCGGACGGTGTTCTCATGATCCTTCACTGAGACGAGTTCGGTATCGCCCTGCGCTGAGAGAGCGTGTAGAGCGGCGACGAGATCCAATTCATCCTTGCCGGCCGAAAACAGGGCGTCAATGACCTTCATGGGGACTTTGACCTCGACCTCGGACTTCTTCGAATTCTCCTTGTCGAGGACATGAACGATCAGGTGGTTGTTCTGTTTGGCGACGCGAACGTCGCAATCATTGCTCTGGACGGTGACGAACTCGCCGTCCTTGGTCGTGCGGATGGCATCGACGAGGGCGCGGAGCTCGACGTCATTGACGTGGGCGTCGTCGATCTTGATCTTGCCATCGTGGAGACGATGCTTGTTAATAGCGGGGAGAACTTTCTCGGCCAGTTCGAGGGGGATGTTGACGCGGACGGTCTCACCTTTGGCGTCCGAGCTGATGACGCGGACGTGCAGCCAGCGGTCCTTGGATACGGAGGTCGTTGATTGGTTGGAGCTCGCCGGGGCGGCGGCGGATTGCCCCAAGACGCCCAACGGCGAAAGGGCGAGAGCGGCGGTGGCGATGAGAGCGGTCCTGGCGAAGAAACTCCTGTTACCGTCGGACATGACTGGAGGCCTCCTGTGGCCGGCGCAGGGCCGGTTCTTGAAGATAGGTACGAGAGGGGAACAAGGAAAGTTTCCTCTGAAAGGTCGAAAGTTGAAAGTTCAAGGTTGAAAGCTGAAAGTCCAAGAAGCGGAATGGACGGGGGGCGGCGGTGAGCGCAGAGCCCAGGGAGAGGAGCGGAAGGTGCCCCCTCTCCTCTTACGTTTTCCTAACGATATGATTCGATGGGGGTTAGAGGGCGGTTGTCGGCATAAGGATTTATGATTCCATGGGGAGCTAGGCGATAGGCGGCAGAGAGCAGTGGTTAGGCCAGAGAAAAGAATCGAGGGGCCGACGCGGATGTTAGGCGAATGCATAGGAAAAGGCAGAATTAACATATAGTAGCAATTAATTAATTTATTATGTGGTACCCACATGAATCGACAAAACGCTGAAACGTCTACAGGTCAGGAGGTTTGAAAGTTTAGTGGGCGAAGTTCGAGGGATGGAGATCCGGGGCGGGGGTGCGGAAAATCTTAAGAAAAAAGGTGCTGGCACAAAAATGAAGGAAAAGTCAAAACCCGCGCCCTCAAGAGAATTCGATGGTGCGGTTACCCGGAAGGCCACCCACACCAATTTCGTAACAGGATTTGTCGCGCGAGAAGTCGGCGGGAATTTTGCACAAGCGTCCACAGATTTGCACAAAGCTGCGAACAGAATTTGATTGACGGCGAGAGCGGGAACTATTATTTTGCGTGTCAGATTGAACCGGGAAGCTTTAGAACTTTACGGATCAATTTAGAGGGCGCAACAAGCTTAACCGCGGTTGCGCCGCGAGATTGAATCGCGAAGCTCGAAGCCTTAACGGTTTCGTCTGGAAGGCGCGACAGCCTCACGGCGGTCACGCCACCGGGTTGATTCGGGAAGGTTAGAAACTTTACGGTTCGGTTTAGAGGGTGCAGCCAGCTTAACGGCTGGTTACGCCGCGAGATCGGGCCGTGAAGCGTGAAGCTTTGACGAATCGGTTTGGAGGGGGCAACAAGCTTAACCGCGGTTGCGCCCCCAGAGGGAATCGAGAAGGTTAGAAACTTTACGGCTCAGTTAGAGGGCGCAACAGCTTAACGGCGGTTGCGCCCTCAATTTTTGACCCGCCCTTCCCCAACGGACGGAATTATCTGCAGCAAGATATTTGCTCCCTCTTCCCGTTCGCCAACCGTTCACCCTTCGTCCGCCATCATCCACTCCTCAATTCCCGCCATTCCCTGCCTTTAGTCGGCAACGGAAGGCAGAAAAAGAAGCTGCCGCCCTAAAGGACGCCGCTACGAACGTAGAACGCGAAAAGGCGCGGATCGAGTTAGACGTCGCAGAGGTCGGCGGCTTGGCGGAGGGAGGTGAGGGGGTCGCGCGTGGGGACGAATTCGTGGGCGACGTAGCCGCGGAAGTTGGTGGCGGCGATGCCGCGCATGACGCCGTCCCATTGGACTTCCTGGGTGGCGTCGAGTTCGTGGCGGCCGGGGACCCCGCCGGTGTGGAAGTGGGCGATCCAATCGATGTTTTTCTGGATGGTGCGGACGAGGTCACCTTCCATAATTTGCATGTGATAAATGTCGTAGAGCAGTTTGACGCGGGGCGAATTGACGGCCTGGACGACCTGCACTCCCCAGGCGGAGTGGTCGCACATGTAGTCGTGGTGGTCGACCTTGCTATTGAGGAGCTCGATGCAGATGGTGACGCCGTGGTCCTCGGCGATTTTCTTGACGCGGTTGAGACCGGCGATGGTGTTCTTGGCGCCCTCTTCGTCGGACATGCCATCGCGATTGCCGGAAAAAGTGATGACGTTGGGGACGCCGGCCTTGGCGGCGAGCGGAATGTATTTGCGGAAACCTTCCTCGAGCTTGGCGTGATTTTCGACGCGGTTCATGGCGCTGCGAATTTCGCCGCCGCCACCGTAACCCATGCTGCAGACCAGGCCATAGCGCGCGGGCACTTCGAATTCGTCGGGATTGAGGAGGTCGACAGCCTTCAAACCGATCTCGGCGGCGTAGGCGCAGAGCTTGTCGAGCGGAATTTTCTGGTAACACCAGCGGGAAACGGACTGGCGGATATTGCCCTTGCGCTTTAGCGGAGCGTTTTCCTGGGACCAGGAAATGGACGGGAGAGAAGCCATGGTGACTCCTGAGAGAACACTCTTGAGCACGTTGCGGCGCGATAGTTTGGACATGGTGGACACGCAGAGTGTACCGAAGAAAAGCCCGATGAGGGAGGAGAAATTATTATTTCGAGGGCTTGGGGCTTTGCGGAGGCGGGGCCGCGGCGGTTTCCGGGAGTTCGACACGCCAGATGTCTTTTTCCGATTGGAGGCGGAAAACGCCGACCTGATTGGATTCGGAGGAGCCGACCTGGCCGATCCAGACGACACGGAAACGGGCTTTGCGCCAACGGCGGCGGACTTCGATGGTCTGGCCGGGGCTGGTCAGGAAACCGATGCCGTCCAAACGCGCGCCTTCCTGGCTGAGATCGACAGTGTAGGCGCTCTGGACAAAAGGATGGCCGTTGGGGTCCGTACCTTTGACGATCACGCGGAAAGTCTTGGGGATGCGAGCCTTCTTGCGACTCTTTTTCCAAAAGTCGGAGATGGGCTTGTTGAAAGCCAAACCGACGCGAGTTTCACGGTCGGAGTAGGAGTCGAGATAGACGACGCGGACTTCCTGCTCCTGGCGGCTGCTTTTGTGGATGAGAAAAACGGTGTCGCCCAATGCGAGTTTGGTTTTTAGGGAGACGAGGGCGCCGCTGGGATTGACGATGACCGTCTGGGTATCTTCGTGGAAGGCGCCGGCTTTGCCCGCAAAACCGTAAATCACGACAGGTACGCGCATAGAGATGCGCTCGCCGGAGCGGGGAATCTTCTTTACGGGGGTGGCTGGAAAAGGAAGGGCAGTAGACGCCGGCGTAGTTTGCGAGGGCCGGGGATCGTCGAGAGGGGCTACCTCCATGACTTCTTGGGGAATTCCTTTCTGGAGGCCGTGTTCGCGGCACTTGAAGTCCCAGGTCTGCTCGAGGATCTGTTCGAAGGATTCCTCGCGGTTCGCAACGGTGACCCAGGAGTCGCTGTCCCCGCGAGGACACCTGAGCCGGATGGCGAAGTTCCTAGGCATGAGAGTTCCCTACGCATTGTGATGATACCTGTTTGCCGCGAGTCCTGCGGCGGGCCACGGGTAGGCTTCCCTCGAAAAGTAAACGGCGGGAGGAGTCAGAGGGCCGTGCGTTTTGCGAATGCCGGCTGTAACCTTTGCCGGGCTGCGGACTCGTATGAGGCGAACGGGATGAGCGGGCGGAGGAATCGCCCTCCAAAACTCAACGTAGAGGAGAGATTCGAATGGTTCGGACGATCAAGGCAGGTTTGGCATTCACGGCGCTGGCCGGGGCGTTTTTGCTCCAGCCATGGGTGCATGCACAAGACAACATGAAGCAAGACAGCATGAAACAAGACAGCATGAAACAAGACGACATGAAGCACGACAAGATGCAGGACGACAAAATCATGCACCACGGCAAAGCAAAGACGCTGGAGACGGGCAAGTTCCACGGCAAGCTCCACGCCACTTCGGGTCGCGCGACGGTGTATCAAGAGGCGGACGGGAAGCTAGTGCTGCGGCTGACCAATTTCAAGACATCGAACGGGCCGGATGTGCACGTGATCCTGGTGGCGACGAAGGACGCGATGGATGATGCCAACTTCCTCAAAGAGAATACGGAAAAACTGGAACTGGGGAAGCTGAAGGGGAATGAAGGCGATCAGAATTACGAAATTCCCGCGGGAACGGACCTGACAAAGTTCCGGGCGGTTTCGATCTACTGCGAGCGGTTCAACGCGAACTTCGGGGCGGCGCCGCTGGAAAAGTTCTAAGGATTCGAACGGGAGAGAGGGAGGATCGGGCAGGTCACACTGCCCGATTTTTTTCTTGAGAGAAAAACAATGAATACGAATAGAGATTCGTGGTTGTCGCGCAACAGGTGGATTCTAATGGTGACCGGGGTTCCGGTTCTTGCAGGCGCCTGGTGGGCGTTCCGGCCGGAGAAGCTGTTCATCAATCAGAAAGTGAATGAGGCGGCGCCGGCGGCGTTGAGTGCGGAGCCGGAAGCACTGTTCACAGGAAAGCTGGAAGGGCAGGTTCGCCAGACGAGCGGGCGGGCGACGATTTACAAATCTGCGGATGGCAAGGAATACTTGCGGCTTTCGGATTTCACGACTTCGAACGGGCCGGACGTGCATGTGCGGCTGGTGCGTGCGGAGGACAGGGCGCTTGATCAGGAGATTGTGAAGGGCGACTTTGATAATGTGGAACTCGGAATTTTGAAGGGAAATCAGGGCGATCAGAATTATGATTTGCCGGCAAGCGTGGATTTGAATAAGTATCGGGCAGTGGCCATCTACTGCGAAGGGTTCCACGCGATTTTTGGAGTGGCGAGGCTGGAGAAGTTCTAAAAGGGAAAGTGCGAGGTAGCCATAAGAACGCCGCCCTCCGAAGAGGGCGTCTACAGTTTGTTATGCGAACGACGGAGACAAATGAGGCGGGGCTGATCGCGCGGATACTGGCGGGCGAGAAAGAACTGTTTCATGAGTTGATCCGGCCATACGAACGGATGGTGTACCTGACGTTATTTTCGATCGTGAAGAACGAGACGGAGGCCGAGGATGGGGCGCAGGAAACGGTGATCAGCGCCTACCGGCATTTGGCATCCTTTCGAGGAGACGCCAAGTTCAGCACTTGGCTGGTGACGATTGCCATCAATGAAGGGCGGAAACGACTGCGGAAGGCTAAGACTGCCGCAGAAGAATCGATTGAAGAAAAAGTGGGGGAGCATGAGGGGGGCTACAGTCCGGCGCCGCTGACGGATTGGCGGGAGATTCCGCTGGAAGCCCTGGAACGGAAAGAACTGCGGGAGGCGCTGCGAGCTGCCGTGGCGGAGCTGCCCGACATTTACCGGCAAGTATTTGCCTTGAGAGACCTGGAAGAACTCAACGTGGAGGAAACGGCGCAGGCGCTGGGGATAAATACTGGCGCCGTGAAAGTGCGGCTGCACCGGGCGCGCATGATGCTGCAAAAGCGCCTGGTTCCATACCTGAAAACGACGGCTCCGGCACGCAAGCTGTTCTTCGGGAGAGCGCTATGAAACTGGACTGCAAACACGTTTGGGAACACATCTCGGAGTACATCGACAACACTGTCGATGCGAAGCTGCGTGAAGATATCGAGCGGCACCTGGAACACTGCGAAATCTGCTCGGCAATATTGGATTCCACGCGGAATATCCTGATCTTGACGGCGGACGACCGGACGTTTGAGTTGCCGGTGGGGTACAGCAAGAGACTACATGAACGTCTGAAGGAAGAGATCGAGAATTGAAGCAGGAGCCGCGGGTGGGCAAGCCGGAATAGCAAAAGCTCAGCGGCCGGCGAACAGGATGCGATGAGCGACAAACTCGGCGGCGAGCAACAAAAGGGTGAGGACAGACAGAGTGAATTGCAACCATTCGGACGCTAACTTTTGCTTCGGTACGGCGGATTGACGCCAGGATGAAGCGGGGCGCCTCCGTAGCCTCCAGACTTGCCAAAGAACAACGAGATTCAGAACTGCGCCAGCCCAAGCCAGAAGCATCATGGGGATGCGGATCGCATCAACGTGCATGCGGTCGGCCAGCTTTAAGGCGCCAGAAGCAGCGGCGAAAGCCCCAACTCCTATCAAGAGGCGGACGCCGTTTAGCGCGATAAAGACGCTGCAGACGCTTTGCAGGATGGCCAAGAGAAGTGCCGACCAGTTGATGAGTTTGGCGTTGACGGCCAACCCATTTGGAGCTGAAACCCCAGGATCGAGTTGAGAGGGATCAGGCAATTCCTTTACCCGTTTCGTTGTCGGCGAACTCATGGGGCGTCGTCAGGGCTGCGGAGTCCATTTCAGATAGATCGCGGCTAGGGGCGGTAGGGTTAGGACGAGAGATTGCGGGCGGCCCTGGGCGGGCTGTTCGGCGGCTTGCTGGCCTCCCAAGTTGCCGACGTTTGAGCCGCCGTAGAGGGCGCCGTCGGTGTTCATGATTTCGCGGTAGAGGCCCGGATTGGGGACGCCCAGGCGATAGCCTTCACGGACCACCGGCGTAGCGTTCATGATGGCGACGATGAGGTCTTCAGGGTTTTTGCCCCGGCGGATGAAAGTGAGGACACTGTTGTCGGCGTCATTGGCGTCGATCCATTCGAAGCCGTGCCAGTCGAAATCGACTTGATGAAGAGCCGGCTCGGCGGCATAAAGATGATTGAGATCGTTGACGAGGCGCTGGATGCCGCGGTGGGAATCATGCTGGAGGAGATGCCAATCAAGGCTGTGGGTCTCTTTCCATTCGGGACGCTGGGCGAGTTCCTGACCCATGAAGAGGAGCTTCTTTCCCGGGTGAGCGTATTGATAGGCGTAGAGGAGGCGGAGATTGGCGAATTGCTGCCACGAGGCACCGGGCATTTTGTGAAGAAGAGAATTTTTTCCATGGACGACTTCGTCGTGGGAGAAAGGAAGAAGGAAATTTTCAGTGAAGGCGTAGAGAAGCGAGAATGTGAGCTTGTTGTGTTCGTATTTACGGTGGACAGGATCGTGGGAAAAATATTTTAGCGTGTCATTCATCCAGCCCATGTTCCATTTGAAGCTGAAACCGAGACCGCCAAGATAAACGGGGCGTGAGACCGCGGGCCAAGAAGTGGATTCCTCGGCGATGGTGAGGACGCCGGGGAACTTGCCGTGAGCCACCTCGTTCATGCGCTTGATGAAATCAATGGCGTGGAGATTTTCGCGGCCGCCGAATTGATTGGGAATCCACTCGCCGGGCTTGCGGGAGTAGTCGAGGTAGAGCATGGAGGCGACCGCATCCACGCGGAGGCCGTCGATGTGGTACTTGTCGAGCCAGAAGAGGGCGTTGGAGATGAGATAGTTTTGAACTTCGTTGCGGCCGTAATTGTAGACGAGCGTGCCCCAATCGGGATGCGCGCCTTGGCGCGGATCGGAGTGCTCGTAGAGATGCGAGCCGTCGAACTGGGCAAGGCCGTGAGTGTCGCGCGGGAAATGCGCAGGCGTCCAATCGAGAATGATACCGAGGCCGGCCTGGTGACAGCGATCGACAAATTCCATGAATTCGGCGGGAGTGCCGTAGCGGCTGGTGGCGGCAAAGTAGCCGAGGGTTTGGTAGCCCCAGGAGCCGTCGAAGGGATGCTCCATGATGGGGAGCAGCTCGATGTGCGTGTAGCCGAGATCCTTGACATAGGGGATCAGCTGGTCGCCTAGCTCGTGGTAATTGAGCCAACGATGGTGATCTTCAGGGACGCGGCGCCAGGAACCGAGATGGACTTCGTAGACGGCGATGGGCGATTCGAACCAGTTTTTATGCGCGCGGTGCGAGATCCAATCGGCGTCTGTCCATTTATGGTGATCGAGACTGGCGACGACTGAGCCGGTATTGGGGCGAAGTTCAGAGCGGAAGGCGTAGGGATCGGCTTTGAGCGGGAGAATGTTTCCGCTTGGGCCGACGATTTCATATTTGTAGATGGCGCCTTCGGTGAGCTCAGGGACGAAAATTTCCCTGAGACCGGAGGAGCCGCGGGCGCGCATGGGATGGACGCGGCCGTCCCAGCGATTGAAGTCGCCCACGACGCTGACACGCCGTGCGCTTGGGGCCCAAACGGCGAAATGAACGCCGCAGACGCCTTCGAGTGTAATCACGTGGGCGCCGAGTTTTTCGTAAGTGTCGTAATGGCGGCCCTCGCCCATCAGATACAGATCGAACTCGCTGAGCACAACGGGAAAGGCATAGGGATCAAATATCTCGAAGGACTCGCCGAAGTGCGTGCGTCCCTGAATCTTGTAACTGCCCGGAGCGGGCGGGGCGGATTGGTTCGAAGGCCAGGTGGCTTCGAAGAAGCCTTCGGGGCGAAGTTTGACGGCGTCAGTGACTTTCGCCGGGGGGAGGGTAGCGCCTTCAATGGCCGGAGGCCGTAAAGAGATAGAGGCTTCAGCGGCCCAGGGAAGGAAAAAACGGACAGCCCAGTTGCCTTCGGTAGGATGCGGACCCATGAGGGCGAAGGGATCGGCGTGGCGCGCAGCGAGGAAAGCGTCGATCTGGGCGTCGAGGCGCGCATCGCGGGAAGCGATCGGTGCCGTGCGTTTCATGGATGGACGCTGCTCAGCCAAGTTGACGGTCTCCCTAGACGTAGCAAGCGCAGGATGGATAGACAGCTTAGCGCGAAACCTGACCCACGTCCCTTGCATTCTAGGGCGTTAGGGAGACAAAAGCCAAACGATCCATGATGGAGCTGCCCATGCGAGAGTCGCAAGACCACGCCGTGGTGGGTTCCAAAGAAGGCGCGGCATTGGCGGGCACAGATCGAAGTCCGTGCTACTGGGATGGAGATGCTTGCGGGTGCCTATCGTACGGGTTAGAGTGCGAGGTGATCAGGCAACTTCCGAACGGATGCGGAGTATAAGGAATTAAAAAAGGAGCGGGCCAAGACGATGCGGATTTTTCCCCGACTGCGCATTTTCCTATTTGTCCTTAACGGAGCGGCAATGCTGATGACCGGTCAAGTGAGCGAAGCACAGGACCGCTCGCAGGGGCGGTCGATGGTGATTTCGCGCCATGGGATCGTTGCAGCAGAATCGCCACTGGCGGCACAGGCGGGGGCGAGGATATTGGAGCGCGGCGGAAATGCGGTGGATGCGGCGATCGCCACGAACGCAATGATGGGTGTTGTGGAGCCGATGATGAATGGCATCGGCGGGGATTTGTTCGCGATTGTTTATGATGCGAAGGCGAACAAGCTATACGGATTGAATGCCAGTGGATGGGCGCCAAAGAGTTTGACGATCGAGTATTTGCAGAAGCAGGGGATTCGGAGCATGCCGCAGCAAGGAGCCAATGCGATTACAGTGCCGGGCGCGGTGGATGGGTGGCAGAAACTCGCGGATAAATTTGGAAGAAAGAAACTGGCGGAGGATCTGGCGGCGGCGATTCGAACGGCAGAGGACGGATTCCCAGTCCCGGAATGGACGGCGGCGTATTGGGCGGCAGAAGTGGATTACCTGCGGACGGATGAGACGACGGCGAAGACCTATCTACCGGGAGACCGCGCGCCGAAAATGGGTGAAGTGTTTCGCAATCCCGAGCTGGCATGGTCGCTCGAGCAGATCGCGCAGCACGGCAGGGAGGCGTTCTACAAAGGAGAAATTGCCGCGAAGATTCTGGACTCCATGAAGCGGCACAACGGCGCGATGACCGCGCAGGATTTGGCCGAATACTCTAGCGAATTTGTCGAGCCGATTTCCACTACCTATCGGGATTGGACGATCTACGAGCTGCCGCCGAACGTGCAGGGCATCGCGGCGCTGGAAATGCTTAACATCATGGAGACATTTCCGCTGGGACAAAAGGATTGGAGTTTCGGGTCGACGAAAGCGCTGCACGCGATGATCGAGGCAAAGAAGCTGGCGTACGCGGATCTTGCGAAATTTATCGGCGACCCGAGGAAACAGAAATTGCCGGTTGCCACGCTGCTTTCGAAAGAGTGGGCGGCCGAAAGGGCCAAGTTGATTGAGGCCGACAAGGCCAACTGCGACGCGGGGGCGGGAGAAATGGCTGTTGGAAACGACACGACGTACCTGAGTGTTGTCGACCGCGATGGAAACATGGTGTCGCTTATCCAGAGCAATTACCAGGCTTTTGGATCGGGCATCGTTGCAGCGGGCACTGGGTTTGCGCTGCACGATCGCGGAGGGCTCTTCAGCATGGATTTGACATCACCAAACGCGCTGGCGGGAAGAAAGAGGCCGTTGCATACCATCATTCCGGCGTTCGCGCAAAAGGGAGATGTGCGGGTGGCGTTCGGGATCATGGGCGGCTGGAATCAGTCGCAGGCTCACGCGCAGTTCGTGGCGAACCTGGTGGACTTTAAAATGAATATTCAGGCGGCGCTGGAGGCGCCGCGATTCAGCAAGCACACATTCAGCGGTTGTGACGTGATGATGGAAAACCGCTTCGGTCAGAAAGTGCGGAATGAGTTGACGCTCAAAGGCCACAAGATCGAGGTGCAAGGGACATTTTCCAGCGGCATGGGCGGTGGGCAAGCGGTCATGAGGGATTCCTCGGCGGGAGTGAATTACGGGGCTTCGGACCCTCGGAAAGATGGTCAGGCGGTGGCGGAATTGCCGTTTGAATAGGGCGCTGGACCCGATTAGGAAGAAGAATCGCCCTTTCTGAGTTGCAAAACAGTTCCCTCTTGGACAGTTGGTGTAGCTGTATTGGACACCTAGACCAACCCTGGCCGGTCGGCCAGTTTTCAAGTCGTTGTAAATAAAGGCTTTACTGTTATGCAGGTTGGATCGTGAATTGCACCTGTACCAATGGCCAGGGACCGCCGCCCGCAGCTAAGCGACCTGGATGTGGAGATCCCGATGGGGTTTGCCCAGGTAGGCTTGAGGCTGGTGCTTTGCATCGCGACGGTTGCCCTTGTGCTTTTCCTCACGCCTCAAAGTAATGCTCAAAGCGTGGATGTTTCCGGGCGCTACCAGTGCGCGCAGGCGAAGATGCGCGGGAAAGTGGTCCCCTGCAAGGCGGCGCCACTGATTTTGAAGAACGACGGGCGGTTTGAACTGCGCGGCTGGGAAGGAAGTTATCTGGTGAATGGGGAGTGGGTGGAGCTTTCGGATTCCCTGATCAAGACACGCGCGAAGATTAAGCCAGGACATAAAATCGTGTTGCGCTACTACGGAAAGCACGGCCTGGTGGAAATGACTTATGAGCGGCGGGTGGCCGAGATGGGGAAGACCTCACTGAGCTGAGAGGTTTACATCGGCTCGTCCGCATCGAGTATCGATCGCGCACAGCAGCTCTTCTGCGTGCAACTGGCGCCAACAAGCACGACGCTGCATTGAAATGGTCATGGTTGTTTTCCTTCGCCGGCAAAGAACATCGAATGACAGAAAAGGACTGCCAGACCTGCCCGGCGTTCTAAAATAGTAAGGCACCAGTAAAAATCTAAACAAGAAGGACTCCCATGAAATTCATTCTGCGGATCGCCGCCGTTGTGTCTTTATGCGCCCAAACGGCGTTGGCGCAGCATTTTGTCATTGCACCAAAGCCAAAAGTTGATTTCTTTCTAAAAGAAACAAAACCGGGTCTACAACAATCCAGGTTTGATTCCGGATGGTTGGCACGTGCCCATTGGGCTTCGACAGCTTTTGATTTCTCGACAACCGGACATGCAAGCGAAACTTGCCATGGCTTGAAAGCCTACTCCGCCGAATTCCTCGCTCATTATTGCGGAGAAGCCGATCCTTTGGCGCGGCCATTCATCGGCAACCATTCCAATCCACGATGGCGCCTAGCTCTAGCGTGGGCCGACGAATCAATCGCAGTAAGTTTGATTCAGAATCGTAAAATCAGGCGTGCCGTGCAAATTGGATTGATCGCCACCCATATCACCTGCGGCGTTCACAATATTCACAGTTGGCATTGAGCGTAACGCATGACGCCGAATATGCGCAAAGGGAGAAACGAATGATGGAAAACACTCCTCCGGATGAACAGCCAATTCTGTCAGGCAACAGTCCCGAGCGAGAACCGGAAGAAGAACCCCGAAGATGCAGACGTTCTTCGGCAATTATGAATCGCGGCTGCAGGCGCTTGCCATGCGACATAACCTAGGGCCGGCCGTCCTCAAAGGATTGGTCGAAGATGCCTTCGGAAAGTGCGATACTCCTCCAGCCGAGCAAGAGGCTAAAGACTTCTCGTTTTTGGGCAAGATTTAGAACCTTCTGTTTGAGTGCCTTCCGAACCTTGGCTGAGTATTCCTCCTTCCGCATGCGCATGTAGGAAAAATCAGTGGTGTGAACGTCTGGTGTTTTCAGTTTTCGCTCTCCGCGAGACACAGCGCCATTTTTGTTCCGTGCAGACTCGCGAACACATCGTCTCGAAACCAGGAATCGTGGCGAAACTCAAAGGCGAACCGGACGTGATGCGGCAACCCCGCCAGGAAATCTGTCAGCAGCGGCAAGTCGCATTTCAGATTGGGAGGCAATTGAAACAACACCGGACCGAGCTTGCTTGGCTTTTGCAATGGAAGGAAGGAAGCGACGAATTTCGATGTCACCGCATAAGGTTGTGAAGGCGCTTGATATGCTTGATGGTTTGGTGCGCCTTAACGGCAAACTTGAAGCCCGCAGGTGTTTCCGCCATCCAGCCCATGAACAACTTTTTTGTTGGCAGGCTCCGAAACGTGTAGTTGACTTCCAACAGAGTTGAGACGACTGGCGTAGTAGTTCAGGAACTTGGTGGAATGGAGCGTTGCAGGGTAAAAGTCCGGCTTCCAAGTGGTGTACGCCCAACCCGAGGTGCCCGCATAGGCCTTTTTCATTGAAACGCCCATTTCAAGGAGCTGTTGGAAGCCAGCCACGACCGCGCAGGACATGGCCTGCAGCGGCGCCGGTGAGTTTCCCATGATCGTATGCGATCTGACCGTTTACAACGGTGTAGTCAATTCCTTCGGAGAGCTGATCTGCATTTGCGAAGGTGGCGTGGTCGATAATGGTTCTGGGGTCGAAGATAGTAATGTCCGCGAAGAAGGCGGGCTTTAGAAGGCCGCGGCTATCAAGGTGCTCACGCTGTGCGGGGAGCGAAGTGATCTTGCGAATCGCGGCTTCGAGGGACATGAGATGTTGGTCGCGGACGTAGTGGCCGAGGAATCGCGGCATGGAACCCATGGTGCGTGGATGGGTGTGAGGTTCGTAGAGTGGGCCATCAAGGGACATTTCACCGGCGTCGAGACCGATGCTTGTCCATGGCTGGCTGAGACCGGTGCTTAGATCTTCTTCGCTGGCCATGAAATAGATTGCGCTGGTTTGTGCTTTGTCCGCCAGGACGAAATCCATCAGCGTGTCTTCTGGAGATTTCTTCCACGTTCTTGCAACTTCATCGAGCGTTTTCCCGGCGAAGTGCTTGAGCTCTGGGTTTTCCGCAGAGGAGATGAGAATCCCCTCACCGCCGCCGCAATCATAGAAGAGGTTTTCCCAGTCGGGGTGATCGCCCGCGAGATCCTTCTTGATGCGCGCGCGGATAGGCGGGTCTTTTAAGCGCTCAAGCAATTTCTGGGCTCCGCCATCGGCGACCCAGGGTGGAAGCGCGGATGCAAGCGCCGTAGCGCCCGCAGTGTAGGGATACATGTCCGCGGCGATATCGAGGCCGGAATCACGCGCGAGTTGGATGGCGGCGACGACGTTTTTCATGGTGCCCCAGCGGGGCTTGCCACTGACTTTGAGGTGAAATATTTCCACCGGCAGATTGGCTTCGCGGCCGATGCGGATGGCTTCGGCGAGTGCGGGCATTTCCGAAGCTCCTTCGCTGCGCATGTGAGTGGCATAGAGTCCGCCGTATTTCGAGGCGACTTGGGCGAGAGCGATGAGCTCGTCGGTCTTCGCGTAGATGTTTGGCGGATAGATGAGGGCGCTGGAGAGGCCGAGAGCGCCGTCCTTCATGGCTTGCTCGACGAGAGACTTCATTTGATCGAGCTCGGGGGGTGTAGGAGCGCGATCATCGTCGCCAATTACGGCTTCGCGGACTTGCGCGGAGCCGACATAGGTGCCGATATTGAGCGGTGTGCCTTGTTTTTCGAGGCGGCGAAAATAGCCATCGAGAGTGGTCCAATCGATGGTGAGCTTGTACTGGTCGAGAAACAGTTTTTGAGGCGCGATGGTTTTTTCATTTTGCGGGGCGATGGAACCGCCTTCGCCAGTGATTTCCGTGGTGATCCCCTGGGAGAGCTTGCTCAGCGAACGATTGTCGAGGAGCAGAGAGACTTCGGATTGGCCGAGCATGTCAATGAACCCGGGGGCCACGATGCGGCCTTTGGCGTCGATTTCGCGCTTGGCATGGACTTCGCGCAAGTCGCCGATTGCGGAGAGGCGATCGCCGCTGACGGCGACGTCAGCCGCATACCAGGGATTACCAGTGCCGTCGATGATGTGACCGTTGCGGATGATGAGATCGTAGTCGCCGGCAGGCGACGCGGCATCCAGGTTGGCGTCGTAGGCGGCTGCGGCAATTTCTCCCAGGGCTTGACCGGCCACCTGCTGCGCGGCCTGCGGATCAGGAGCGAGCGAGACGTGATTTACATAGGCAGCGAAGGCGAGTTTTTTTCCGTCTTTGGTGATGACGTAGCCGGCGAGGCCTTTGCCGTTAAGCATCATCATGCCATTGAGCCTGTCTTCGGAGCCGAACGTGCCGGTTTTCGCGAAGACATGGCCGGCACCGGGGGAATTTGTCTGAATTTTAGCAAGCGTGCCGTCTTTGCCAAGAATCGGGAGCGCACTAAAAAAAACTTGATAGTCCGGACGAGTGGTCCAGTAGGTGAGGTAGTGGACCATGAAGTCAGGGCTGAAAAGATCGGCCCAATCGCCGCCGGCGCCATCGCCCTGAGCGGCACCGGACAAAGCGAGCTTCGCTGATTGGAGAAAATCATGTTCGACTTTGAATCCGGCTTCGAGAAGGTGCTTTGCATCATTCCCAAGGAGAATGCCGAGGAGGTATGGACCCATGCCGGCATGCAGATTTTGGCTGACCTTGAGCGTGATTTTGATTTCTTCCGAGAGTGGAGGAGACACGTGCTCAGTCACCTGATTCTCCGCCGAATAGAAACGCGTATAGGCAGAAAAATCAGTGACGGCGGGCGCAGGGCGATTCTTGACTTCAATGCCTGCAGCTGACAGTGCCTCGCGGAATGCGGCTTCTGCAAACTTTGTCGGGGATGGGACAGCAATCGCCGCGGGTTGGGGACGGATGCCGACAGGCAGGCTGCCAGAGAGGGTAACCAGGACGGAACCATCCGGATTCGTGGTGATATCTGACGGCTCGAGGGACGGATTGGTCCCCGCAGGAGAGGTGGTCAGGTGATTGACGAATTTGATGTAAGAAGTCTTAGGCGAGGACTGGAGAGCGACGGGATCGCCAGGTTTCGCGCCTGGCGAGCCGATGAGATCGATGACATTGTCATTGATCATCATGGAGGACATCACGACGTTTGTGCCGCCTTCACGTGGGCCGTCGGGGAAAAGAGCGGTGTCAATCAACACCCGTCCTTCGATTTTGCGAATGCCCTTGGCCGCGACGTCTTTGGCGAGTCGATGGATGACCAAGAGAGGATCGCCGGGAAGAGCGGGACCCGCGTAGGAGTGATCTTCATCGACGAAGGCGAGGGTACCGTCGGGCTGGACGCGATTGGAGAGATTGGGATCGCCGCTGGCGACGAGGATGAGATGACCCTTGAGCGTGCCGTGCTTGTCGATTGAGCCCGTTCGGTAGACGCGGGTGTGAAAACGGTAATCGGCGCCCAGCTTCGCGAGGAGCGCGCCTTCGGTGAGGATTTTGGTGGTCGAAGCGGGCACGAACAATTTGTCAGCATTGAGCTCATAGAGGGCTTTGCCGGTGTCGAGCGAGCAGAACTCGATGCCAAAATTCGCGTGGGCAAATTCGGGGCGACTGATGATCTTCTGAATGCGTTGAGCCAGAGTGGATTCAGACTGCGCACCGGCCGGGGCGGCCTGGAGGCAGAAAAGGAGCGTGGAGATCAGTACATAATAAACAGGAAGGACGCGCGAACTATTTTTCAAAGCGGAATCCTCCAAAATTCGTTCAACCGCTTCATCAATGGACCGCGGGTGACTGGAGGCCCGAGCCCAGCTTTTCGAAGGGTACATTCAAGATCGGATATTCCCGCCAATCCTGGTAGTCGAAATGCCACCACTCGGACGCGTAAACCGTGAAGCCTTGCGATTCCATAGCGCGGCGAAGCAGATCGCGGTGCCATCGCTGGAGCGAAGTGCCGCCGGGATAATCCGGGAAGGAGCGCGGGGACATTTCGTCATAGGTGCCGGGCATTTCGACGGGTTTTCCAGTCGTCAGATCGTATAGAGTGAGATCGACAGCGCAGCCACGGTTATGGCGGGAGCCCTGCGCGGGATCGGCGACAAAAATCTTGCCTTCCGGGGGCGTGGCGTCCCAGAAGATTTTGGTGACGTACCAGGGGCGATAGGCGTCATGGATCAGCAAGCCATAGCCAAGCGGCTTGAGTTTTTGCTGAACGCGAAGCAGGGCTTGGGCAGCGGGGCGTTGCAGAAACGCCCGAGCCAGAGAATAGACAGGGGTGCCAAGGAAATCGTTCGAGGTTGCGTAGCGAATTTCCAAATGAACCGTTGGATCGAGGGTCGCCACTTCCACAAGTTCAGATTTCCGAAATGGCCCAACTTCCTGCGGGGGCGACGCAGTCAGAGCTTCAGACCGTAGCTCTTCGATCGGACGGGCGGGCTTTGCCACCGTTGCTTGATGAGCTTCTCCGTCGGGCGTGAGCTTGCTATTTCCAACATCACCCATGAGCAAAATTCGACCACCGTCCTGGTCGAAATGCAGGCGCATCCCTTGCGCTGCGGCAGTCGGTGGTGGCGCATTCACAGAGAATTTTTCAAGATTCTTATAGCTTGCTTGGGGGGTTTGATTCGGTCGCTGCAAGATCCAGATGAACCCATCCTTCTCGCTCAACACGTATCTGATTGGGCTGAAGCCAAAACCATATTCACCGATCCACGGCTTCCATTCCTTGGAGACATCGGCAGGTTTTGGTCCGGGGAGTAGCGCATCAGGAGATTGCCCGAGCGAAGAGCACGCGGAAAAAAGACTGAGGAAGAGGGCGACGGCAAATTGTCTTATTAAGAGAGATCGAAATTTATCGAGCACGCCAGGTTTCCTTTTCCGTGGTCCGGTGTTCGATCAGGTCGCGGCGAACATGATAGCCGAGTCCAGGCGAGGAGCGGAGCTGAATCGTGCCACGGGGCGAGACTTCGATCGGCGGGTCGACGACGTCCTCTTCCCAATAGCGTTTGCTAGCGGAAACATCGCCGGGCAGCGTGTGACCGGGCAGAGAAGCGACCGCGATGTTGTGAGCGCGGCCGATACCGCACTCAAGCATGCCGCCGCAGCAAACCGGAAGGTTGCGGGCGAGGCAGAGAGACTGGATCTCGCGGGCGCTGGAGTGGCCGCCGACGCGGCCTACCTTGATGTTGATGATGCGTCTAGCGCCGAGATCCAGAGCAGTTTCAGCATCGCGGACACGGCGGATCGACTCATCGAGGCACAGAGAAGTCTTCAGATGCCGTTGAAGCTTTGCTTGATTGGCGATGTCATCCCACCAGAGAGGCTGCTCCATCATCAGGAGGTTAAATTCGTCGAAGCGCTTCAGATGTTCCAATTCTACCCGCGTGTAAGCTAAATTGGCATCGACGGACAGAAGCATGCCGGGATGGGCATTGCGGACGGCGCGCACAACTTCGAGATCTTTGCCCGGTTTGATCTTAAGTTTGATGCGCTGATAACCGGCGCGAAGCTCAACGGCGACTCTTTCGAGAAGCACTTCGGGAGTGTCTTCGAGCCCTAAGGAGACACCGCATTTGATTTCCGATTGCGTGCCGCCAAGCAATCGGGCGAGAGTGAGATTTTTTTGCTGGGCCTCGACATCCGAGAGAGCATTTTCCATTGCCGCGCGGGCCATCTCGTGACCCCGAATGGCCGTGAAAATGCACGGAATCTCCGAGGCGGAGCCGAATTCCTTGCCAAGAATCATGATAAGCCATGCGGTGTCCCCGGTTTCGGAATTGTAGAAAGGACCTTCCGAGGCGGCCACTTCGGACCAGCCGGTGAGGCCGCCAGCGAGGAGTTCAACGAGAACAACGGTGCGGTCATGGGTGACGCCAAAACTAGTTTCAAAGGGGAATTTAAGACGCATCCTGAGTTTGCGCAGGGTGATCGATTCGATCCGCATGGGGCTCCAAGAAAACAGTTAAGGGGTTTTCTGTAACAAACATTGCAGACCGAAACAATTTGCCACTCCCAACAGTAAGCAGCCTAAAAAGGCTTGTCAAGTTCCGGCAAATAAAGACTATTGTTCGACGACGGCAATGAAATGTTCGTTACGGAGATGAACGATGGAGCGGCGTCAGGAAGGGTACCAGCGCAAACCCTTGCGCTGTTCTTCGGCGATTTCCTTGACCAAGGCGAGTGTTTGCGCCCGACGATACTGGCCGACAGCGGCGAGGATGGCATTCAACAAGGCGATGGGAGCGGCATAGGAGGCGCCGAAAGAAGTTGACTCGATCGAAGCTAGGAAAACTTCGTCACATTCGCGCGCCAAGGGAGAAACATAGGTGTCAGAGATACCGACGCAGTAAGCGCCGCGAAGGCGCGCTTGCTGGGCTCCCTCGATGGTTTGCCGAAGTCCGCGGCGGAAGCTGATCGCAATTACCAAGTCTTGCTTATTGACGGAGCGGACGAGATGTAGGATCCTGCCCGCGGAGGTGGCGGCAAAAATCGGGAGACCTAGAAGGCTGATCTGATATTCGAGGTAGTGCGCCAGATGAACCGCCAGGTCGCCGGCAAGCAGAACGATGCGACGGGCCTCGTAGAAGCGTTTTGCCAGCACCACAAGGCGCTGTGCATCGAGGCTGTTTTTCAGGCCCTGCAGGTTCTTCAAGTCCTGCTCGAGCGAATCGCGTACGTGTGACGGCATGCTCCCATCGCGGCCGCCGGACTGCATGGTGTCCAGGGAGGTAGCGTAGGCGAGGGAAAGCTCGTGCAAATGACGCTGAAACTCGCGGTAACTGCCGAAGCCGAGACCGCGGACGATACGAACGATCGTTGCGGGATCAGTCTGAAGGCGCGCCGCCATGGCGCGCACGCTGAGGAGCACGAACTCACGCGGGTGCTCGAGGATCGGCCGGATAATTTCCTGGCGCTTGATACTGAGCTGATCGATGCGCTCAACGAGATTCGGGGTGGTTGCCTGAGACGGGGCCTCTTTGCCTTTCATCACGCGAGAGGATTGCTCAATTCCAGCCGGGTGTCAACCAGAGTCCAGGGCGGTAAATAAGCGATGCGCAAGTAAACTATTCGAAGTTTATTTTTTCGACGCGGCCGCTTTGTTCTCGAGTCCGGGGGCGATCACCGGCTGCAGGAATGGCATCATGGCGCGAAGCTTGGGGCCGAGTTGCTCGATGGAGAGTTGCTGCTCGCGCTGACGCGTGGCGAGGAAGTTGGGGCAGCCCTTTTCATTTTCTTCGATCCAGGCCTTTGCAAAACTGCCGTTGCGGATCTCCGCGAGGATTTTGCGCATCTCTTCCCGCGTCTGCTTGGTGATGATGCGCGGTCCGGCGGAATAATCGCCCTGCTCGGCAGTATCGCTGACGGAGTAACGCATGTAGCTGAGGCCACCCCGGTAAATCAGGTCAACGATGAGCTTGAGCTCGTGGAGGCATTCGAAGTAGGCAACTTCGGGTTGGTAGCCTGCTTCCGTGAGGGTCTCAAATCCCGCCTTGATCAATTCACTCACGCCGCCGCAGAGGACGGCCTGCTCGCCAAAGAGGTCGGTTTCGGTCTCTTCGGTGAAAGTGGTCTCCAGAACCCCGGCGCGTGTGCAGCCGAGTCCTTTGGCGTAAGCGAGAGCAAGCGCTTTCGCCTTACCGCTGGCATCCTGCTCGACCGCCAGGAGCGCGGGTGTTCCACCGCCTTCGGTGAAGACTTCGCGAACGCGGTGGCCGGGTGCTTTTGGAGCGATCATGGAAACATCGGCGGCGGCCGGCGGTTTGATCGTACCGAAGCGGATGTTGAAACCGTGCGCGAACATCAAAGTTTTTCCCGGCTTGAGATGCGGCTCGATGGCCTCGCGATACAGCTTGGGCTGCTTGGTGTCCGGAACGAGGATCATGATGACGTCAGCCCAGGCAGCGGCTTCTGCGGGCTTGTTGACCGTCAAGCCTTCTTTTTCCGCTTTGGCGCGCGAGGCGCTCCCTTCGTGGAGGCCGACGCGGACGGAGACACCACTATCGCGGAGATTGAGTGCGTGAGCATGGCCCTGTGAGCCGTAGCCAATGATGGCGACTTTCTTAGCTTGAATCAATGAAAGGTCCGCGGAATTGTCGTAGTAGAGATTTGCCATTCTTTTCCTCTCGCCGGCCGCCATGCGGTCGAACATTCACTTCGATGGCGCGGGATTAGTTTAAGGACGCCCGCGCTTGGCGTCCGGATCTTTGAAACCCTCGCTTCGGAGCAAAAGCATTCACTTTACGTTTGAGCCGGTGGATTCCAGTTCGGAACCCGAGGATTCCTCAACCGGCGGCTGCAGCAAATCGCCGCCTCGGGTCATGGAAATCCGCCCGGTGCGGGCCATTTCAAGCACACCGAAAGGCCGAAGTACTTCGAGCAGGCCATCGATTTTGTCGACGGCGCCGGAGACTTCGATGATGAGCGATTCCGGAGCAACATCGACGACACGCGCGCGGAAGACCTTGATCAATTCCATCAGGTGAGGGCGATTCTGCTGATCGGCAGAGACTTTGATCAAGGCAAGGTCTCGTTCGAGAAGCGCACGAGTGGAGATATTTTCCGCAAGGAGGACATCGACGAGCTTTTCGAGGCTGGCTTCGAGACGATGCGCACCTCTTTCATCGGTATGCGCCACGATGGTCATACGGGCGATGGCTTCATTCTCCGTTGGCCCGACCGTGAGCGAATCGATATTGATAGCCAGCCGCCGGGCAAGCGAGGAGACGCGATTGAGGACGCCGGGTTTGTTTTCGACATAAGCGACAAGTGTTTGCATGTTTTCTCGGTTTCTCCTACGGTTCGGTTGCCGTTTCGACGAGCGGACTGTTCGGCCGGCGAATCATATCGCTCAAGGAAGCGCCGGCGGCAACCATGGGATAGACGGAATCTTCCTGTTCGACGCGGAAGTCGATTAGCACGGTTTCGGCGGATTCGCGCGCGGAGCGGATGGTGGGAATCACTTCTGCGCGCTTGGTGATGCGCTCTGCGCGGATGCCGAAGGCATTGGCGAGTGCGGCAAAATCCGGCGCCACGAGTGGCGTCGCGACGTAGCGTTTGTCGTAAAAGAATTCCTGCCACTGGCGGACCATGCCCAGAAAGCCGTTATTAATGATGGCGATCTTGATGTTGATTTTTTCCTGGACGATGGTAGCCAGTTCGCACATGGTCATCTGGAATCCGCCATCACCCACGACGACCCAGACTTCGGAGTCGGGCTTCGCGAACTTCGCGCCGATGGCGGCCGGTAGGGCAAAACCCATGGTACCGAGTCCCCCGGAAGTGATCAGCGTGCGTGGACGATTGTGGTGATAATACTGTGCTTCCCACATCTGGTGCTGGCCGACGTCGGTGACCACGATGGCTTCGCCGCGGGTTTCTTTCCAGATATCGTTGATGACATGTGCGGCGTAGAGGTGGCCGTTGTCGGGCAAGCTCTGGATATCACGCACCGCCGAGTCCCCTTTCAGTTCGGCGACATGGCGAATCCAGGCGCTGTGATCGCAGGTCTGGATGCGGGGCATAAGCCTCTCGAGAACGTCGCGCGCATCGCCGACGAGGGCGGCATCAACCTTTACGTTCTTGTTGATTTCCGCGCGGTCGATCTCAATGTGGATCTTGCGGGCGCTCTTGGCGTAAGTGCGCAGGTCGCCGGTGACGCGATCGTCAAAACGCATGCCGACGGCGATGAGGAGATCGGCCTCCTGAATGGCGTTGTTAACCCAGGCTTCGCCGTGCATGCCCATCATGCCGAGGTTGAGTGCATTATCGGCAGGGAAGCAGCCGATGCCTAGAAGCGTCATGGCCACGGGATAGTTGCCGGTGCGGACGAACTGTTCAAAGGCGCGCATCGCGCCGGAAACCATGATGCCATGGCCGGCAAGAATGATGGGGCGTTTGGCAGTGTTTAGCATTTCGACGGCGCGGTCGAATTCCGCTTGATCATGATTGTTGCGCAAGCGCTTGGGCGGAAGTTTTGGTTCCGACGCCTCCCAATTGAATTCTGCGATGGCCTGTTGCGCGTCTTTCGTGATGTCGACAAGCACCGGGCCGGGGCGACCGCTGTTGGCGATCAAGAAAGCTTCGCGAATGGTGCGGGCAATATCCTCCGCCTTCGTAATCACCACGTTGTGTTTAGTGATGGGCATGGTGATGCCTGTGATATCGATCTCCTGAAACGCGTCGGAGCCCAGGACTTTGCTGCTGACCTGACCTGTAATGCAGACGACCGGAGAAGAGTCCATCATGGCGGTAGCAATCCCGGTAACCATGTTCGTTGCGCCGGGACCGGATGTAGCCATGGCCACGCCGATTCCGCCGCTGGCGCGCGCATAGCCATCGGCCATGTGCGTAGCGCCTTGTTCGTGGCGCACCAGGACGTGATGCAGCTTCGATTTGCCGAGTGCGTCATAGACCGGCAGAATCGCGCCGCCGGGATACCCGAAAATCTCGCGCACGCCCAGACGCGTGAGCGATTCGCAAAGAATCTCTGCACCGATAAGCTTCATGAAGTCCTCGCAAATGAGCCAGACGCGGCTGGCGCCGAAAAAGCGGCCGGCACGGCGGTAACCGCGCCAAGAGACGAAGAAGAAACAAGCAGGGCGTACTTGGCCATGACCCCGCTCGTAAAGCGGGGCTGCGGTGGCCTCCACGCGGCAAGACGCTTCTGAATCTCCACAGCGCTAACATCCAGGCTCAGTTGGCGCTTGGGGATGTCGAAAATAATGGTATCGCCGTCAGCGATAGCCGCGATCGGACCGCCGTTGGCGGCTTCGGGAGCGACGTGCCCGGCCATAAGACCGTGCGTGGCGCCGGAAAATCTTCCGTCCGTGAGCAACGCGACGGAATCGCCCAGGCCCGCGCCGACCAGCGCGGCGGTAACCGCGAGCATTTCGCGCATGCCAGGGCCACCTTTCGGTCCCTCATAGCGAATGACGATTACGTCGCCAGCTTTGATGGCGCCTTGCTCGACGGCGGCGAAGGCCGCTTCTTCGTTGTCGAATACTCGGGCAGGGCCACGGAAATTCTGAAGGTTGTGACCCGCTACCTTAATCACGCAGCCCTCGGGAGCGATATTGCCCTTCAAGATAACGAGGCCACCAGTGGGCTTGAGGGGCGCATTGAGTTTGCGTACGACTTCTTGCGACGGCGTTTCCTTAGCTTTGGCTGCTTCTTCGGCAAGAGTACTTCCCGTAACGGTGATGGCATCTCCGCGGAGCAATCCAGCGTCAAGCAAGCGCTTTGCGACGAGCGCAGTGCCGCCCGCCGCGTAGAGATCGGTAGCGACAAAACGTCCTCCAGGTTTGAGATCGGCGATGATCGGCACGCGCGAACTAACGCGGTCGAAATCGTCAATAGAGAGCGGGATTTTCGCTTCGTTGGCGATGGCCAGAAGATGCAGCACAGAGTTTGTCGAGCCGCCGGTTGCAGCAACTCCGGTGATGGCGTTCTCAATCGCCGCTTTCGTGATAATCTTCGAGGGCGTGACGTCGCGCCGGAGAAGTTCGAGGACGAATTCCCCCGCGCGATGACCAGCGGCCGCTTTTTCCGCATTTGTCGCTGGAACGCTGGAGAGTCCCATCGGCGCAATCCCCAGGAATTCGCAGACCAGCGCCATGGTGTTCGCGGTAAATTGTCCGCCGCAGGCGCCAGCTCCCGGACAAGCGGAAACCTCAAGGGACTTGAGCTGAGCGTCCGTCATCCCACCGCGCGCGTGTTTGCCTATGGCTTCATAGACGTCCTGAATCGTGACGGCGTGGCCCTCAAACTGACCAGGGGCAATGGAGCCGCCATATAGAATGAGTCCCGGAATATTCAGCCG
>QHZB01000016.1 GCA_003224525.1 Acidobacteriota bacterium | reverse complement strand
CGCCCTCGCATAACTCTTTGGCAATCACACCGCCGGCCGCACCAGAGCCGATAACGCAAACATCATAAATAGGCGTCTGGCGCATGTGCTTCCTCCAAACTAAAACGGAAACGACTCGGCAATGGCCAGCCTTTCGGGCCGCGCCTCCAACGTCCTGCATTGTACTCCCGCCGATGTGTGGTAGAAGAAGGTGACGTCCGTGGCCGCAATTGCTAGTTGCTAGTGTATTTGCGTAAAGGCGGCGCAGGCGCTACTGATATGTTGCAACGTGTCAGTGAACACAGTGAACACGCGGTTGTTGACATGGCCATCTTAGATGGCTATGATATGATGCTATGAAAGTAAGCGTGGCGGACGCCAAGAACAAGCTTCCCCAGCTGATAAAAGCGGCCGAGGACGGTGAACCTGTGACCATCTGTCGGCGTGGTGTACCGGTGGTGGATTTAGTTCGAACCACAACCGCCAGCAACGACAAGCCTAAATTCGGGACGCTCAGAGGCAAGGTCATCGAAGTTGACCCTGATTGGTGGAAACCGATGAATGACGAGGAAGTTGATGAGCTTCTGAATGGCCACCATTGATGCGTCTGCTGCTCGACACCGTCGCGTTTATCTGGGCCGTGACTTCTGCAGACCGCATTTCTAACAAAGCAATGGCGGCCCTTCGATCAGAGGCGACAATTCGCGAAATCAGTGTGGTTTCACTCTCGGAAGTTGCCATCAAGCAATCGATAGGAAAGCTGAGAATCGGCAAAGACGAAGTAATCGCGGGCATCGCCGACCTCCGGCTTCGCGTTCTGCCCTACACGGCTGATCATGCGTTGCATTTGTTCGATTTGCCGCTGCACCATAGCGACCCGTTCGACCGCCAGATCATTGCCCAGGCCCTGTGCGAAAAGATCCCGGTTGTGACTTCTGATGAGAAATTCAGCCTTTACAAGGGGCTCAGGATTGTGTGGTGACCCGTGATGGATTGGCTGGCGGAAGTCAACCGTTGGAAGCTCGCGGTTTTGGTGCACACTTGGTGCACTTTGACCTGCAAATGAGGCCATCTCACCGCAACTGGGAGCAACGTAAAGTCCTGAAAATACGTGGAAATCAGCGAGCGCAAACAGGGCAGGTGGGTTTAGCAAACCGCCGCATTCAGCCGCTCTGCCACCTCTCCGCGGGCGGTTCGGCCGAAGCAAATCGGCTGCCTGGCCTGAGTATAGCATTAAATGAAGGTCACAAAGGAGGTCGGTTCATGCCGGGAAGGTCTGTTTCCGGCTGACCATTTGAGGTCTTCTTGCGTCAAAGGGAATAGGTCGGTTGTCAGCGAGGCTCGCGACCTGGCGGGACAGGAATTCTTTCCTTTCGGGTGTTTTGAACATAGAATAATGGCATCTGGGGCTGGCTACATGTCCATTGAGCGTGCGGCTGACACCGGCGGAGATACCGGTTCCAGTAAGTCCCCTGCCTTGAAGCCCGAACCGCGAAAGTGGAGAAAACCTCCCGCGAAACATTTCCACCCGCATGGGCGTATGTAGGGTAGAGGCAGTTGACAGACATCTGTTTCCCCGCGGGTTTGAGCGCTCTTGCGCTTTCTCGGAATGAGGTCCGCTACGGAACTTCGGAAATATGACCGCAGCTTGGTGGTTCGAAGGGGAGTCGAATGAAGACGTGGCATAAAGTGGCGATTGGCGCGGGCGCCGTGGTGGTGCTCGGCGGAATTGTTCTGTTCAGCGTAAACCAGGCGAACAAGGGCGTGGTTACCGTTCAAACGGCCAAAGTGGCCAATCAGGAAAGCCTGGTATCACTGGTGACAGCCTCCGGCGAAATCAAGCCGACGACCTATACAAATGTGACCGCCCAGGGATTCGGAAGAATCACGGGCATCCTTGTCAAGGAAGGCGACCACGTCAAAAAGGGTGACAAGTTGCTCTTGCAAGAAAATGTGCAGGCGACTGCCGACGTGCAGGCGCAGTCGGCGGCAGTCAATTCGGCAGAGTCAGGCGTGGAGGCTGCGGAAGCCAGCTTCAAGGCCGCGCAATCGGATTTGATCTCGCAACAAGCTAACCTGGAGAAGGCCAAGCTGGACTATGACCGCGGGCAGGGCCTTTTCAAGGATGGCCTGATTCCCAAGCAGGATTTCGATCAACGGAAGACCACCTATGATGGGGCGGCGGCGGCGGTCGAGTCGGCGCGCTCGCGCGTGCAGTCTCTAAAAGCGCAATTGGATCAGACGCGGTCACAGGTGAATCAAGGCCGCGCGGTGGGCATGCGCCTAAAGGATGTTTTGCAGAAGACTACGTACACATCTCCGATCAATGGGATTGTGAGCTATCTCCCGGAGCGCGTGGGCGACTACGTCGTGCCCGGCATTCAAAATTCGAACGGCAGCTTTCTGATGACGCTCTCGGACATGTCGGTGGTGACGGCGGAAGTGAAGGTCGACGAGACTGACATCGTCAACGTGAAAATGGGCCAAGAGGCTGACGTGACGATCGATGCGGTACCTGGAAAAATTTTCAAGGGCAAAGTGACGGAGATTGGATCGCAGGCCGTGTTGCGCAGTTCGGGACTCACCACCACGCAGACCACGACAAGCACGCAGGAAGCGAAGGATTTCAAGGTCGTCGTGACGCTGGCGAACCCGCCTGAGAATCTGCGGCCCGGTCTATCCACGACGGCCAAGATCAAGACGGCGGAACGGAAAAATGTCGTGGCCATTCCTATCCAAGCGCTGGCGGTGCGGACGCGCAAGGATTTGGAAGAAGCGGCCAAGAATGCGAAGAAACAGGGCAGTTCAAATGTGACGCTGGCAGCGCCGCCACCTGCGGCCCCTGGGGATCCGAAAAAGGACGAAGTACAGGGAGTGTTCGTGATCAATGGAAAGAAGGCTTTGTTTCGCCCCGTTGAGACCGGCATCGCCGGCGTCACGGACATCGAAATTACCAAAGGCTTACAGCCCGGCGACGAAATCGTCGTCGGCAGCTACAAGGCACTGCGCACCCTGAAGCCAGAGTCCCAGGTCAAGGTGGACAACAGCGCGCCCAAGAAGCAAGACGATCAGCAGAGCTGAAGCGCAGCCAAGGACGAGGGAGATTCGCATGCCAGTCGAGACACTAGCCACAGATTCATACCGGGAAGACCTGGTCAGCTCCGGCGTGGTGATCAAAACCGAAGCGCTGACCAAGGTCTACGAAATGGGGGCGGAGAAAGTGCACGCGCTGAGTGGCGTGGACGTGGAGATCCACAAAGGGGAATATGTGGCCATCATGGGGCCGTCCGGATCTGGCAAATCCACGCTGATGAATCTGATCGGTTGCCTGGATTCGCCAAGTTCCGGAAAGTACTGGCTGGCGGGGAGGCTGGTGAGCGACCTGGATGACGATGAGCTCGCTTACATCCGAAACAAAGAGATTGGCTTCGTATTTCAGACGTTTAACCTGCTGCCACGCGCAACGGCGCTCCACAACGTCGAATTGCCGCTGATCTACAACGGTACGCCGTCAGAAGAGCGAATCGAGAAAGCGAAGAAGGCGCTCGAACGCGTGGACCTGATGGACCGGATGAACCACAAGCCGAATGAGCTTTCCGGCGGTCAGAGGCAGCGCGTGGCGATTGCGCGAGCGCTGGTGAATTCTCCGTCGATCGTTCTGGCGGACGAGCCCACCGGAAATCTCGATTCGAAAACGGGCGAAGAGATCATGGCGCTTTTCGCAAACCTGCACGGCCAAGGAAACACGATCATTCTCGTGACGCACGAGCATGACATTGCGCAGCACGCGCACCGCATCATCTTTATCCGCGACGGCAAGATCGCTTCCGACGAGGCGGTCGCCAAAAAATAAGCGGACAATTCGGCTCTTTCATTCCATCAAGGACTGACTAAGGTATTCGAGTAGGTGAAAAGAACACCTGTCTCCCACGGGTGTGTTTGATTGTGGGAATGGCGCGGGCGGAGTGGAAAGGAAAAGCCAAATGGCGACTGACAGAGGAGCGCAATCGCAGAGCAGCGAGGTTCTGCATCTTGCTGCCGACAAGGCGCGAAGATACGTCCGAGACGTCGCTGAACAAAGAGTGGGTCCTTCCGAAGCGGCCGTGGCTGCCCTTGCGGAGTTCAACGAACCTTTTCCTCTTTTGCCAAGCAATCCTTGTGACGTAATCGCAAGGCTCGACGAAATTGGTTCCGCAGCTACGGTGGCGACAACCGGTGGGCGTTACTTTGGTTTCGTGAACGGCGGGATGGTTCCCGCAGCTCTGGCGGCCAATTGGCTGGCGGCGGCGTGGAACCAGAATGCGGCACTGCGCGTGATGTCTCCCATTGCGGCGGAATTGGAGGAAGTAGTCGTTCGCTGGGTTTGTGAGGCACTGGGGTTGCCCCCTGAATGTGCGGGGGGGCTGGTTACCTGCGCCACCATGGCGAATTTCACTGCTTTGGCCACAGCACGTTATGCGCTGCTCGCGCGCGCGGGGTGGGATGTCACCGCCGATGGAATGTTTGGCGCCCCGCCCATCGAGATCGTCGTTGGCGCGCAAGTGCATGCATCAATTCTTAAGGCGCTGAGTCTGGCAGGATTTGGAAGGAAACGCATAACCATCGTGGAAGCAGACGGCCAAGGACGGATGCGTGCTGATAAGTTGCCGCGCCTCTCGGAGCGGGCGATTGTGTGCATTCAAGCGGGAAACGTAAATACGGGAGCTTTTGATCCCGCTGAGGAAATCTGTCACGTGGCAGCAGAACAGGGTGCCTGGGTGCATGTGGATGGTGCGTTTGGTTTGTGGGCTCGGATTTCGCACAAGTACGAACATTTGACGCGGGGATTTGAGAAGGCTGATTCGTGGGCCACTGACGCGCATAAATGGCCCAATGTCGGGTATGACAGCGGCTTGGCCATCGTTAGGGATGGCGTTGCGCTGCGGGCTTCGATGGGAATTACGGCGGCGTACCTCGAACCCGGTTCGCGTCGCGAGCCTATGCATCACACTCCGGAAGCGTCAAGGCGCGCGCGGGGTGTGGAATTGTGGGCGGCGCTGAAATCGCTCGGGAGGTCAGGGCTGTGCGCGCTGATCGAACGAACGTGCGCCCACGCGCAGCGGTTTGCCCAGGGGCTTCGGAAAGCCGGCTTCGAAGTGCTGAACGATGTCGTGATCAACCAGGTGTTAGTATCCTTTAGCCGCCCTGAAGTGACTCGAGAAGTGATCCGGCGCGTCCAGGAGGACGGAACGTGCTGGTGCGGCGGAACAGTCTGGCAAGGAGAGACGGCGATGAGGATCAGCGTGTCTTCGTGGGCGACCACGGAGACGGACGTGGAGCGCAGTCTACAGGCGATTGTCCGCATCGCGGGAGAATGCCGCACGATGTAACACACCGCGAGGCTTGGACAGGGCTAAGTACTTGATCGCTGAAGCACCAAACGACGAAATGGTCGTCAACTAGTTTCTGCGAATCAGGATTCCCGAGTGCACGGGAATTAAGCAAAACTACCGGCTGTGCGCGATGCTTGAATTTTCGAGATCGGCAAAAGTTTGCGCTGCACTCAGATGGGTGCGCGAGAGGCGATCGTGCCAAGTGAGTTCGTCTTCGTCCCACATCACCCAAAGGAAGCCCAGAAAAAAAGTTCCTGCGGAAAGCATGTAGCCCGCGCTGCGAAGAAGCATTTGCCTGGGCGTGGGCGGTTCGCCGGAAAAGCTGACGACCTGCAAGCCTCGCATCATCATGCCCGGAGTTGTGCCGCCGAAGGTCGTGAAGAGGGCGAAGTATTGCAGATACACGATGGCGAACGTCGTGGCGTACACGGCTGCATTCAGTTTACTCAGCGTAAATTCGCCGCCGAGTGAGCCGAAGAGCATCAGGAATCCACCATATGCAAACAACAAGCAGCCGAAATCGATAAGCGCGGCGAAGCGTCGATCGTCAATCGATGCCACGGGATGAAGTCCGGGCTGGGGTTTTCTATGTTCTCGAACGAGCTGCGTTTGCGGTGGAGTCTCAGAATCCGGTGGCACAGAGACGTCAATCAACATCCTTGATTGTTCGATAACACGCTTCTTTGCAGGGCGGCCGATCGCGACGGTAAAGGAAAAATCTTCCTCGACGGATCCGCGAGGATCCGCAACTGCAGCAGAAGTATGGGGCGGTGTGTTGCGGGAAGAGTCATCGAAGGAAAACTGAGACTGAGTGGCGCTGGGCGCGAGCCTTCGGCGCCGAGTGCGATAAGCCTCGAGACGCTGAGAGACTTCGCCCCTCCAAGCGGTGTCTTGCTCTACTTGCTGCGAGACGACGGGTTGCCGCTTGGAACGATCGATTCCAGCCAGGCCCGGATCTGCATTCGTCGCGAGCTTCTCCTTCGCGGAAAGATCAGACGGTTCTTCCCAGGAAGTAGTATCGACCGAAAAGGATGAGTCACAAAAATTACAGGCGCGTACGGTTGATAGTAGTACAGCGCCACACTGCGAGCATGTTTTTGTCACCGGTAAGTTTTGCGCTGCGGACGCTTCCACTCCGGTGAGGAGGGAACACTTTGAGAATACCATGCACCTGAAATGTCAAGCAGACAAAGGAGCCGGATTGTAGCGAAAGTGACAGCAGGTCAGGGTAGGATGACTAGGAACAAAGTTTCAGGCGTCCATTTGCTGCGCGAGCATGTCCCGGCTGAAGGAGATGCGGCGCTCCAGAGCGACCGCGGCGAAATAGGCGCACTGTCCGCGTTCCGATTCCGTCCAAGCCCGCATCGAGGGAACCAGCTGCGCAAGCGTCGAGCGCAGGAAACTCAAGAGGCTGAAATAGGCGCCGATCGCCTGGACGCCGTTGCGGTCTTCCGGGCGTTCCGGGCAAAGCTGCAGAAGTTGCATGACGCGCTTGAAATCATCGCCAGAAGCGGTCCTCAGGATACCTGTAACGTCCTTTACCTCGGCTGAGAGAACCTGCTTCGAGGACGCAGCGATGAGCGAGCGGCAATAAGAGATGAAAAACTGCAGCAACGCCGCCGCCGAGAATACGAAAATGACGCCGGCCATCATCGGGGCACCACGGCGAGCCGGGAGGGCACGATACGCGCATCTTCCGGGATACGCCAGAAGGTGTAAGCCCAAGCCAGCGGAAGGAAGCACCCGAAGACTTGTAGGAGGGAGATAAAAAGTGAACTGACTGATGGGTACAGGTTGCGCAGGGCATAGTCAGCCGCAAAGAGGCTGAAATAAACCCCGAGAGAAAGCACGATCTGAATTAGCTGCGTCCTAGTTTCCCGCAGCTTCAGAATGGCCGCCCAGAGGACATAGGTCAGGACCAAGCCGACAAAATAAAGGTTTTGGGATAACTCCACTACGAACCGTGAAATCAACTTTGTTGTTGATTCATGGACGACCCCGTAGGAAAACAATGCCGTCCCCGCAAGGAGAAGCAGAGTGCCAAACCTGACATAACGCTCGGCCTTCAACTCGCTGAAAACATGCGTGTAAAGACTGCTCAGAGCCAGGTATAGGAAGATCGTAAGAAGGGCATCCGAATAGTAGTAGAGGTAGATATATTCGGAAGACGTGAACCCGTGACTCGTCAATACACGGAAGCGCGCCGCCGTCACAACGACGGAGGCCGCCATGTAGAGGTTTAGTAGAAAATATTTACGAATTGCACCCTTTTTAAGCGCGCACACTACCACACCTATCTCAAGAAAAGTGCAAGAGAGCCAGATGAAGTACTCGAATGGGCCAGGCACGTTTTCACCTATCTACGCCCTGGCCATTGCGCGTCCCCCGACTATGTTGTTTCGGAGATGGGGCAATTACTTCCAGGGCGTTGGCGGTGCCGGTGCCCCGCCGTTTTTCCACGGCGTTGGGGGAGCAGGAGCGCCACCATTTTTCCAAGGCGTCGGCGGTGCTGGTGCACCACCGTTCGCCATAATTACGGAGCCATCGCTATGAGCAACGACCACCGTCTTAAGACTCATCGCCCCGATCAGTACGAGCATGGCGAGGAGAACGACCGTG
>QHZB01000468.1:1299-2633 GCA_003224525.1 Acidobacteriota bacterium | reverse complement strand
GAGACCGTTTGATGGCCAAACAGATCAAGCTGCCGCCAAACACAAATCTCTACAACATGCTCCGCAATGCTCGGCTTGTCGAGGCCGATCAGACTGGCCGCAGCGTTCGAAAGATCAAATTGCAGGGCAGTCAGGGTCCCATCTCCCTCAGCGCCCTGATCCTTCCCACAGATAAGGTCGTACCCAAACCGATTTTGTCCACATTGCCCCCTACCCACTTCGAAATCGATACGGAGCCTGCACCCGAAGCGACGCCTGTTGTTGAGGGCTGAGGCTCCCGGAGAGAAGACATGAACACTCTTATTGCAAATCAGTACGGGCGAGTCCAAGGCGAAGCGGGCGGCTGCGGGCTGACGTTATGCGTAACGGCTCAAACGCCACGCCGGGAATCGGTCGAGCTCCAAACGCGCGTTGAGTCAATCGAGCAGCAGCTTCATCTGCTTGCCATCCTGAGAGCGGTTGAGCGGCGGATCGAGCAGTTCCAATTGCGCGACGGCAAGGCAGGCGAATCCGCTGACCAGCAGAGTCCTTTCGACGAGACCGTCTGCGGCGAAGATGATCTATTCCGCTCGAACGGCGCAGCGTCGAAGAACAAAATTTACGGACGCTTTTCCCAGTTCCTCGTGTACGAGCAGGTGGACCAGGGCCGGCTGCGGGTGTTCTTTGCCGTCCGCGATGAGGCGAAGCGCGTGGCCCGGTTCGATCTGCACCCCGGTGAGGTTCAGGCCATGCACAGCCTGGCTAGACGTGCGCTCTTTTCCTGCGAGCAGGTTGACCTGCTGCTTCGTGATGAGCTCTCGGTGAGCGTGGCCCTGAACGTCTCCTCCCACGGTCTGCGATTCGACGTGCAGACTCCCCTCTGGCGCTCAGAGTTCGTCATCAGCAAGGCCAATGATCTCGCGACGCTCGCGGTTTTCACCCGCCGCGCCATCAATCAGGAAAAGACGATTCCGATCCGGTTTGGGAGCGAAGAACATCAGCTTGGCTTGCGGAGACGGAATGACGGGCAGGTCCTCGCCGAGTTCGAGCACGACGGTGCGATGGAGCGTATTGCCCTCTCAACCTTGCAACTCTACGAACTGGAAATCCTGACGCAGTACGCGCTGCATCGTGCCTTCGAGCCATCGAGTTTCGCCGCCGGAAATCCCCTGCCACCCGAGACGGCAACGGCGGCCTAAAAATCGCGTAAACTCACGCTTCCGATTTTATTCCCACAAACCCTTTCTCAGTCCCACAAACCCTGAATCAACCACAACCGCATTCACGCGAGCAATCGCGCGGGTGTCGGAATCCACAAAAGGAGCTTTGCCTATGAGTGTAATCAACACCAATCA
>QHZB01000468.1:0-1057 GCA_003224525.1 Acidobacteriota bacterium | reverse complement strand
GTCAGCGCCAACAAGCGCACGGTCGTTCTATCGTGTGCCGACCCGAACAGCTTCCCCGAAACCCCAGACGGGGAGCTGAAGCCGCAAGGCCAAGTCCTCGGTTCGGCGTTCGATGCGGCATTGCGCCGCGCGCTGTTCTGCGTTTCGACGGAATCGGGACGCTACAGCACCAATGCCCTCAAACTTGAACTGCGCGGTTCGGTCTTCCGCGTTGTCGGCACCGATGGGCACCGCCTGTCTGTTGCTGAAGGCACGGCAAGGACGGAGGGAAGCTCCACATTTTCGGCGCTTCTGCCCCATTCAACCGCAACCATCCTGAGCCGGTTAGGCTTGGCGGATGAGCCTCGATGGGTCGAGTTTTCCATTAGCGGCTCTGAACAGGAATTCAATCTGTTCGTACTGCCAGATGGAACCCAACTCATCACTCGCCGCGGGCAAGGTCAGTTCCCGAATTACGAGAATGTCCTGCCCAAGGCACCGCTCGAAGCCAGAGTCGTCTTCCGGCGCGACGAACTGCTGGAAGGCCTCGCGAAACTCTCGCCCACCGCTCGCAAGGCAGAAGTCCCGGCGGTGAAGCTGGAGCTTTCGCATTCACCCGTTTCAATCAAAACCGAAAATGACGGCACCGCAAACAGCGTCGCTCTGGAGCACACGCGCGTTTCGGGAAAGGCGCGAGACATTGGTTTCAATCTTCACTACTTGACCCAGTATGTGAAGAGCCTCGAAACCGACACGATCTCGATGAAGCTGTTCTCGAAAGCGATCTGCGAGGTTGCGCTCTTCGACGCCTTCCGCTACCAGCATCTCCTGATGCCCTTGCGTGTCTAAGTGCCGCCAAAGAGTTTTACCCACAAACCCCTTAACCCACAAACCTTGATCCACAAGCAGTTCAGCGGCACTCCCGCGCTGATCCATATTGGCTGGATTGCGGGAGAGCCGATCTCGCGCGAGCGGGTTCGGCCATTCCAGCCACCAATCCACAAAAGGAGAAAACCACATGTCAGTAGCAGCACAAGTCGTAGATCCACAATCGGCGTCCCTGGCGCTGACTCTGCTT
>QHZB01000467.1 GCA_003224525.1 Acidobacteriota bacterium | reverse complement strand
ATGGGACGCATCAGTATGGCGTGCGCAAGAGTCTCTTCTACTATCAGCCCGATCAGATGCCGCCGAATTATTATCGTAGCGATCTCGATTGGGGAAGCTGGACGAGCTGGAACAAACAGGCGTCAGAGCGCGTAGATCGTTCCTACAATTATCCCCACGTTGCCGCGGCCTACTGGGTGCTCTATCGCCTGGCGCGGAACAATCAAGGCCTCGTCACCAACCATCCCTGGGACTGGTATCTCACACATGCGTATGAAACATCCATCGCGATGACCAAATTTGCTGATGGTCTCGCCGTTTTCGGACAGATGGAAGGCACCATCTTTGTTCAGATCTTGTCTGACCTCAAGCGCGAGGGACTGACCACTCAAGCTGAGAATCTCGAAGCCAAGATGCGCGCGCGCGCTAGCCGCTGGAAGGCTGAGGCCTACCCCTTCGGCAGCGAAATGCCCTGGGACTCCACGGGCCAGGAGGAAGTCTATGCCTGGATGAAATATTTCGGTTATCAGGACAAGGCCGACGTGACTCTTCGTGCGGTTCTGGGGTACGACCCCGCCATCCCGCACTGGGGCTACAACGGAAGCGCGCGCCGCTACTGGGATTTTGTTTTTGCCGCCAAGTACACGCGCCTTGAGCGGCAGCTCCATCATTACGGTTCGGGTCTCAATGCCATCCCTGTGCTTGCGGAATATCGCGAACACCCTGGCGACTTCTACCTCTTGCGGGTCGGCTACGGCGGGACGATGGGAGCGCTCACTGACATTGATCGCGAAGGGTTTCTAGCGCCCGCATTCCATTCCTTTCCCGACATGCTGAGAGTCGATCCGCTCTCTGGTGACAATGGGCCGAACTTCTTCGGCCATGCTTTCAACGCTGCAACCTACGTCGTCCATCATCCCGAATTCGGCTGGGTGGCGTTCGGCGGCAACTTGAAAGTCGAAGGCAATACAATTAAGGTCACGCCGCTCGATTCTTTCCGCACGCGTGTTTACGTGGCATCTGCGGGGCTCTGGCTGACACTCGATGCCGGAAAGTTTGAGAGCGTGGAGGTTAACTCGAAGAACGGCGCCGTTCGTGTCGGACTTAGTGCGTCCACACAGTTCACCGCGGCGGCTCACCTGCGCATTGAGCAGCCGGCCAAGTTGCAGGGTGTAGGAATCTATCACCCGGCCAAGACACTGAAGATCGAACGAGATGCTTACGTTGTTCCGCTCGAAAAAGGCACGAGCTGGATTGAGCTAATCGCCGGTCAGTAGGGCGCGTCGCTCGGCCGATTTGGAATTGCGGCCTTGAACAGAATTTGGCCAGGCGGGGCTCGCTGCAAGATGCAGCCGACAACAGGACCGAGGCGGTTGAGAGAAAAATCTATGCGCATCCCTTGCTTACTACTGGTTGCGATTCTCGGCCTCAGGCGTTAACAGTGTCACGCACGTCCACGACAAATACGATACGGAGTACATCTCCGCCGGGGAGACCTTGGGCGATCTCTTGATTCGGTATCGATCCCAGGGCGAAAAAACCTGGAAGCAGGCCTCGGCAGCCATGCTCGACAAGTCATCGGAGACGAACCAGCCAACTGCCAGCTACACAATCGGTGTGCAGATTCCAACCATCGCCACCTCGAGCAAGGCCTCTGCTTCCGTGCGCTTCCCCGGACTGTTTTCGCTGAACGACCAGAGGGTGCCAAAATCTTCGCATGATAGGGAGCTACCCCTGTTCGTGTGGCCGCGCCGTAAAGGCACGCGCGAATGGGTGCAGTACGATTTTCCGGAGCCCATGAAGGTTTGGTCCACCGAGGTTTATTGGACGCAGTACGAGAATCTTGAGAACGCCTGCAAACTGCCAAAGAACTGGCGCGTTCTTTATCGCGACGGGGAGAACTGGAAGGAGGTAAGCGCCAAAGGAATCTATCCCATCCTCACGGATCAGTACAGCAACGTGGACTTTGAGCCGGTCAGTGCTTCGGCCCTGCGCATCGAAGCGCAATTGGACGATAGCGCCACCGCTGGAATTTTCGAGTGGCGCTTGAACAACGAAGGCAAGAAGGTCGATGCCATAACGGATATGATGGCCAGCGAAAAGTTTCAACTCCAAAACAACGCTCTGGTTTGGACCATCTCGCTGAGCAACAACATGGATCGCGGGCTGGAGGTCGGGGATCTGGCTCTGCCGCTGCCGTTCAACACCCAATACGCTTGGGACAAAACGGAAACTTACACAAAGAGGCTCATCGCACACCGGCTTATCGCCGGCAACGGCTCGTTCATTTTTTGGATGCGCACCAACACTGAAGGCCCGTACCTCGTGATGACGCCGCTCCCAGACACCGCTCTCGAATATTTCGATGCTTCGCGGTTTCCGCGCAGCTACGCCGCCTATATCCACTCCGCGGCAAGCGGGGAAGAACTTCGCGCCAAGGGCGGAACATGGCGTTTGCCAAACACGCGCCTCCTTCTTGCGCCCAAGGGGCATTCCGGCGACTCCAAAACTTACGGCTTCCGGTTCCGCTGGGCGCAGGACTACGCCGGCGTGCGCGACGTGCTATACGATGAGAATCTCTTCGACGTCAACGTCGTTCCCGGCATGACCGTTCCGTCAGACCTGGGAGCTATGTTTTCGCTGCGCACGCACAATCCAATCCGCGCGATTGTGCCGGAGCATCCCGACAAGACGAAAGTTGAATATGTCGGGGAGCGAGGCAAGGACGTGCAACTATACAAGGTCCGGTTTTCTCGCCTCGGCGAAAACCTTCTGAAAGTGGACTACGGTAACGGCCGCTACCTTTCGCTCGAATTCTTTGTCACCGAGCCTCTGGAAACCTTGTACAAGAAACGGGCCGCGTTCCTCGTCTCGCACGAGCAGCACAAGGATCCCGCCAAGTGGTACAAAGCTCTTTTTTCCCAGTGGGACATGAAGCACCAGATCCTTCGCAGTCCAGACGATCTGGACGGGCTCCAGTCTTACGCCGTGGCTTACGACGACACGGCTCTGGGTAAAGCGCCCTACATCGCGGGGAAAAACATCTTCTTTCCCGTACAAACGGAAATTGATGCGGTTGAAAATTACGTCAAGTATTTTGTTTGGGGCGGCTTGCAACAGACGGACAAGGAACCTTATCCATTCTCGATTTACGGCATCCCCAACTGGAAGGTCAATCGCGACAGCTCCAAGGATGACCAGACCGGAAAAAAGCACGTCTGGAGAATCTATGACTACCCCCATGTGATTCTTCTCTACTTCAACATGTATGAGCTCGCCAAGCTCTATCCGAAAATGACTACATATCTCGACAAGGACGGCTATCTCGAGCGCGCCTTTGGCACGGCCAAAGCGTTCTTCACAGTGCCCTTGGAGATCCTGAAGTGGTCCGCCTATGAGACAGGTACGTACAACGAGCTTGTCATACCGGACCTGATTCAGGCGTTAGCGGAAACCGGCCACAAGGACCAAGCCGATTGGCTGAGGGCGGCCTGGGAGAAAAAGGTCAAATACTTCGTAAACGACCACCCTTATCTTTTCGGTTCGGAGTATCCGTTTGATTCGACGGGATTCGAGTCCACCCAAGCATTTGCGAAATACGCGATGAGCCACGTTTTGAAGCCCGGTGAAGCTGCGCCTCCCGATCTTCCCACGGACGACTTCCGCCGGGCGGTGAAATACGACGACGCGGCGGCTCTTTTGGGCTGGCTCGAAACTTCCTACTACTATCTAGGGAGCGATTTTCGCGCGTCCGGCAGCGCCAGCTACACGCTGAGCTACATGGCCCAAATGGGCGGCTGGGCAATCTCCGATTATGCGCTCTATTTCGCGCAGGATCCCGCCACCTACATGCGCCTGGGCTACGCGTCGTATTTGAGTTCCTGGGCACTGCTGAACTCGGGAACGCCGGAGTCCAACTTCGGCTACTGGTTTCCCGGCAGAGAGAACGACGGCGGCGCAAGCGGTGGATTCGAACCGCGGCCTTGGGGACGAGCTTGGCTTGGCGACAAAGAGATGGGTCGCGGGCCTTGGTGGTATTCTGGAGAAATCGATCTCGGCTTCGATGGCGCGCTGCGGTCGGCGGCGACGGTGGTCGTCGACGATCCGATTTTTGGACTCTTTGCCTATGGCGGCGAACTCCATCAGAAAAACACGTTGGCCTATGTCATTCCCAAGGACGGACTGCGCGCCCGGTTTCATATTGTGCGCGGTTCCCAACGTTTGCATCTGCTGCTGGAACGCGACGGCTTCGCTGTGGGACAACCAATCACCTTCGATGACGCACTAAATCGCATTGCCTTCAGCCTGGAAAACCGGGACGGCCGCCCGCATGAGGCAACTTTCCGGATCGCTGGCTTGCCGTCAGGGACGTATCGGGTCGCAGTCCAAGACCGGCCGCTCCAGACCCTGGCGAGTCTCGACGGCGGAGACCAACAAGTGCGCGTCGAGGCGGATTCGAACGGAGCGTCAATAACAATCACCCGAGAAAAATCATCCGCCACTCTGTTGCGCGCGTTGCCGGGTCAGGTGCTCTCCGAAGGTTCCACTTCCAAACTCGGCTTGCTACAACAATGATCGTAATTGCCAGGAAATAGGACTCGCGACGGAGACACCATGAATAAACAACCTGACCGCCGGCAAGTCTTGAAAGGTGTAGCCGTCGCTTGTGCAGCGCTGCTCTTGCCCGAAAAAGAAGAAACTGCGGAGCCAAGTCTTCGAGTCGCCGGTCAAGATGTCGAGATCCAGGTAGCTCCAGTCAGCGAGCACACCGCGCGGCTCACTATTTTTCCGGTCAAGCACGCGCTGGATGATCGCCAAGTGATGGCCGTCACGGGAGATGGATCGCTTGTGCAGGACGCTTGGGGTGCGCCCATCCTGAAACTGCGCAGCCTAGGACGCGCGCGAACCGTCAAGACAGGCAACCTGAGAGTGAAGATTTCTTCCAATCTTCTAGCCTTTGCCTTCGAATCGGTGAAAGGCGCGGTGCTTCAGAATCTGAAGGTGGACAAGGACACAGGCGTCGTCTCTTTCGCGACAGGCAACACGCCGTTGCTTGGGCTTGGAGAGGGCGGTCCGCAATTCGACCGACGCGGGTCCACCGACCGCATGCACAGCGGCCAGGGGGGCTATCAGCTGCGAACGCATGGCGGGCGCGTTCCCATCCCCTGGCTTATCGGCACGGCCGGATGGGCGATGTTCATTCACAAGCCCTTTGGCACATTTGACTTTACCGGAGCAGAAAGCAAATTCCAGCCGCCAAGCCCAGAT
>QHZB01000015.1 GCA_003224525.1 Acidobacteriota bacterium | reverse complement strand
AGGCAAGTGAACGAGCCGTGGCGATTGGCGGCAAAACGCCGCGAGAAAAGGAGTACATCACAGCGATTGCCGATTACTATCGCCAATCTGAGCGACTGGATTCTCGAACTTGTGCTCTGAACTATCAGAAAGCCATGGAGCACTTGTATACGGCATATCCCGACGACCGCGAAGCGGCTCTTTTCTATGCCCTGCAGGTAATCGCGAACGCGCCGCCACGCGACTCCAGCTACGCCGAGCAGAAGAAAGCTGGCGCGATCCTGGAAAAAATCTTCGCTGAGTTGCCCAATCATCCGGGGGTGGCTCATTACATCATCCATGCTTACGACGACCCAATGCTGGCCAACCGCGCGCTGGCAGCAGCACGGAGCTATGCCAAGATTGCGCCTTCTTCGGTTCACGCTCTGCACATGCCGTCTCATATCTTCATTCAAGTGGGATCATGGCAAGAAGCTATCGCGTCCAATCTCGCCTCCTTGGCCGCGGCCCGTGCTTGGGTGGCCAGGTCCCGGCGCAAGGAACTATGGGATCAGCAGGCACACGCCCAGGATTACCTCGCCTATGCCTACCTGCAAACTGGACAGGATCAGCTTGCAAGAAACGTTCGCGATGAAGTTAGCAGCTACTCCGACCGGTTCGGAGAAACCCCCAGGGCAGCGTACTCGGCGCTCGTGGGGATTCCTGCTCGTTACGCATTGGAGCGGCATCAGTGGTCTGAGGCCGCGGCGCTCCCGATTCGAAAGGTTCCAATGCCCCTGTATGAAGCCGAAACCTATTTCGCGAGGGCGATCGGCTGCGCGCGCACAGGTGATCTCGCCGGTGCGAGGTCCAATGCTGACAAGCTCGCGGAGCTTCGTGATCGATTGCCGCAAGGAAATCAAGGTTGGGAGGGCAACGCCGACCTAGTGGAAGTACAACATCTACAGGCCGAGGCATGGCTGGCCCACGCGGAAAAGCGCGACGCGGACGCCGTCAAGCTGATGAAATCAGCGATTACACTCGAAGAATCCACCCCAGCAACATGGATCGCAGCACCCTTGCTTGCTGGGAATGAACAGCTTGGTGACCTACTATTGGAGCAGAACCAACCCGAGCAGGCCTTGGCAGCCTATGAGGCCTCCCTCCAACTTGCCCCTAATCGGTTCAACAGTCTCCTCGGTGGCGGACGAGCCGCAGAACTAGCGGGTGCTCGTTCGAAGGCCGAGACCTATTACAGTCAGCTTCTGGCTCTGTGCAAGAACGCAGAATCGCAGCGACCCGAGTTGCACCTTGCCAAAAGCTTCCTTGAGAAACAGGCTAAATTGAGGCCTTGAGCGGGGTCCGCGCGTTTCCGTGTTGCGAACGCGCCAATGGTTGATGCGGGCTACTACGTAGAAGTGACCTCCTCGCAACTGACTGGCGGACCTATCGGGATTGTTCCGAGTGACGGGCAACCCTTCCGTAATCCGGTAAGGTAAGGGTTGCCATCCGTCCAGAATCGTCGAATCCGCTGCAAGGCAATTCCTTTGGGGGATATAATGCCCCGCACGCATGGCTCTCTCCTCTGGCACCAAACTCGGCCCGTATGAGATCGATGCTCCGCTAGGCGCTGGCGGCATGGGCGAAGTTTATCGTGCCCGGGACACGCGGCTCGAACGCACTGTCGCGATCAAGATTCTGTCCGCACAACTCTCCGCTGATCCGGTTCGCAAGCAACGGTTCGAGCGCGAAGCCAAGACCATCTCCAGCCTCAATCATCCACACATTTGTGTGTTGTATGACGTGGGCAGTCAGGATGGGATCGACTATCTGGTGATGGAGTGCGTGGAGGGAGAGACGCTGGCGAAGCGGCTGGAAAAAGGAGCACTGCCGCTGGAGCAAGTGCTGAAATACGGCGCGCAGATTGCCGACGCGCTGGACAAGGCGCATCGCAGTGGCGTGGTGCACCGGGATTTGAAGCCGGGAAACATCATGCTCACGCCAAACGGCTACGAAGCTGCTGGATTTCGGCTTGGCCAAGCCATCCGTGCCGCTGGCGAGCGTTGCCACCCTAACTGCGGCGGTAACCCAATCCTCTCCCATGACCGAGCAAGGGGCCCTCGTCGGCACGTTTCAATACATGTCGCCGGAGCAGGTGGAGGGAAAGGAGCTTGACGGGCGCAGCGACATTTTTTCGCTGGGCGCCCTGCTGTACGAAATGCTGACAGGGCAACGCGCGTTTCAAGGCAAGAGCCAAATGAGCGTGGCTTCCGCAATCCTGGAAAAAGAACCCTCTCCTATCGCTTCCCTCAAGCCCATGACTCCGCATGTTTGATGCGACTGTGTAACTGAGCAACAGGGACGGCTTGTCAGTTTCAGGGAACCGATCGGCGCCGTCGTGATAGTGAAATGACGCCACAGGGAAGGGGGAACAAACTCACTGCTTCGCGCGGTGCACGACCAGCAGGCTTTCGGGAGAAGACCACTCGCAAGAAGAGACTCGCTGATCGAGCGCGCACGTTCAGAAAGTCAGAGCTGGACGTCAAGAAAAACACGCGGTGTCCGGCCCGCGGGGAAGTTTGCGCTGAAACCGCTGGAGGGAGTTTTCGCGTACCACAGGGGTGGTTTCAATACTTTTAGTACTCCTATTTGTCATGGAACAACGACACCGTACCAATGAACGTGCAAAAGTCCGCGCAACGAACATTCGTCCAAGGGTCAAGAGAATAAAGCCAAGCAGTGTACTGGGTAATTCTACCGAGTACAGAGCGGGCGTGCGCTGTTCTGCTGCGCCAAGGGGATCATCATGTGTGCGATGCGATTTTTCGCCTTTCGTACCGGACCCAAAAAAGCAAACAGAAGCTGCCGCCGGGATGAAAGGCGATTCCACGCACGCAGAGCGTTCGACCCGGTAGTTGGGACGTCAGAATTGGCGCCGAACTTGAATTCCGAAGCAGGCTCCCATACGCACCACCCTCCCGATGCGCAGTGGAAATACCGACTGAGCCGGTTCGAGTTTCGAGTCGACCTACTGTAAGAGAGCGAAGCAACGACACACTTCGGCACCCAGGAAGCCATTGCAACCACAATCTGACCAGGAGGTCACTATGCGCTACAAGCCACTTGTCCTGACAGTTGGAGCTTCCGCTTGTGCTCTGCTGTCCATTTTGTCTTTGAAAGCTGCCTATTCCCATCACGGTCCCACGGTTACAGTTTCACTACAGGCCTCCGACACCTCAGGCGGCACGCTTCATTACCGCTGGAAATCAACCGACGGCACTATCCAAATCGTCGACGCCACAACTACAACCTGGACTCTGCCTACCGGTCCGGGCCTACATTTTGCCTATGTTCTGGTCTCGAACGGATTGGGCGGGTATACCGAAAAACGGATTGCCGTGAACACCGACAACCTCGGCAGCAGGTCTGAGTCGGAAGCAAGCCCACGGCCCTACATTGCTCCGCCCGCTCCTGTTCCAGTCGGCGATACATACCGGTCGTCCGGGCTCTGGGGAATCACGAACGTAAACGGGATCGAGCATGACGTCCACGCTCCGGATGTTTCGGTCTACATGTTGGACAACGTAACTCATGCCACATACCCTCCGACCGGCCCGGTAAAAACCGATCTTCGGGGTGACTATCTCATTCCCAATCTTCCTCCAGCGAACGCCTACACCACGTTCTGCCAGCCACCCGGGCAGTCTGCACCGACGCAGTGCAACGCGGGATTATCCTTCACCGACCTGCCAATGCCGAACGTAGCCACAACCGACTACTTAAGCAGTGCCCCCAGCCTGGACAATACGAGTGCATTGCTCGCCGGTACGCTTACGTTGCAGGACGGAAGCCCGTGCGGAACTCTGAACGAATTTTTCGGAGTGCACGTGACCGGTAACGCGACGCTGCTGGACTCGAACGGAAATCCTATGGCTACCCCGGTCCGCATGAACGAACTGGGAGACTACTCACTCGTCTACAACTTCCTTTTGCCAGCACCGGCCTCCGTGTCACTGTCCTGCGAAGGGGCTCCCGCGCTTGTAGTGCCCATCACGCAAGATGAGCTCGGAGCGGGGGAAATGAATACCTCCGTTCTCCCTGGCGTGAGTGCGCCCGAGGTGCAGTCCATGAGTGCGACACTCAACGGCTCAACAATCGCCTCGGTGAATTTTGTTTCGCCGTCTCCCGCTCCGCTCCCGTCCGACATCGTCCCACGTGCCGACGCCTTTCTCGCGGAGAAGGGGCTCGACACTCGCATTGGAGCCTGTCAGTACTACAAGGCCATCGGTGCGGTTAGCGGTTGTGACGCGGCCGGCAACCTGATTGCGACCATCACCTTCACGGATTGGAAACGTGCCGTAAAAATTGGCCCTTACGCCCAGCGCGGAGTGCCTACGTTTTTCGCTTCCTACATCAATAAGGTCGACCTCAATCTCGCCCGAGTGCACCAGTCCATCTCGTACGGCCCGAACCAGACCGCTGCAGTCGTCTGCAATCACCTGGGCCCGCCTGATTTCTTCAATCCCCCCCAAGCCGAGATTGATACCGCGGTCGACAACGCGAATCACAACAAAAACTTGGTGGCTTGTGTAGCCATGGACTACATGGTCAGCCCAGGAGTAAACAACGATCAGCCGTTCGTCCGCTTTCTGATCTTCGGCCCAAGCGGTGAACTGCTTCCGTCAGTCAACCTCGATGGCCGGCGCGAAAAATTCGTGCCCGGAACCTGCGTGGTCTGCCACGGTGGCGATCACTATGCAGGCAAGTTCCCCGAAGACGGTTCCGGCGGCGCCAGCGTCGGGGGTCATTTCCTGCCCTACGATGCCGGGAACTTCGAGTTTTCCAGCAAGTTCGGCCTGCGGGGGCAGGATCAGCAGCAACTTATCTATTTCTTGAATCAGAACGTGTTGAAGGCAGGCCCGACGCCAGCCGAGCAGGCCCTGATTACTGGTTGGTACGCCAATCAGCCAGGCTTCAGAAAAGTGTTAAACAAATCCTACATTGATCCGTCGTGGCCGGATCGCGCCACCAACCCCGCTGCGTTCAACTTCTATCAAGACGTGTATGCTCGCAGTTGCCGCACCTGCCATGTAGCCATGGTGGAAGGCTTCAACTTCGATCATTACCAGAACATTACGCCTGGAAGCTTCAACTTCTATCGCGAAGAAACGCCTGAGGTGGATATTCCGATCACCGTGTGTGGCGGTGATTTTCAGATCTTTCGTGACCACTCCATGGCAAACTCCCTTGTGACCTTCAACCGTTTCTGGCTGTCAGCCGATCCCCTCGCGAACACGGCGGGTGATCCGAATCAACCAGAGGAACTTAGGACGTTTCTCCTAACGCCGACCACCGGTACCTTCACTTGCAATCCGGGGCAAATTCCTTGAGACGTCGATCCATCGTGCAGCGACAATCTACTGCGGGATGTCAGGCAGTTACCTGACACCCCACTTTGTGCAACCTCCTCACGAAGAGCAAGTCATCAAGATGCATCGGACGCGTCGTCATGCTGGGTGATGGATGAACTGGAACCACGTTGATAAGGCCAGGAGAACCGGTCTAACGAAGTGGCCCACGTTGTTTCATGGTCCGGGAAAGACCGAGTAATTTACGCGGAAAGGCAGTAATGATTAGCTCTTCTCGAATGCTCCCGCGAGATCGTCCACTGTCCTGGCTTCCACAACCCGTTCGACCTTCGTTTTCGTACCAGGCGCAATTGTACGGAGGCAACGATTCCGAAAAGGCCGTAGCCCCCGTGAACTCTGGGTCATCGGATCGAGCACTTCGAAACGCGCCATTGGCGCGGTCGCGTGAACTTCTTGTGGCTACAGGTTTGCCTTGGCAAGTCGGCTCAGGAAACTCTCCTTGGCGGCGTGTACTTGCCGGATCTTCTCCGGCGACGTTAGAAATCCGGCTGTCTGGCTACGGCGGACGGAGAGATCATGCAGGTCGGTTAGCAAACTGACCGCTCTGTCGTAATCTTTGGGCTGCCGCGTCTGGACATGCGCAGCAACCTGTTTCCAGATTTCCAGTTGCCGTCGCCCCAATTGATCGAGATACCGCTCGCGGTTTGCCAGGTCTTCTGCTCTGCGTTTTGCCGCTTCCGCTGTGCGCTGTTCGTTCAGCAGCCGGGCTCTCTCCTTCGCGCGCACATGGGCCGCTGCCAGGAGATCACCTGCCTTACGCCGTTCGCTTGCAGCGAGCACGTCGGAAGTTTGCTGTAAGTTCCTACGTCGAAAACGCCGCACCAGGTCGTTTCGCCGGCGCTCTCCCAGATCCACGGCAGCAGTGATGAGCAACTCGTTCTTGTCCTTTTCCGGCAGGCCCCGAATCCATGTGGACAGCTCTCCGCGACGCGGTCCGGCGGGCGAGCGGTTTTGAAGCCTGTCTCTGGCGAATTGATACGGTGGCAAGTTTTCGATGCAATGTAACAATGTAATATTCTGGATCGCTTTGATAGGACCGGCTTGCATTTCTGTCTTCTTGGATCTCGCTGATTTCAAGGGCGTTCGCGCCGGATAGCATTTTCGGTATGGACAGCCCAAAGAACCCAAGGCTTTCGGTCCAAGGTCAGTCCAATTCGAGAGGGTGGTTGCACCGTGTGGTTCCCCGTAAGCGACACCAGATGCGGCACTTATGTGATTTAGCCTGCTTACTTGCAAAGCAGGTGCTCTCCCAGCTGAGCTACACGCCCACGCTAACTCTATGATTCTAAACAATTGTAACAGGATTAGCAGCGCAAATAACCGCCTGCTCCAGAAGCAGGTGCTCTCCAGCAAAGGCTTATCCCCACTTGCGTTGCAGGCCATTAGATTTTCAAAGGTTTACGGTGCTGTGTTCGAATACTCAGTCTTCGATTCGCAGCCCACTCGGTCCAACCTGGACTGCTGTGGAGCAGATTGCGTCGAGTACTAGCTGCAACTTTTCCGATTTTCCGAGTTACCAGGCATGTTCGATTACTTCCGGTTTGCTCGTGATTCGCCCACAGAATCGAGACGGCGGACCGAGTGAAATCGCCTGACGACAATAATCATCGAAACGAAAATGACTGGTGCTATGGGCACCGTGACGAGAACTTACCTTCGACCTCTATGAAGCACCATGGAGTTCCGGTTCCGTCACAGCTGACGACCCAATGGTCGTAATTGGGGTGCCTGCTGGATGCTTGGGAGTTCACTTGCTGCTCAATGAGGATGAGCCACTTCAAGACCTCGCGGGCAGGCTTGTTGTCGGCTTCAAACCTGACTTCCGCCATCCCCCAGGGAACTCCTGCTACTAACGCTTGACAGCAACCGATGTGCAACCCTGTCTGCTTGCGAAGTTCGTCCGCCATCAGATTTGCGTGTTCAGCAATGCTGCGCGTCCCCAAGGGAATAGTCACGTTCCGATCTAGCAGCGGCAGTACATCTTCAAGGTCACCGTTTGAATTCCGCGTCCTTGTGGGTACGAGTGCATAATCACCACCGTTCACATCGAGCCGATACCCGTAGGGCATTTCCCTGTTTGCTGCATCTGCCAGCTGACGCAGCAGGCGAGCGACATCGTCTGGACGTCTGTTTCCGGAGGTCGAAAATCGGACCTCAATGGCGTGGCGTTTCATGATGTCATAGTGGATGTTGTCGTGCCGCTCGCTAAACGCTGGGTCCGCAACAGCAACGTCTTCGGTATCGCCGGGAAAGGCCCACTTTGGAGCTTCGACGCTCACGTTAATTCCGTAGCGGTCTGCGAGCGTGCGACCAATGGTCAATACTGGGTCCCACGATTCGGCTCGAAGCGTTACCTCATCCCCGTTTCCTTTGACAGAAGCGCCATCATTGGGATTCTGTGCACCTCCGATGAGGGAGGTCACCAACAGACCGGCCAAGAGAAAGACAAAGCCACGCACGCCAGCAAGTATAGTACAGCTGTGCCACCCATGATGAAGGCGTACATGCAACCACTTTCGTGGTTGTCGGGAACTCAGACCTTAGTCGCCTCAAGGTCCGAGTTGTGACAGAACTCAAAATTATGGAACCGTTGTCCTTGACCGCGCTCGTGTGGGGCTACTCGTCTCTCTGTAGCAGCGTCCAGGCAAACTCGTAATCCACAAGCGCGGACACGTACTTCCCCGCTGCAGCGTCCGTATCGCCTTTCGCCAGCAGTCCGTTTGCCCGCGCCAGCTTGGTTGCATTGGCTCGGGCTGCTTCACTAATCGCCACCGCCGCCTGTGTGCGTTGTTGACGCAGGACGCGTTTGTGGTTATGGTATAACAGTTATACCAGTCACGTGCGATTTCAGTTTGACGCAAAGAAAAGTAAGAGGCTTCGGGCAAACCCGAAGCGTGGCATCGGATTCGAAGACGCGCAAGAAATCTTCTCGCATCCCTATTACCTCGATCAGCGCTCCGATTTTCCGGAGCAATACCGCGCGATCGGCTGGGTAGGCGGCCGACTTTACTCCCTGATTTTCGAGGTCAGGCACGATTCCGAGGGCGAATACCACCACTTGGTTACGCTCTGGAAGTCCACCAATGAAGAAAGGAAACTCTATGAAGAGCAGACGTAGAAAACCGAAGCCCGTTTCAGCTGAGGCCATCGCACGTTTCGCCGATCGAGGAAAGGACATCTCGCGGTTCTTCACTAATGCGGGGCGGATGATGGAGCCTGTCCAGCGTGTCAATGTCGACTTAGCCGGTCCGATGCTGAACCAACTCGACAGCGTCGCCCAAGAACTGAACATAAGCAGGCAAGCAGTCATCAAGACCATGCTTCGACAAGGCCTCGATCGTCACTATTTGGCCAAAAGCCGTGCACGCAAGCTTGCCTAGCTATAGCTAGGTGACCGCGGCTGAGATGTCACTGATGCAAACAGAGCACCTGAAAATCGATGGGCATGAATCGGGTTGTGGGTTCCGAAATTGGCGGCTTAGAATTTCCGGAACCCACATCAGAGCACCCTTATTTTGTGTAGCCCAATTTGCAGGGGGGTTTGCACTGTTAAGAGACGCCGATTCAATGACTTAGGTGAGATGATGACGTGTTTGCAAAGCAGGTGCTCTCCCAGCTGAGCTACACGCCCACTCTAACTCTATGATTCTAAACGATTGTAATACATCAGCGTTGCGAATGACCACCTGCTCTCTAAGCAGGTGCTCTCGCGAGCCGAGCTGCAAGCCCAGCGAGCGCAACCTTCGTCCGATCAGATACTTACAGCGATTTCCTGAACGGCTCCAACTTCGATTCTCGGTCCATTCAGTCCAAGAACGCACTTAAGCATTGAGTAGAGCATTCGCACGGAACCGAATGCCAGCAATATTGAAGAGTGTCAAGCTTGGCCGAACCTCTTGAGTGAGGGGCAACGGCTTGCCGAGATTCCTTCACGACGATGCGGCTGCCACAAAAATGTCACAAGTCAGCGGTACCGGCAGGGTGCCCCACCCTTCGCGTCTTTTTGCGAAGGGTGGGCCCTTCTGCTTCAACGCCGCACTAGTCGCCCACAACGGTAACCTGTCCGCGCATCTCTCCGCCCGGGAGCTGCGTAGTATGAACGTTCACGTAGGCATTGCCATCGTGGATCGCTTCAAGAACCTTCGCCAAATCGCCCGGTTGGATCCCTTGGCCGTTGATCACCACATCAGAAGCACTCAAAGTGTCGGTAAGCGTCCCGGAATTCGTGCTGTCATTCGGGCAGACCATATGGGCCGGCGAGGCGGCGGAACCACACAAAAATACCATCACTCCGCCATTCGTTTTTGTTGCTCCCAGGTGTATGTGCGCCTGCACAGCAGGAGTCGAGAGGTTGCTGTAGCTCAACGTAAAGCTGATGGTGTTGTTATCATTGACGGTAGCCGTGAAAGTGCCGCTACCGCTCGTGACGTTCGTTGGGATCTCTTCGCTTGGCCTCAATCTCCCTCTCAAGTGGATTGGCGCGGCAGAGACGACCAATCCGCTGGTCAGCAACGCACCTAAAGCAATTAGCACAGTCTTCTTCATTCTTGTTTCTCCCTTGCGTTTTGTTTTGTGGATCCTCTGTGCCAATTTCCTTTAGAGTTCGTCGCCCGACGGTCTTGCTCTCGGGGCAAACCCCCAAAGAACTGCTGAAAAAGTCCGATTCCTCGGCGGCTCGGCATAAAGCGCGTCCAGGCGTAGCTCCTTAGGAATCTGACTGCGACTATTTCAGCAACCTTACTAAACTAAGGAAGTTTTCGCACAGATGGGGCTAGGCGTGGCCCAGAAAAAGGCGCGCCAATAGTTACTACCAAGCGCGAACAAGGCAATCAGGTCTATACACCAACTCTCGAACGGGGATTACCGGCGAATGCTGGGCAAATGGCGCGGCCGTTTCCAAAGCCTAGAATGCTGGCCCTGCTGGAGTATTTCGTACATCTCGACAAGGACGATCCTCCCGCCGATCTTGTCTTGGCTATAGCGAAAGTTCCCGACGAAGTGAGCGGGGAACGAGTCGAAGTCGGCCAGTTACCTGCAAATTGGCGCGACCCGGCAGCACCGCTGGAGCTCACCCGAATCGGCGACGAATTTGTGCGAAAAGGAGAGAACTGCCTGCTGCTGGTGCCTTCTGTCCTTGCCCCGGACGAGAACAACTGCCTAATCAATCCAGAACATCCTGACTTCAGGAGAATCGTACTACGACAGCCGGAGCCACTCACCTACGACCCACGTATGTTCGGAAGGCGGCGCGGGCAGCGCAAACGGCCAGGAAGTTGATACCCTGACAGTGCCTGAGCCTCTGAAACGAAGGTCCCGCCGGACGTGCCGCACTTACGCCGCCGCCCCAGGAGCACTTTACCTGCAGCCCTGACGGCTCGTTCAGGCCCTGTTTAGGATTGTTAGGCCCTTAAGGGCCCAAATCGTCTACCCATTTTCGAAAGCCGACGAGTTTCTTAAAATGGGCGCGTCGTGCCATCGGGCAGAAGGTACATGAATCTGCGTCCGCGACGAACATATTGATCCTCGCGTATAGAGTTCCACGTTGATCTTCCCGCCTCGGGCGACGGTGGAGGGTTGATTCCTAGCGCGACTTAACCCAACTTCCACCCTACATTCTTCTTCGGAAGGTGCTCTCCACTAATTGGGCAATTCGTGCTGGGACGTGCCCTCGATCGCCCACATACCTGCAAAATGAACTAACTCCCGGTTTTGTCGGCTACACGCAAGGCCTGGTGGCTCCCGCGACGTGTTATGCCTTGCCTGCTAGCGGGCTAGCGGGGGCTTTTATTTCTTGTCTTCCTTTTTGTCCTTACTCTTTTTGTCCACGCCGTGCTGTTGCTGCACCTTCGGCTGATTCTTAGCTGCGGGATGAGCTCCATGTGCTGCCGGCGCGGCTTGATTGGGCTGCGGAGCCGTCCTTGCAGCGGGCGTTGCTGACGGCTGGTTGCGGATGTTTCGGTCGTTCTCTCTGTCGTTCATCTGCTCGCCTGTGGGCCTTGTCTGCCGCGACGCTGGGGTTGGCGGAGCCTGGTTCGGGCGTTCAAAGCTGGCGTTGTTGGGATGTTGACGTGCTGCAGGCTGCCCCTGGGATGATGGCTGACCGCGGTAGCCGTGGTCATTCTCTCTGTCGTTCACCTTTTCATTCGCAGGTTGCGGTCGCCGTTGTTCCGCATTGAGCGGAGCCTGGTTCGGGCGCTCAGAGCGAGCGTTGTCGGGATGTTCAGTGCGGAAGCCGTGGTCATTCTCTCTGTCGTTCACCTTTTCATTCGCAGATTGCGGCCGCCGTTGCTGGCCGACGCCTCGCTGTTCACTCCGCACATGCGTAGCCTCGATTCGTTCACGGTTTTTGTAGGTGACGTCGTGGTGTACGCTGTTGTAACGCTGGACGTTGTCATAGTCCACGTGGCGATGCACAACGTTCCGGTTCAGGTTCACATTTTCGTACCGGTTGTTGACGTAAACGTTGGTGATGTGGACATAGGGGCGAGACCGCTCCCGCCATCCGCCGCGCTCGTCCCAACTGTTGTAAACCACGCGGTGGGTACCCCAGTCCATGTCGTAGTTGAGCCATGAACCAATTACAAAGCCGGTGCCGAAGTTGAAGAAGCCGTCGAACCCGAAACCGGGCCGATAGACGCGCTGCACGTAAATTACTCCAGGATCATACGCGGGTACGAAGATCACGCGCGGTTGTGCAGGAACGATCTGAATGTAACCACGGTCCACGACGACCTGCTGCTGCGGCGTCGTGACCAGATTGCCTTGGGAATGTGCCATGTTGCGGAGGCGCTGCACCGACATCATGATATCGGTCGACTGGTTGACGTAGGCTTGTCCGAGCGCGGTGGTCCAATCCAACCGGTCATTCAACATGCTCAAGACCGTCGGATAGTGCGCCACCGCTTTGACGCTGACGTCCCAGGGTTGATAGTCGATGCTATCGGGGTTGTGTAGACGAACCCACGGAGCCGCGTCCTGAATCTCATCCGGGAACGTCGCTGCCGCCAGCACTTGGGCCAGCAGCGGGTCCGGATAGAGCGCGATTGGTGCCAGCAAGTTATCCAGCTGCTCCTGCGCATAGGGTTCGTAGTAGTCGGAAGCCTGCGGCTGGTTCTGCGGCTCGGCTGCCTCGGTCGACTCGGGAGCTGGCGCTGAGGCCTCCGCCGGCGATCTTGCAGCGTTGTCGGCCACGACGAACGTGATTGGAGTTTCCGCGGGCAGCACGATCTCCTGCTTGCCAGTCGCAGCGGCGGTCGCGGTTCCCGCGCCGGCCCCGGCTGCGGCGCCAATCACCGCTCCTTTTCCGCCACCGGCGACACCGCCGAGGACGGCGCCTGCGGCGGCGATGCCGCCGATCAGGGCCGCGTTGCGGCCTGCGTGCGATTGCCCGTGAATTTGCTCCGTCTGGGTCTCGATGAAGGAGTTGCCGATTTGAGTGAGTTGAAGCGTGATCGAAGCGGGCTGGCTGAGCCGCCCAGAACTCACTACCTCGACGACCTTGCCCTTAACCTCCGTGCCGGTGGGCCAAACCATCCCGTTGTCCAAACGAACGGGTTGCCCGAGAGTGGCCGAGAATTCCTGGCCTGGCTCAGTCTTTCCAGTGTCCAACTGACCCAGCAGCCGCACTTGGATTTCAGTGCCCGGGTTGATCGACTGTGCTGATCCCGCCGGGGCCAGACAGGACAAAAGTAGCAAGAGCCCAGAGAACAACGAGAATAGTTTTTTCATGCTTGCCGCTCCTTCGGCTGGCCCAGGTCCGCACCTGCTGGTCGTTAGAAGCGCACGGGCATACCTGATTGGCCTATTTAGGCAAGGCTACAGGTTCCGATCGCCGTACGTGAATGGCTCGAGGAGACAGGCATGGTCTATTGGGTACCTGTTCATGCGGACAGTCAAACCGCCAGTGAGACTACGGCTGAAAACGGGCGTTTCTTTGATCCAACGTCCGATAGGCCACGATAACGGGGCTGGACTCGAATAGAGTCCCATTTATCAGAGTGTTTGTCCAAACTTGGACAACGTATCCATAATTATCTGTAGCCCATTGAGTAGCCCAACTTGCAGAGGGGTGTGCACTGTTAAGAGACGCCGATTCAACGACTTAGATGAGATGACGGCGTGCTTTTAAAGCAGATGCTCTCCCAGCTGAGCTACACGCCCATCCTTGTAACCATTTTATTCTAAGACACTTTCGAGCACGCCGCACTCCCCATCACACAAAAACAGAGCACCTTCGTTCCAGGCAGGGGCTCTCCCACTGAGTTACCCCCATGCGGTGTAACCGTTTCTGCCGGGGCGTTTGCAGGCGTTTCAAATTGACGGTAACGCGTTATCAGGCGTTGAGTCTATTCAGTTTATGGAAGTTCGCATCTACCGTCCGTCAATGTGTGGCAGGGTTCTTCGTTACCGCAAGTAGTCTGAAGTTGCTGTCGAGCAAAACCGTCGCGATGTTCGGCTCATCTGCGCCCTTGATTTCCAGCTTCCAATTTGAATCCACTTTCTTCGCGCTGATGAGTGAATCGTAGGTGTAAGGCCTGGCGTCAAATTCCAGTCTCTTTGGCCGGAAGAAATCGCGGCCTAGTTGCTGATAAAGCAGAATCTCAGCTTCGCTTCCATCCTGCCAATGTTTCGCCACGTACGACCATGCTTTTTCTCGTGTTTCGAATTTTAGGATGGAGTGAAAAACTCCGACCCTTCCGTTCGAAGCCCAAAAATCAGCCCACTCCCCATCCTTCAACAACAGGATGTGATGATAGGGCAATTCACAGGAAGCCCCCGCCTTTGGTGGATTCTCCTTCAACTCGCTGGCATATCCATGCTCGGAGAGACCGCCGGCATTCCACGGAAGAAACTCTCCCGAGCCGGGCCTGTAGTACCCCCGCACTTTCACGTAAAGAGGCTGCGCCTTCCATTCGGTCACCAACACGCGGTTCCACACCTCATAGGCCGTGCCATCTCCTAGCGTGGCTCTGCACATGTGGTCCGCAACGGGCAGATACCTTGCCTTCGACGATTGCGCGCTCAGCGGCATCGCCATCAGCATTAGCCCGCCCAAGAGCTTCCATTGGATTCGCATCTCTCACCTGTGCTGGATGAACTCTCACCTGCGGAGACAAACAGCCGGTGACCGGCATGATATTAGAACGATTTTACTCATAATTCTTGCAGGGCTACGCATGGGGATTTACGTAGACTCGCCTAACTCCCGATTAGTCGATTATTACCGGCCAATTCTTTGAATCACACCCGTAAAAGCAGTAGGCGAGAAGGGTTATTCTCTTTCAGTTGGACTTTACCTTCAGGAGGAAGGAGCTCCGCCGGCAAGACTCTAATGAAGCGTACTAGTCAGCGAATAAAAGCGGAAGACTGACCGACGGATGGCAAGCTGGACACTTCCTAGGAGAAATACTGGATCCATTTGACGCGGTTCCCGTTCACTTGATGAGCCCACAATGCACGACAGCAGACGGAGGTTGATAGCTTGCTGGACCATCTTGATTTACGTATCAGGTGCGGCGCTCGCAGGTTTCCGGTTTAGAGTATTCGTTCGTCCATTACTTCGCTATGACCGCTACATGGGAGAAAAAGTTGACCTATTTCGCAGTGGACACTGGCACAACGAACACAACTGTTTGGCTTATGAGGGATGACAGGATTCTGCGGGAGTCCAAGCATCCTGTAGGAGTTCGGCAGACCTCGATCCACGGCGACCGAGAACTGCTTGAAAGCACGCTGCGCGGAACCTTCTGCTCGCTATCGAGACGAGCACCATCGCCTCCGAGGTTTGTACTTGCGGCTGGCATGCTGACTTCACAATTGGGGCTTCTAGAAGTGCCCCATGTCCTTGCTCCCGCCGGCGTCGGCAAGCTCGCGGAGAATGTACGAATGAAAAACTTTGCCCGAGTGAGTCCGCTGCCATTTTTCTTGGTGCCCGGAGTGCGAATCGGTAGTGCCCCGTGTGAATTATCAGAGGTGGCATACAGCGATGTCATTCGGGGTGAGGAGACTGAGATTGTGGGATTTCAGGCAAATGCGCAGCCGCGAGCTCACGGAACGCCGTGGCTGCTCTTGCACGCGGGGTCGCATTCCAAAGCAATCGAAGTGGATGCCCGGGGTCGAATTGTGCGATCGGCCAGTACGCTCTCTGGGGAAGCACTGCACGCCCTAAGAACGCAGACGATCCTGGCGAGCCGGTTGCGCGATCTGAGGTTGCAGGAGCTGCAGAAGAGCTTCTTCGAAAGCGGAGTCAGATGCAGCGAGCGCTATGGTCTATCACGCGCGTTCGAAAGCGGAGTCAGATGCAGCGAGCGCTATGGTCTATCACGCGCG
>QHZB01000014.1 GCA_003224525.1 Acidobacteriota bacterium | reverse complement strand
GTAGGAGAAGAAGTTGGTGGCGTCGTAGATCAGGGAGGTGGAGTCGATGCCCCAATCGCGCATCAGCACTTGCGCGATTTCCTTCTCGATGGCCTGGATGGCTTCGAGCGAAAGTTCTCCCATGTGGTCGAAAAAGCGCTGGCTGCGCAGTTGCGCGGGATCGGCGGGGAGCAGTCGATAGAGAACGGTCCCCGCGTACCAGTGGGCCAGCTGCGTCTTGGATGTGGGAGCCAGGCAGCGGTTGAGAATGGCCAGCAGGGCGTACTGCCCTACGGAGAGTCCCTGGTTTCGTTTGGGGACGTGGCGGTCGATGATCTCGGCGAGCTGGAGTTGTTGGGCCACAGAATAAAGGGCAGCGGTTCCTCCAAACTCGAAAGGGAGGCCCTGGGTGGGCACCGGGGCGGTGGCCTCCTCGAACAGTTTGCCGATGTCCTCAGCCTTGCCGAGGTAGAGCTGTTTGACGTAGCGGGAGCGGCCGTTCACCCAAGCGGTCTGGACCAGGTAATAGTAGCGGTGGCCGCGGATGGTCTTGGGGACGATGGTCGCCATTGTTAGGCAACATGATAGCCCCATTTGTGGGGGTGTCAAGGGAAAAACGACGAGGAATTGTGGGGGCATTGCCGGAGATACAGCCTTATTTTGGCCTATATATGCCACATAGCGGCCCTCAGAAAGGCCCAGCCCGAGGGTGGCGCGCGAGGGGAGAATAAGTAAAACAGTTAGGCAACAGGAAGTTGGGAGTGCAAGAAATCGCTCCAAACCCGCATCTGGCGCGGCTTTCCGCAACCTTCTGACTCGCCCAATCTGCTATAAGTAGGAAACTCGGGCTAGAGGATTCGGTTGGGCGAGTTGGGCAATTCACGGCCTTTTCAAAAAGCTAACTGATTGTGGCGACGCGTCTTAGCTTTAGTGATTCCCCGTTCGCAATGAGGAGGTCGCCGGTTCGATCCCGGTCTCGTCCACCAAACTACATTGCTTTGCGAAAGCCGGATGCTCCGTCCGGCTTTCGGCGTTATGAGACCGAAAGAGTTGGTCTTTATTCTTGCGAATTCCGCAAGGCGTGGGATTCGCGAGCCGTCGGTCGTCGATTCCATTCGGAAGCTCAGCGAAAGCGATCTTGCCCCGCAGCCGTTCTCCATCCCGGCGAGCAGGACGCTCGATGATTCGTGTTGCAGTTGAAGCGAGGGCACGCCAACTTGTGCATAACGAAAACTCCATCCAGCGGTTTCCCGTCAAACGTCACATTGTTACTTCCCGGTCGCCTTCGTAACCCAGCCTCCAGTTCCCTTCCGCATGTCGCTGATTTCAATGGCATTCGTCACCGATGGGATTTGCGGGATCCACAGTTGATTCTTGGGTTTTGCAGCGAAGCCACGGTCTCCGCCATGCTAACTGCTGATTTTGCTTATACTTGCGGATCTAAAATCGGTTTTAGCTTGACAGCGCCGGCAGCCTTTGCTATAGTTTCGCTTGGAGATACGTCCATGAAATCGACTCCGATATACACTGCCAAAGCCACCCCAATGGGGCCGGGCTGCAACTGAACTAAAGCTGCTCGTTGTTTGCCAGCTGGATTACCCTATCAACCTAAAGCGCGTTTCCGTCAGGGCCGTGGTGCCGCCGGAACTCCCGTCGTTATTTCGCTGATGTACTCGGTCACACGGCGCGGCATGCTGGCGTCTTCGGACTTCCCTTCCTCGCCAACCGCTTCAATCTCTTTTTTCTCGTCGTCCGTGAGAACGATAGGCGGCTGCTCTTGGTACCAATTCAAAAATGGCCTGTTGGACTCGTACCAAAGCACTTTCGACATCGCGCCCAGCACGATCAGATCTTTTTCGCAGTCGACGCTCTTTACCCAGGTTTTGAAATCCAGAAAGAATTGCTTTTGCTCGGCATCCCAGCTGGGGCTGCCTGCCACGAAGTCCCCGACGTCATAGGTTCGTGTCAGCGGCTTTACAAATTTGCTCAGCACGATAAACCGCTGCGGCGCGGTCACCTTGAAATGCACGCGATGTTTCTGAAAGAGTCCCTCAGTGACGGATTCGGCGGTGCGGCTCTTGAAATAATATCCGCCGATGGCGTGCTTCATTCGCAGCCGATGCCATTGCAACTGCACCAGATCAAACAGCGCGGAGTGCAATTCGGGGTCGTTGGCCCCGCTTGGCGTGGCCGTACTGGTTCTGCACAACGCCAGGTGCGCGGCGCTGGTGACAATCGCATTCGCGGATGGAATGTAATATTTCAGCGAAAATCGATTGGCCTGCGGCAGCATCAGGTTCCAGGTCTGCTGATGCTGCTCGCGCAGTTCTGCTTCCGAACGTTCCTTGCGTTCCTGCTCAGATTTTTTCGCCGCCTCGGCCGCGGCCTCGGCTGCTTTTTGGGCGGTCTCGCGTTTTTCCTTCTTACCCTGCCGTAGTTTATAGACACCAATCAACAACGCGGTCAAAGTCGGCAAACCAACATCGAGCTGCGTCAGCCATTTCCAAAGTGCTTCCCACCAGGAGAGCCGTTCGATCTCGCCGAGCTGCACCGCCGCTGCCTGAGCCGGCCGGGTCTTCGAGTCCCAGAGCACCACCGCGTATGCGTTTTCTTTTGGCTCGCCGTTTTCTCCGGCAGACAGATCGCCCCAAATGGTGACGGTGGCCTGCGGCGCCAGTTCGCTGCAAACCTGACCCCAGGTCGCGCCGTTGCAGCCGCCAGAAAATTCTTCTGGCCGAGAAAACCCAGGTACGAAGAAATCCGCGAAACGCAGATTCTGGATAGGCGCTTCGGATTGATTGGAGATGGTGATCCAAAAACGGATTTTGCCGGATGGCCCAGCCGAATCGCGCGACAAATGTCCGGTAAGCGAGACTTCGACTTTCGATTCAGATGAGTCAGCGCCTGGTTTTTCGGGGTTGACAGGCGGACTTGCGTGCGCTTTGCTCTTTCCCGCTGCCCGAGCGGGCTCCGCTTTCTCCTGTTTTTCCTGACCCAGCACCACGCCGCGATACAGCGCGAATCCTAGCAGCAGAGTAACAACGACGCCGATCGGAACCAATCGAACTTTGCGATGAGCCAGTGAGAGTTGCTTGAAGGAGACAAAAGGCATCGCTTCTCGCACGCGGCGCACTGCGCCGCAATGCGGAGATTGAACCAAGCGCGTTGCTAGCTGTCAACCGTTCTCTTTTTTCTGATCCTATTGAATCAGAACGGGGTGTAGCCGCTGCGTCACGAGAACGGGCGGGGGCGCGAAGTTCGGTTGTAGCAGTCAAACTCGGTGAGATTTGGGTGAGAAGGTGCAATGCGAATGAAAAACGGCGCCTTGCCGCTAGCGGCCTCTCACCGTCGAACTGCAATGAAAAGACAAAGAGAAAACCGGTTTGCCAGGTTTGCCAATTAAGGGCCCCGTGAAAATAGCTAAGTGATTGTGGCGCCTTGCCTTAGCTTATTTTCCCCACTGTTCGCAATGAGGAGGTCGTGGGTTCGAATCCCTTCTCGACAAGTGCCGCTGGCCCACTAACGCCCTGATTCCATTTCTCCGCGTTTACCAGGACTTACGTTAGGTTCACCTAACAAGAGCGCTGCCTGAAATACCCTAACCAGATGAAGGCCACAACAATCCAAAAGATCGCGAACTCTGCCACTGGCCCGCCGGCGAGCAAAGAGTGCAAAACGAAGGGAATGGGGATCAGTGTAAAAAAGGTCGCACACACCAATGAGGCCGTGCGCCGGCGCAACCGCGCGAAATAGAGGAACCAGAGGACCGCCGCCAGGCTCCAGTCAAACGCCGCGTGCCACAGGCCGTCGCGAAGCATCAGAGAGACGATAGGGCCATGGGTGAAATCGAATGACAGCGGGGCGAGCGTCAAAAACAGGCTCACGCCGAACAACCACGTGCGCCGCCGCAATCCCCAAAGAACGCTCTCCAGGTCGCGTTTCTCTTTTTCCGCGCCGGCCGCGATGGGCGTGGCGGCCTGCAAAGTTTCCAGCGGCGTCGCCGCGCTGCGCGCAATGCGTTCGAAGTCGGGATCCTGACGAAAATAATCCTCGACCAGCACTTTCGTATCCCCGCTGGCCTCGCCCGAAAAATAAATTGGCAACAAATCCGTGACCACTTCCCGTGTGACGTTCATGGTTTTGCTCCTGCGGCGGGAACGGCCTCCCGCCATGCCTGCCTGGTTTGCATCAGCTTCAATCTTGCGCGATGAACCGTCACTCTTGCGTTGACCATCGGGATTCCCAGCGTCTCCGCGATTTCCTCGTATGGCATTTCGTCAAGAGTGCGCATCAGCAGCACCGTGCGCTCCATCTCTGGCAGTTGCTGCAACGCCGCAAGCACCGCGCGCACTTCCGCGCTCTGCTCCATTTGCGTCTGCGCGCTGATCCGCGTATCGGGCATATTCTCGTCAAGCTGCGTGTGCCGCGCGGCCCTTCGCAATAAATCCGTATACGCGTTTCTTGCAATTGTGAAGAGATAGCCTCGCACTGTCGGCTGGCGAATGCGGTCAGCGGCCATCCACGCGCGCACAAACGTGTCCGAGGTGATCTCATCCGCCATCACCACATCGCCGCACAAATACAGCGCAAATCGGCGGACATCGCCGGCATAGCGCTTGTAGAGGTCTTCGATGTCCGTCATTCTGGATTGCCACACAAGTTACGGGTGAACGCTCGAAATGTTACATCACAGGAATCCCCGGCGGCTCATCCCAGAGCGGGACTTTGGGAGTATCTATGCTTGCTATCGCTAAGTCCCGGTAAGTTCTAACCGGACATCTGCCCAGGAGTCAATTTCGGCTCTTCCGTGACCGGGTCTATCAAGCTTGCGCGACCTAAGAAACTCCATTACGCTGGCCTAGCTGCCAGCGGTGGTTTCCCCCTCACCCGCTTTCGGTTGTTCCGGTCGCAATTCAGAATCTCGTCAACCAAAGGTGACGTATGACGTGCAAAAACACTTGGGTGCTACTTGTTCTGGCAGCAGCGCTGAGTTTGCCTTTGACCGGCTGCAAAGACACAAAAACTCTGCAAGAGAACGAGCAATTGAAGGCCCAGGTGGCGGAACTTTAGAAAGAGAACGGCCAGATGGGAAACGATCTCGAAACAATGACAGCTGCGCGCGACGCGTTGACCAAAGAGAACGAAAAGCTTAAGGCTGAGATCAAGAACCTGAAAACGAGGAGCTCCAGAAAGAGAGCTTCGAGTCGAAAACATCGTGGGAGCTAAAGGTCAATTCTAAGACCGGACCTTGGCTTGGAGCGCGCAAACCGATTTCTGTTTTCGTCGTCACAAAAGGGAGGTTGGAGCATGAAAACGTTTGAGGTGCAATTCCGCTATCGAGATCGAAATGAAGAAACAGCGGAATCGATGGTCAAAGTGGAAGCGTCGAGCCTTCCAGGCGCGGTCGGAAAAGCAACACGGGAGTTTGTCAAAGGCTTGGACCGGAAGCAGAGATTCGATATGAACAAGAATGGTCTCGAAATTACGGCCAAGCCTATCAGCGCGACAGTGGAGTCCGAAGCAACCAAGCAGGCGGCTGCTCGTTGAGAAATAAGTAGGACCAGAACTGAACCGAAATTCTGACCCTCGAACACTGTCTCAAGACTGGACGCCTGCGGCCGGTGTCTTCGTATGCGGATCTCCGGTAACCGCTGTTAGGACGTAGCCGCCCGGCGGCGGACGCTTCGCGTGAGGTAGCCGAGCGTTGGTTGCTTGATGGCTTGGATATAAGTGTGGGTCACAGGAGGTGTTCCCGTGACCCATCTCAGAAAAATGATGCTGGAGGAACTCCAGCGTCGTAATTATGCAGAAAATACCATACGCCACTACCTTCGTGCAGTAGAAGATTTTGCTAGACGATTCCGCTTCTCCCCCGATCGCTTAGGCCCTCGACACATCCGTGAATATCAAGCGGAACTGTTTCAGAAACGCAAGTTGTCGGCGAATTCCGTAAGACAACATCTGGCGGCGCTGCGCTTTTTCTACATCAAGACGCTGCGCAGAGCCTGGAGCCTTTCCGACACTCCCTATCCGAAAAAGACCCGTTCTTTGCCGACGATTCTGAGCCGGGAAGAAGTCGCACAACTCCTCCATGCAGCACGCACTCCTTGTGAACGGATTCTGCTTATGACCCTCTACGCCACCGGCGTCCGGCGCTCCGAGTTGACGCACCTAAAAATCAACGACATCGACAGTCAGCGCATGGTGGTGCACATCCGCGGCGGTAAGGGTCGCAAAGATCGCGATGTCATGCTCAGCCCCAAGCTACTCACGGCACTCCGCACCCATTGGCGTTTCTACCATCGCAAATCCAGCACCTGGCTGTTCCCCAGCAACTATCGTAAGGATCGGCCGATCGATACGAAAACCGTTTGGTATGCATGTCAGAAAGCCGCCCAGCGCGCCGGCCTCCAAAAACGCGTTCATCCCCACACGCTTCGCCACTGTTTTGCGACACATCTCTATGAAGCCGGCACCGATCTCCGTGCCATTCAGATCCTGCTCGGGCATGAAGATCTGAAAGACACCCTGATTTACGTGCACCTCGCTATTCAGCGCCTCAACGCCACCGCGAGTCCTTTGGACTCGCTATCCATCAACGACGAGGCCATCGGCGAGAAATAGATGAGCTGGCCGCCTCTGGAGGTGGCCGATATCATCCGCGCTGCAGGAGATGCTTTCATCGAACGAAACCGCCATTGGCTTGGTTGGAAGCATGTCAAGGTGCTGTTAGCCATTGCTAGGTGTCGTACCGCCGCACTCGGCGGTCATCTCGATCAATGCACCCGCTGCGGGTATCGCGCCATCTCCTTCAATAGCTGCAGAAATAGGCACTGCCCGAAGTGTCAGACTGCCGCACGGGAACGCTGGATCGCGGCGCGTCAGCGAGAACTGCTCCCCACGCGCTACCTGCACGTGGTCTTCACTCTGCCCCGCCACCTAGCCCCACTGGTGCTGCAAAACAAAAAGGTTATCTACGATCTTTTGTTCCGTACCAGTGCAGAAACCCTTCTCGAAGTCGCTCGTAACCCGGAACACCTCGGTGCGGAGATCGGTTTCTTCAGTGTCTTGCACACTTGGAGCCAACAACTCAATATTCACCCGCACGTTCATTGTGTCGTGCCCGCCGGCGGCCTCTCTCCCGATCACACCCGTTGGATCCACGCACGAGAAAACTACTTCCTTCCCAAGAAAGTCCTGCGCAAAGTCTTTCGCGGCAAGTTCGTCAGCGTTCTCGAGCGGGCTTTTCAGAATGGTCAGCTCAACTTCCATGCCGACCTGAAGCTGCTGGCAAATCCCAAGACCTTCGCCGCCTGGCTACGACCACTGTTTCGAGAAAAGTGGGTGGTGTACTTGAAGCCTCCCTTCGGTGGCCCCGCCTATGCGCTGCAATATCTCGGCCGCTACACCCATCGCGTGGCCATCTCCAACCATCGCCTGGTCTCCTTTGCCAATGGCCAAGTCACCTTTCGTTGGCGCGATTCCGCTGACGGCAACAAACAAAAACTGCTGCCCCTGTCCGTCAATGAATTCTTGACCCGTTTTTTGCTGCACATCCTTCCGCAAGGCTTCGTGCGTATTCGGCATTTCGGCTTCTTGGCCAACCGCCGACGCACCACCCTTCTGCCCCTGTGCTTTCAGTTGCTGGGCGCAACCCCAGAACCACCAGCCGAAGAACACCCTTGCTCTACGGAAGACGCTCCAGATCTTTATCGCTGTCCCAAGTGTGGCGGACCCATGAAGATCATCGAAAGGCTCACTGCTGCCGAGATCCAACTCCGTTCTCCACCAGAGTTAACCGCTGCGGCATGAAACCACTCTCCTCAACGCGAAAACTCTGCGTGCCTCGGCGCGCCCCGCACTTCTCTACCTCCCCGCCACACCTATTTCCTCTCAAGCTTCCTCAACGACCATCTTCGCCACGTTTTTTTACCTCCAGGCAGCTCTGGCCGTGGCAGTGTGAAGGGCCATGCTCCGCAGCACAGCCTCGGCACACCTCAACCTCACCCCTTCCCTCAATTGAATTTGC
>QHZB01000013.1 GCA_003224525.1 Acidobacteriota bacterium | reverse complement strand
TGAAGGAGAGCGAAAGCGCAGAGCGTATCATCAAGGCAGCCGGAGCGAAACCTTAGCGAGCAGGTGGTTCGTCGCTTGGAGCGTTCGGGGTAGCGACATAAATTCTTCCCGAGTGACGCTAGTGCTTAATCGGACGCGCGTTTTGGCGAAGTCTTGAGACAAGCACGGTGCTCTTCGCGCGTTCGATTAAGCCGTTAGAAGGAAGCCGCCCGTGGTTGCGGCGGACGCGGGCCCTATGGAGATTGAATGGGGGGAGACAGCGGTGTGGAGTGTTGCCGACGCTGTGCGGTAGAGCACGGCAGATAACAGCGGGGACTGGCTACTGCGAAAGAGTAACCCGGAGAGGGCGCTGCGAAAGCTGGAAGAAGAGATTTGCTCTGCGGCAAGACGGAGGGGTAGGGAGCACGCCGAAACGCGCGAAGAATTCGAGTTCGAGAGAGTTGTTTCATGCGGCAGTGAGCAGCGGTGGAGACCGCAGTTGGATTTCTGCAGCCGTGAGCTTTTCGACGACTACCATCGGTCCGCCACACTTGGGGCAGCGCCAAAGGTCGTGCGAGTCATTAGTCGATGAGACGTCCTGTTTGGCTTGCGGTTCTTGTGCGGCGCCGAGCAATTGAAAGCAAAACGGCAGGAGCGTGGCGCGTCGCCGGTTGGCCAGGAAACCGAAGTTCCGGATGCGCACAAAACCTTTGGGGAGCACGTGCAACAGGAAGCGGCGCAGGAACTCGTCGAGCGGTAAGGTCATGAACTTTTGTTCGTTGTTGTGAGCAGAGTCTCGCCAGCGGAAGGTGACCTTCCCGTCAGTAAACGAGACGAGGCGATGGTTGGAGATGGCCACGCGATGAGTGTAACGGCCCAGATACTGGAGCACGTATTGGGGGCCACCGAAGGGCGGTTTTGCGTAGACCACCCAGTCTTTTCGGAACAGTGGCCTTAGCCAGGCAACAAAGGTTTTGGGCTGAGCGAGAAGAGCCAGGTTTCCATGGAGGCTCAGTCGGCCATTCTGGAAGGCTTGCTTGAGAGCAGCAACAAACTTGCCGCGAAAGACTCTAGACAGCACCTTGAGAGGAAGAAAGAACCGGTTTGGTGAAGTAACCCAGTGAGTGTGATCGAGACTCAACCCGCCAGCTGGAATAACGCAATGAACATGAGGGTGAAGGCTGAGCCTCTGATTCCAGGTGTGCAAGACGCTGAAGAAACCAATTTCCGCTCCGAGGTGTCTCTGATCGCGAGCGACTTCGAGAAGTGTTTCGGCACTGGCCTGGAGCAACAGGCCATAGATGAACTTCTTGTTCTGTAGTGCCAAGCGTGCCAGCTGCGAAGGGAGTGTGAAAACCACATGGACGTAGCGTGTCGGGAGAAGTTCCTTTTGACGCGCGGCGATCCACCGTTCCCGAGCAGCAGTCTGACACTTCGGGCAGTGCCGGTTTCGGCAGCTGTTATAAGAGATGGTGGCGCGATGCCCGCAGCGGGTGCATTGATCGACATGACCGCCGAGTGTGGCGGTACGACAGCGCGCAATGGCCAGAAGCACTTTGACATGCTTCCAGCGGATCCACTGGCGATTTCGTTCGATAAAAGCAGCTCCCGCGGTGCGGATAAGATCGGCCACCTCGAGGGGCGGCCGACTCATCTACTCTTCCTGCGGTGACTCGTCTTTTAGTTGTAGTGAGTCCAGAGGACTCGGTGTGGCGCTCAGGTGACGTTTGGAGAGATGCAGGTAGATGGTCGTTTCTTTCAGACTCTGATGGCCTAACAAGATCTGAATGGCACGCAGATCGGCGCCGGCCTCGAGCATGTGAGTGGCAAAGCAATGGCGCAAGGTGTGGGGGTGAATGGCACGGCTGAGGCCCGCGCGCTTAGCGGCTCCGTCACACGCATGCCAAACGGTTTTCGTGTCGATCGGGTGGTCAGCAGTATGCCAACGGTTGCCGGGAAAGAGCCAGTCGCTGGTTTTGCGCGGCAACCGGCGCCAGTGCTTGCGTAGTTCGTCGAGCAGCTTGGGGCTGAGCATGACATCCCGGTCTTTGCGGCCTTTTCCTCCCTGGACGTGAATGACCATGCGCTTACTGTCGACATCGCTGATCTTCAAGTGGATCAACTCGGCGCGCCGCAGGCCGGTAGCGTAGAGCGTCATCAGCAGAGTGCGGTGGAAAGGAGTGCCAGCGCCATCGATGAGACGCGCAACTTCTTCTTGGCTGAGGATCGCTGGCAGACGATGGTTCTTTTTCGGATAGGGAGTCTCGGCGATGCTCCAGGCCTTCTTGAGTGTCTTGATGTAGAAGAACCGCAGAGCCGCTAGGCGGTTAGCAACACTTCCTGGCGACAACTTCCGCTTCTGGAACAACTCGGCTTGGTATTCGCGAATGTGCCGCAGGCCCAAGCGGTCCGGCGGGCAGTTGAAGTGTCGAGCAAAATCTTCGACTGTGCGGATGTAGTAGCGTGTGGTATGTTGCGAGTAATTACGACGGTGGAGTTCTTCCACCATCATTTTGCGAAGTCGGGTCATGAGGACCTCCTTATGACCCGACAACTTACTCTAGCCGGTCGCCATAAACTGCTCCGTTCGCCTCACGCGTAGCGTCCGCCGCCGGGCGGCTTCGTTCTAACTGATAACGCCCAACCGTCCATCTGGATTTTCACTTTCCGATTACGCGACCAGGACTTAGCCGCGAACTTTGTGTACGCTCGTTCCAGGTTCTGCAACGCTTGCTGCAACGCTTGCGCTGGTACGTCGGACAGGAATTCGTGCTCCCTCTTCCAGTTTGGCAGGAGAGCGCACAGGCCCGCGTAGCCCAGTCGCTTTTCCTTTTTCTCGTAGCGTTCGATGTTGAGAGCCAAACCCTTGTTGTAGACGAAGCGGCACGAACCAGCGAACTGCCGCAGGTTGCGGAGTCGTTCGCCGTTGGGCTGAAGTGCGAATTTGAACGCTTGCAATCTCAACACGTTGTTGGCGTCCTTAGCGTTGCGCCTTCTTTTTGTCGAGGAACTCTCGCACGGCTTTCTGGATTAAAGAACTCACGGTTTCGTCTTCTTTCTTGGCGAGCCTTGCTAGCTCTTCCAAGTCCCGCTCTTTGATGCGAACAGCACGGAGTTTCTTAACCATTGGTAAAGCGTATCACAAACGTGCTACGCTGTCAAGTATAGTCTTTAACGGCTCTTGTATCCCCAGCCTATAGGACGGGGCTTTACGACCCGACGGGTAAACGAGCAAATCGGAAACCGAACCACTACGAAGTTGCAAAGCGCGCAAGCACGAGCCGCGGCACCTCGCTATAATCGAAACGCTTTAGGAGCGAGGTGCGGCTTGACCCATTCCGTGAAACTCACGGCCATGGTCAAGGCAGCGGGTTGAGCGGCGAAGCTGAGTCCAGGGTTGCTGGATTCCGTTTTGCGCCGTTTGCCGCGGCCAACTGATCCGAACGTGCTCGTTGGTTTTGACACCAACGACGACGCGGGGGTGTATCTACTCAGCCCTGAAATGGCGCTAGTCCAGACAGTCGACTTCTTTACTCCGATCGTCGATGACCCTCACACCTTTGGACAAATTGCAGCAGCAAATGCATTGAGCGATGTTTACGCTATGGGAGGCAAACCGGTTTCCGCGCTATCGATCGTGGGCTTCCCCGACAAGGGCGATCCTGAGATCCTCGAACAGATTATTCGCGGCGGCCTTTCAAAGATGACGGAGGCGCAGTGCAGCGTCATCGGCGGCCACTCGATTCGCAATGACGATATTCAATTTGGCTACTCGGTCACTGGCATCATCAACCCGAATCGAGTGTGGCGAAATGTCGGCGCGCGCGCGGGCGATGTCCTGCTGCTGACCAAAGCCATCGGAACCGGCGTGCTATCAACGGCGCTGAAGAAGGACCGCGCAACACCCGTATCACTTCAGGCGGCGACTGTGTCGATGGCAGAACTGAACCGCGCGGCGTCCGAAGCGCTACAAGAAATGCAGAACAAGGCAGGAGCTGCAACTCCAGTTCATGCGGTGACCGACGTTACGGGATTCGGATTGCTAGGCCACGCCCGGGAGATGGCGCTTGGGGATTCGCAGCGGAGTATTGAGCCCGTGTCCCTGGAGATCGATTATTCCACCGTTCGCTATCTTCCCGGAGCCCGGGAGGCCGCACACCAAGGATTTCTTCCCGGCGGCCTGAAGAATAACCGCGATTTCATTGGCGATTGCGTGCGTTTCGGCGAAGGCGTTCCGCAGGAATACCGCGATCTGCTTTTCGATCCGCAGACTTCCGGCGGCCTGCTGATTGCTATCCTGCCGGAATCCGCAGAGGCGGCCATCTCCGCTCTCGATGGTCATGGCGTCTCCGCCCGCCGCATCGGCAAAGTCATCGCCAAAACAAATGCGCTTCTATTCGTCCGTTAGAATGTCGCGTCCGGGGCGCATCGGATAGACTCTAACGATGGACACGATCACACACGGCATCGCCGGCGCATTGATCGGAAAAGCTGTCTTCCGCGGCGAGGATATGTTCGCCGCGCAACCGATGAACCGCGCTCGAATCATCACCTGGTCGTTGATGCTTGGCGCCATTTTTCCGGATTCCGATGTGATTCGGGATTTTTTCTCCAGCGACAAGCTTCTTATCGTTACCTGGCATCGCAGCATCACGCACTCGCTGGTGATGCTGCCTGTGTGGGCGCTGCTGCTCGCGGGAATCACGCGCGCGTTTGCAAACCGGCGAAAATGGGAAGCACCCTCCTTCGCAGCGCTGACCGCGATCTATGCGGCAGGCATCCTCAGCCACGTGCTGCTCGACTTGGTGACCTCCTTTGGCACCATGATCTGGTCGCCGCTCGAATGGTCGCGCCCCGCGTGGGACCTCATCTTCATCGTGGATTTCACACTGACCGCGATTTTCCTTGTGCCTCAATTGCTCGCCTGGGTGTATGCCCACCCCGAAAAAGTGAAGCGTCGCGCCGTTGGAATGTGGCTGGTGTTCGTGCCCGCCCCATTTCTCATCGCCAAAATTGCCGCAATTTCCGGCGCGCCGATTTCCGATCGAGTTGTTTTAAGCGCCATCGTTATTCTTGCCGTGCTCTTCCTCTTGCCTGCATTCCTTGGATGGGGGTTGAAGATCGGTCTATGCACACCATGTCGCATTCTCGCGCATTCAGAAGTTCGCTGAACTGGACCACTTGCGGGTCGAATCGATCGGAGCGTTACCGCTCCCGCCATCGCTGTGGCATTGGGACGGGCTGGTTCGGACGGCGCGAGGAGTCTACGAACTGCGCATGGACCTTGCCGGTAAGCCCGTAAACGATGGGGAATTGCTCGCGCTCGAGCACCACTATTACCCCGACGCCCCGCCGAATTCGTACATCGAGATAGCCACACGCCTGCCCGAAGTGCAGAAGGTTCTATGGTTCTCGCGATTTCCCGTGACGCGCTTCCACAAGGAAGGCGATGTAGCCGTGGTCGAGATTTCCGACATACGTTTTGTGCAAACGCGCCGAGACCACCCCCCGTCCTTCACGTATCGCGTTCGCTTTGGCACCGACGGCAGCGTTCTGTCGCAAGGCTGGGCCACGAGGTAGGACGGGCATTCTTGCCCGTTATTCTTCTTGAGGCCAAGAGGAACTACCGGGAAGGTTTGTTGTCCGCCGGGTGGATGACCACCTGGCGGTCTTCGCCTACGCCGGAGCTTTCCGTGCGAACTCCGCTCATATCCTTCAACGCCATATGCACGATGCGGCGTTCGCGCGAGGACATGGGATTCAGGCGGAATGGCTGGCGAGAGGTCTGCACGCGCTCGGCGGCAACACGGGCGGTCATGCGCAATTCTTCAAAACGCAGCGCGCGGTAGCCGCCGCAATCGATGTGGATCTTTTCATGGTAAGCAGGTTCCAGCCGCAGCGCCCTAAAGGCGAGGTGTTCGAACGCTTTCAAAAGTTCCGCGCCGCGCTCCAGGAGAATCTCTTTGTCCTTGCCGTCGAGATCGGCGAGCACTTCCGCGTCGCCTCCGGAGCCCGCTCCATCAGCCGAAACCGGGTGTACGTGCACCTTCAACTCGAGCGCGGAAACACGCACCATATTCTCCAGAAAATGTCGCAGGGCCTCGGCCGCCGCTTGCCGGTCCAACTTCCCATCGCGGATGAGTTCTTGAGCCATTGGTCGTTCGAACGCTGCGAGCTGCGTCCGCCTCTCTCTCTCTGAAATGTTTTCTTAAGGCTTCTTCCCACGCACGATCTTTGCAGGTGCGGGCACAGGATGTGTGCGGTTCAGGTACCACTGCTGGCCGATACCAACCACGCTGCTGGTGAGAATATACACCGCCAAGCCGCTCGAAATCGGCGAAATCATGAAAATGCCCGCCATGGTGATAGGCATGATCTTCATCATGGCCTGCTGCTGCGGGTCCGTCGCCGTCATCGGCGTCATCTTCGAAACGAGATACATGGATGCGCCCATCAGCACGGGAAGAACGTAGTAGGGATCTTTCGAAGAGAGGTCCGTGATCCACAGCCAAGTCGCGTGCCGCATCTCGATGGCATAACGCAGGGCCGTGTTCAAGCCGAACCACACCGGCATTTGCAGGAACATCTGGAAGCAGCCGCCCATGGGATTGATGCCCTCGCGGCTGTAGACCGCCATGGTCTCTTTTTGCATTTCCTGCTTGCGCGGGTCGTTGAACTTGTATTTTTTGTATTTTTCCTGGATTGCTTTGACTTCCGGTGCCACGCGCTGCATTTTTAAGGTCGTTTTGTAGCTCGAGATGCGCAGCGGAAAGAGGAGCATATTGATCACTAGCGTGAGGACCACGATGGCCCATCCCCAGTTGGGGATGTAGTTGTGCAGCCACTTCAGCCCGTGAAAGAGAGGCTCGGCGATGAATTCCAGCCAGCCGAAATTGATCAGCCCGTGCAGCGGCGGGTTCATCTTCTTCAAGTCGTCGTAGTCTTTCGGACCGACGTAGACGCGCAAGGCCAGAGGCTGCGTCGAGGTCGCCGCGGCAACTTGGGGCACTGGCTCCGCCGTGTCTTGACCATTCGCATGCACGGTCCGCCAAGATTTCCAATAGCGCGTCTCAAGCGTGCCTGGCGCGGCGCTGTTTGCGGGGAGAAAGGCAGCAGTGAAGTAACGGTCCTCAATGCCAACGAAATCCTTTCCACCCTGCCAAACGCCCAGGCCCCACTTATCGAGCCCTTCCAGCTTCTTGTGGGCGAAATTCGTGATCTTGCCGCCCTCGCTGTAGTACGTCGAGACCGTTTCCACCGGCGCCGGATTGGTCACTGTTAAATCGCCGAAGCCGCCGAGCCATCCAAGCCCCGCGGTGATGGGCTTGCCGTTCAACTTGACGAAGGTTTCTACGCGAATCACATAAGTATGATCAAAACGGAAATGTTTGGTGACTTCCAGGTGGCCATCACTCCAGGTGAGTTCAACATCGGCCGGTGCTTCGAGCTCCGATGCGGGGGAAGAAAGCCGGAATAGTCCGGCATTGGCTGCATTCTGCAACTGCTCATCATCGAGCACCACGGAAAAGGGCCAGCCGCCTGTTTGCTGCGATGCGTCCGGGTGCACGACGTCCAGCACGCGCTGCGGCTTCGCGTCATCTTTATAATTCTTGAGCTGCCAGCTCTTCACCACCGCGCCGCGGTTCGAGATTTCCACGCGGTAGAGACTGTTTTCGACGACGATGGTGTGTTCCTGCGAATCGTTCTTTACCGCGACGCTCGCCGCCGGCGCGGGGGCGAACGTTGCAGTCCCAGGTTTGCCCTCCACCGCCAGTGGCGGCGGCGCACCTGGCGTCGCTGGACCCGGTGTGGCCGGAGCGGTCTGCGCCGGCCGGTTAGCTGGCGTTGGCTGGACGGGCGGCTTCGGCCCGAAAAACTTCGCCCAGAGGATGATCACCGCAAACGACAACAGTGAAGCCACAAGAATCCGCAGCTCCGGCGTGAACTTGTCCTTTTGTCCCGGCGCGCTCATGAGTGCGCCTCAGTCTTCAGAACTTTCCGTGCGGCTGAACTTGTTGGCATTTCTTCCCATTTCTCCGGAACCGGGTCGTAACCAAATTTGCGCGAGAGCGGATGGCAGCGCAGCAGCCGCTTCAGTCCAAGCCAAAAGCCGCGCGCCACGCCAAACCTTTCGATGCCCTGGTAGGCATAGCGCGAACACGTCGGTTCGAATCGGCAACTTCCCGCGAACAAGATCGACAAATACGTTTTGTAGAACCGCAGCGCGAGCAGCGCCACGCGCACAGGAATGGATCGCTCCTCACTTTGCGTGGTGGCGATTTGTGTAGGAGCGGACTTCAGTCCGCCCTTTTCGCCGGCGTCCATTGCCGCAACAGAGGGCGCACTAGAGTACGCCGCTACACGCTCTTCAGCAGTCGCAACAAATCCGTTGTCAGCGCCGCAAACGGCGCGCGCTCGACCGAACTCTTCGGGTGTATGACGATGTCCCATCCTGCGGGTATCTCCAGCCGGTGGCAGCGCACCACCTCGCGCAAGCGCCGCCGGATACGATTACGCACTACCGAGCCACCCAGGGCCTTCTTGATGCTGAAGCCAAAACGGCTCTGCGGCAGTTCGTTGGCGCGAAAAAAAACTGTAAAGTGGGAACTCGAACGGCGCGTTCCGGCGCGGTAGACGGCATCAAATTCTCCGCGCCGCACCAGCCGCGCTTCGCGCGGAAACAGTTTCCCGCGCCCACGCGAACTGGCCGTGGGCAACAGGCTCCCCGCACTATTCGGGGGTGAGCCGATGGCGTCCCTTCTTGCGGCGCGCCGCCAGCACCTTGCGGCCACCCTTCGTTTTCATGCGTACGCGGAAGCCGTGCGTCTTGGCGCGGCGGCGGCGGCGCGGTTGAAATGTGCGCTTTGGCAAAACAATCCCCCTTTGTTGGTTGCGATAGGTAGTACGCAATCGCAGGGCTGTCTCTTTCACCCGCAAGGACAGAACAGCCCACTAGCCTCTTCAGCGGCTGGTTTCGAATTCCTTAGTGTATTCGACCCTTGCGCACAGGGTCAAGAAACGATGGGGGTAGCTTACAGGGAGGGGAAAAGTGATACACCGTCGAAACGGGCTCCTTCGCAATTCAACGCCATTTGGAACAAGAGTGCGTTTGTTTTCACATCGCGCGAATTAAGATCTGCACTGGAACGTTTGGAAGGCGCGCGGCACGCTATCGATATGTACTCAAACGGGGAAAACGTTGAAATTACACTAGTTGCAGACGTGGTCTGCATGCATCGTAAACTCATTTTGAAGTGCTGAATGCGGCGATGGAATAAGCTCCAGTAAGAATCGAAACGTACGAGTTTCATTTGCATTTCACAGTGTGCTTTACCCGCAGGGTGGTTACTTTCGGGCTGACTTCTTGTCAGTATCAGACTTATCCATCCCGAATAATGACAAAGCTTTGTCAAAAGTTTTTCCCCCAACCGGCTTGTACTTGGGAGGAACTAACAACCCAAGCAAGAAAGCCCCAAGGAAAAAAAGAACGAGGGCCAAGCCTTCTGTCACAAAGGCATATAAGAGGTCTCGATAAATCAAATGCCCGGTTGCATAAATCGCCGCCACAACGCTTAGTGCAGCTACTACCCAGAGATACTTCTTCTCGGTTGTCAAAGATTCGCCGCAATTAGGACAAGCAAGGATATCTACTGCCCTGTGAACTTCTGAAAGGCGAATGATTGCACCACAAGCCGGACATGGCCTGGAGTATCGGGACTCCGGATGGTGAATTCCCTGGTTCGTGCCAATCCGCTCAAAGGAAGAGGACGCTTGCCTGACCTGATAGAGGTTAGCTCCCGCCACAATAAGACCCATCGCTAAGGGAGACAGCAACGACGCGGTATTGACAAATAGAAAGCCAGCCGCTCCGCCGAACGCAGCCGAGCCAAGCGCTCTTGCGACGCTGGTCTGTATATGTAACGTCCCATACACGATCGCGACAAATAGTACGGCGACCCACGCAGAAAGACCTAAACGAATCAGCGACACGATGCAGAAGGCGCGCCAGAATTCATGTGAAAACGAACCAAGCGTGCTTAGTCCGCACCAATTTGCGACTGAGCCATGCGATTTGAGTTCCTTTCGAACTTCCTCAGCCGGGCGGTTTCGTAGCAGTAGTTCGCTCAGGCCCACAGGAAAGAGGCTTAGAAGGACTCCCATCCCAAGTGCCGATTTCCAATTGTCCGCAGTTAGTCCAATCTCGTATGCAGAAATCGGAGAGCTATGCATCAACAAAACAACAATCCCTAAGAGAATTACATGAGTGACGAAGAGCACTACGCGGTCCGCAGCTTCGGCTTTTTCCTGCACTTCCGGCGGCATCGGGGCAAGCCCCTCTTCGAAGCCCCACCGAAAACGGACAAGATTAAGAGGGAGCAGGTAAAGGAAGGGGTATAAGAGGAGCGCCGAAATCGGGATGATGAATGACATTTGCGGGAGCGCTATCTTCATTCTAGCTAATTAGTTTGTTTGAGGTCTTGGGAACAAGGGGATTTCAAGTGCCCGGTAAGCGTTACCGGAGTGCGACCTGGAAAGCTGCTGAAAATGATTGCGTCCCATCGCACGTAGCCTACAAGGCAGAGCGGGGAGGCAACGAACTGTTCTGGAGCCCTTGGAGAATGTATCCACGCTCGCAAGAGCGGCACCGAAACCGCGAGGCAACGGTGTATCTGCCAGCATTAGGTGGAGACGGGCCTAGGCTTGATCGTACGATCAGAATATAACAAATGCTCATAAGCGTCGTCACGCGAAGAGAGCCTAAAATGCTGCGCGGCTCTTCTTGCAGTGAGTACAGAGGCTTCCGGTTTCTCTGTCATGGGTAATCAACACTGCCGGCGTAGAGAGCAGGTCTAACCGATCGCGTCATTTCAGCGGAACAGGGTAAGCCCGTAGCGCCCCTCGCAAGGGGAAAGTCCATCGCAAGATGGCACCGATGGCGCTGCGGGTAACGGAAATGGGAGCAAGCGAAGGCTGCTCCGTAATGGGGCAGATAGGGATCATATTGAATCCAGCCGCGCGGAATGGAGTATTTAATCATTGCGAATTCATTTCCATGTCAAGTCCAAGAGCGCGTTTGTATGTATATGATATTACAGAAGTTATCTAAACATGTGAGATGGTCTAGGTCAAACCAATTCCATTTCATTTCCGCGCCAGTTCGAAGCCGTCTTCCCTGCTGTCCATGGCAGGTCCTCGTCGGACCCTAGTGTCCTATTTTGCGGTATTCATCGTACGCACCGAGGAACCGCTCCACGTCCTTGCGCAGCAGATAGTAAGGCGTCGAGAGCCGAATCTTCGAAGGCCCCCCGCCGCGGATGCGAATTTTCTTGGTCGTCCACATCCAGTTTTCGATCTCCGTGATCTGCATCGGCGCCTGCACCATCTCTTTCAGAATATGATCCGCCGTTTGACGGTGGCGCCGTTCGATCCGTTCCATCCCGATCTGATTTGCCATTTGCACCGCCGCGCGCATTCCCCAAAGCGAGGGCACGTTGGAGCTGCCGATGCGCTGGAAGCGCTCCGCGCGCAGCTTCGGCTCGTCCCAGCCGGCGGTGACGATGGTGTTCCACAGGCGGTCGATCAGCTCGTCTCGCACATACAGAAACCCGCTGCCCTTCGGCGCCTGCAGCCACTTGTGCGGGCTGGAGGTGTACATGTCGCAGCCCAGTTCGTGCATGTTCACCCGCATCATTCCAACGACGTGCGCGCCGTCCACAGCCGAGAGAATTCCCTTCGAACGCGCCAGCGCGCAGAGTTCCTTGGCCGGCAGAACCACGCCCGTGACCGTGGTGATGTGGCTGAAGAACAGCACGCGCGTCCGCGGCGTGATCGCATCATTGATAAGATTCAGCGCCGCCGCCGCATTCGGCACCGGCTTCGGCAGGGTGATTTTTTTCACCACAATCCCATATCGTTTCGCGCGCAAGTTCCAGGGATGCTCGCCTCCCGGATGCTCCTGGTCGGTCATCAGCACTTCGTCGCCAGGCTTCATGTCCAGGCCGTTGGCGATGTAACTGTTCGCTTCCGTCGCGTTGCGCACCAGCGCCAGCTCATCGCGCGTGCAGCCGACAAACTCCGCCAGCGGATCGCGAAACTCGTTCCAAGCGCCATAACCCCAGATCGGATAATCTTCCGGATCGCTCTGCGCCATTTTTTCCGTATCGTTGTAGCCGTCGAAAACCGCGCGCAGCACCGGCATTGGCGAGGACCCCACCGTCCCGTTGTTGAGATAGACCTCGTCCGCAGGAATCAGGAACTGTTTGCGCCATTCGGTCCAATACGCTTCTTCGTTCGAACCATAAAGCGCGCTGTCGGGCAGTTTCGGCGGTTCCTGCTCGAGCAGCGCGTTCCACTTCGGCGGCAAGCCGAGCGCACCGGCGGCGCCGGCAAGCCCTGCAAACGAAGATAAAAAGCTACGGCGATCGATCATGAAATGCCTCCACAGAGCGGGTTGGCGGATTCTACGCTCGAAGCCCGGCCATCACAACCGGCATTCCATGCACCGAGACTTGCGGCGGCCCGCAAGTCGGTCTATCTTTGCGCGGCGTCATCTTAGGATGAAAGGTCGGTAGTCATGCGCTTTTCGAACTGGTTCGTTGCGGTCATCTTCACGCTTTCGATTTGCAATTCGGGCCAGCTGTTGGCCCAACAGAAAGAAACCGCCAAGCCGGCAGTCAACACTCGCTCAAGAGAAGCGGCGAAACCGAAACCTGGCTCGCCGCTCGATACCGTCATCGACGCGTTGTATGCCGCACACACATTTGAGCAAACCGCCATTTCGCCCGACGGAAAAAAAATCGCCTGGGTCGAAACCCTCCTCGGCAAAGACAACGCGCCTGACGGCAACACCGCGATCTATCTTTCTGGTCTGCAATCAAATGAAGGCCCGGCGCGCGTCAGCACGGCCGTGGGAGGGACCCGTGAAAACATAAAATATCTTCAACGGGCTGAAGGCTCTCTCGCTTGGGCTCCCGACAGCACCAAGCTCGCATTTCTATCCGACGCCGTAAAACCGGGGCAATTGCAACTCTACGTCAAGGATCTGTCCGACCACGGCTCAATGCCGCGGCACACCAACGTCAAGGGTCTTCTTGCCGCGCCTCGCTGGTCGCCCGATGGCAAAACCATCGCTGTCCTGTACACCGAGAACGCCACACGCGCGGCCGGTCCGCTTGTTGCCGAGACGCCGGAGACCGGCGAGATACAAGACGCCTTTTTCCAACAGCGCCTCGCTCTCATTGACCTCGCTACCGGCGACTTCCGTCAAATCTCTCCCGCGGACATGTACGTCTACGAATTCGACTGGTCGCCGGACAGCACGCGCTTCGCCGTGATTGCCGCCCACGGCAATGGCGACAACAACTGGTACATCGCCAACCTCTACACTCTCGACGCCGGACCTCTCGGCCTGATGAAGCCGATTTACAAGCCGCCTCTCCAAATTGCGAATCCTCGGTGGTCAACTGACGGCAAGAAAATCGCTTTCATCGCCGGCCTCATGAGCGACGAACCGTCCGTCGGCGGTGATGTCTATACGATTCCCGCGACAGGAGGCGAAGCCACGAATGTCACGCCCGAGATCAGAGCCACCGCAAACTGGCTCGCTTGGACGCCCGAAGGTAAAATCATCTTTGGGGAAACGGTCGAGGGCGACGCGGCGGTCGCGAAGGTCGATCCCGCCAGCGGTCGCATCGATTCTCTCTGGCGCGGCCAGGAACAGGTTTCCGCAGGCCTATGGGGCACCAACATTTCTCTCGCGCGCGACGGAAAAACGTCCGCCATCATCCGCAGTTCCCTTAGCGATCCTCCGGAAATCTGGGCCGGTCCGATCGGCTACTGGCGGCAAGTCACGCATCGCAACGCAGCCGTGAAACCCGCTTGGGGCGAAGCCAAGAGCATCCACTGGAAAAGCGACGGCTACGACGTGCAGGGCTGGCTCCTCTATCCGCGTGATTTCGTTCCCTCGAAAAAATATCCCATGGTCGTGGAAGTCCACGGCGGACCGGGAGCGGCGGTCCAGTCGAAATGGCCGGATTCGGGACATTTCGCGATCGCCCTCGCGGGTGCCGGCTATTTTGTTTTCCAGCCCAATCCGCGAGGCAGCTTCGGCCAGGGCGAAGCTTTCACGCGCGCCAACGTTCGCGATTTTGGCTACGGCGATTTTCGCGACATCCTTGCCGGCGTCGACGAAGCCCTCCGCGTTGCACCCATCGATTCGACCCGCCTCGGCCTCACCGGCTGGAGCTACGGTGGCTACATGACCATGTGGGGCGTCACGCAAACCAACCGCTTCAAAGCCGCCATGGCCGGCGCCGGCATCGGCAACTATCAGAGCTACTACGGCGAAAACAAAATCGACCAGTGGATGATCCCGTTTTTCGGCAAGTCCGTCTACGACGACCCCGAGGTCTACTTCAGAAGCTCGCCCATCACCTTCATCAAGAACGTGAAAACGCCAACCCTGGTGATCGTCGGCGACAGCGATGGCGAATGCCCCACGCCGCAGTCCTACGAATTCTGGCACGCCCTCAAAACTCTCGGCGTCGAAACCCAGCTCGTCGTCTACGAACATGAGGGCCACATGTTCGTGAAGCCGGAGCACCAGCGCGACCGCACACGCCGCACCGTCGCCTGGTTTGACGCCCATCTCCGCTGATGTCCGCGAATTACAATTGTGGTAATCGTTGTCGGTAGCGTTACCTGTCCCGAGGACGTGCATCGAACGTACTATTGGAACCGGCGGGTCTCGCCGCCAAGCTATCCACGGGTCACCGTTCCGTCGTTTACGATTACGAGGAAGGTGTCATGGGTAAGTTCTCTCGGAGTTGGCAGCTCGTCATGCAGAGCTTCGCCATTCTTCGTTCCGACAAACAATTGATGCTGTTTCCGGTGCTCTCGGCTGTTTCGTGTTTTGTTGTCACGGCCATGATTGCCACTGGTGGCGCGTTCCTGCTGCTGCCGGCGAGGGCCGCGGCCATAGCTGCCGGCGAACGCTTCCATCCGAACCAGTCGCCGATGTTCCTGCTCGGCATGTTCACTTTGTACGTTGTGAATTATTTCGTGATCGTATTTTTCAACGTCGCCCTGGTCGGCGTCGCCAATAGCCGCTTGATGGGCGGCGCGTGGACGTTCCGCGACGGCATCGAACTGGCCTGGGAGCGCAAGGGCACCATTCTTCAATGGGCGCTCGTCGCCGCCACCGTGGGCGTCATCCTGCGCACTCTGGAAGAGCGCCTGGGTCTGATCGGCCGTTTGATCATGCGCATCATTGGCATCGTCTGGACGCTGGCCTGCTACTTCGTGGTCCCGGTGCTGGCTTTCGAAGACCTGACCCCCATCGAAGCGGTGAAGCGCTCCTCCAAGCTCTTCCGCGACACCTGGGGAGAAAAAGTCGTCGGCGGCTTCAGCCTCAGCCTCGTTTCTATGGTTCTCATGCTGCCCGGCATAGGTTTGTGGCTCGCTGCCATGTTTCTTGGCGGAGTCAAGGGCCTGCTCGTCGGCACGGTGTTGATGATCATTTACTTCCTGGTGCTCTCGGTTTTCATGTCGGCAGTGGGAGGCATCTTCAACGCGGCGCTCTATCGTTACGCTTGCTTCAAGCAGGTGCCGCCGGCTTTTGATCATGACTTGGTCGCTTCAGCCTGGGCGCCCAAGAGCTAACCCTTAACGTGTGGGGCGGATCGCAAAGTCCGTCCCACACATTCCATTTACAATTTTATTGATTGCTTCACCCCCCCGGGTCACCCACATTCCCGGCGCGCAACGCTACCCTTTCCAACGTACACTATCCCCTGGGCCGGCCGGCTGTAACGCACGACGCCATCAGCGCGTCTTAACTTTCAACCGGGTGTTGGCCTACTCCTTATGAGCTGGCTCGTTCCTCAGGTACGCAAAGCAGGCTGTCTCTGTGTTTTCCTGTGCTGCGCAGGGGCGCTCGCAGCCCCCGCGCAGGAATTTCGCGGCGCACTCCGCGGGGTCGTCCAGGACGCACGCGGAGGCCGTGTGCCCGCTGCGAAGATCGTAGTTCAAGCCGCGGAATCTTCTCTCCGGCGCGAAGCATCCAGCGATACGCGTGGAGAATTTCGTCTGGACGACTTGCTGCCCGGCGCCTATCGTTTGCGCGTAATTGCTCTGGGTTTTGCAGAAGCCAGTGCTCAGGTGAGCGTAGTCGTTAGCTCCGTGCGCGAAATCACCGTCACACTGAAACCACTGACCGTCCAGGAGACTGTAATTGTGGATGGCCCGGGTTCCATCACCACCCAGCCTCTCGACACCACCAGTGCTGTGCACCAAGCGATAATCACTGCCCACGATCTTGAAACAATTCCTCTGGCAGCCCGCAGCTTTGCCAACATCGCTTACCTGGCGCCAGGAACGGAGCCGCTCGAGCCTTCCGATCCCACCAAGGCGCGCATCACTGCGGTCTCCACGGGCGGCAGCTCCGGTTTGAACAATGAACTTTCCGTCGATGGCGGCGACAATTCCGATGACTGGATCGGCGGATTCCTGCAGAATTTCTCACCCGATGCCATCCAGGAATTTGCCATGCGCACGGCGCAGGAAGACGCGGACACAGGCGGCACCACTGCCGCCTCTGTGGTGATCACCACCAAGCACGGCACCAACGAGTGGCACGGTTCGGGGGCCTTTTACGGCCGCGCCGCCTCTCTAAATGCGCGTTTCCCGATTGACAACCCTGCCCCCGGCCCCAAACAACCGTTCTCGCGACAAAACTACGTCGGCACGCTCGGCGGTCCCATCGCCAAGGATAAGCTATGGTTTTTCTCTTCCCTCGAATACGTCCATGAAAATGCGAGCATCGCCTACAGCCCGTCCAGCCAGACCGAGTTTAACGCGCTCGCGCAACTCGCCTCGCAAGGCTTGATCAGTACACCCGTCGGCGCCGTCAATTCGATGGCGGTGCCCAGCAGTGTCCCGGTTCCGTTCCGCGACTATCTGGCCACGGCGCGTCTGGACTGGGCGCAATCCGCAGGTTCAGAGTGGTTTCTCCGCGCCGCCGTCGACAATTACATCACCCGCAACGCCCTCGTGCAGCAGGCCGCTCTCCCCTCGACCGGCGCGACCTCTCATAACAATTACATGAGCCTGGTGGTGGGCAACCAATACATGTTTGGGCCAAACTGGGTTGGTTCTTTTGTTTTCAACGCCAGCGGGTTGCATCTGACCGCCACGCGCAATGCCCACCTCGGCTTCGCTCTCGCGTTCCCCTTCACGTCGACCTTGAGCACCATCTCCGGCGTAGAGACTTTCGGCGACAATCAATTTTTCACTCCGATTACCGCTTTTCCCGTTTTGCGCAATCAGGAAAAATATCAGCTCCGCTATGACGTAAGTCACGTCCACGGACGGCATGCACCGCGCTTCGGCGTCAACTTTATTCACGAACCGGTTCTTAGCGGCGCCCTGGCCGCCACTGCCGAGTATGTCTACTCTCCGCCACAGGATGCGAGCTTCTATCTGTCCAATCATCAGGACCAGCTTGCGGCCATCATGTCCTGCAATCCCAACGATCCCGCGAAGCAGTCGCCGAATCCCCCGTGTCCCTTCACCACCTTTACTCCCGCCGGCGATGGCAGCTTTTCGCAAAACGTGCAGCGCCTGGGAATTTACGCCCAGGACTCCTGGCGCGTCTCTCCGTATCTGACAATCAACTACGGCCTGCGCTACGACACCACGTTCGACCTCTTCATCGCTTCCGGCCACGACCAGAGCGTGAATCCCGCCCTCGCCGGCAATGGAGTTGTCTTGGGCATTCCTCACGACTACCGCAAGGCCTTTGCGCCGCGCCTCGGCCTTGCTTATGGACTGGGTTCATCCGGCAACACCGTTCTGCGCGGCGGGGTCGGTCTCTATTTCCACGACCTCGCCCAAAACGGCTGGGTCGAAGCCTTCAACGCCGTCAACAATTTCAATATCCAAAATGCTTCCGGCCCGCCTTCGCTCATCGACCCGAATTACCACACCCCCTACGCATTGCATGCTACCGCTGGCGTTCAGCACGCCTTCAACGCCAATTGGATTCTGAGCGCCGACTACACCCTGGAAACCGGCATGCACGGCTACCGCCGCTACGATTTTCACAACGTCTCTGTATTTCGTACCGACAACCGTTCGAGTTACGAAGCCCTGGCGTTGCATCTTCAGGGAAACGTCGCGCGGCGCCTGAATCTCGTCGCCAACTACACCCTCTCCAGCGCAAAAACCTGGGGATGCCAGATCGGTGAGCTCTTCGATTATGTCAATGGCGTCTGCGATCCCTTCAACGCCTTCGCCCCGGGAGACTATGGTCCATCGGGAGAAGACGTCCGGCACCGCCTCGTTCTGGCGGGAACCGTTCACGCTCCGGCAGGGTTCGATGTGACGTTTCTCTCGCAGGCGGAGACCGCGCGGCCCGTCACGCTGACCACCCCTGTCGGCGATCGCGTGGTGATCAATGGCGTGAAATCCACCCTCGATCAATTCCGCGGCACGCCCTACCTGCAGACCGATTTGCGCGTCAGCCGCCCCATCAAGTTCCACGAGCGCTGGTCGCTCGCGCCCTTCATCGAATTCTTCAACCTCTTCAATCGTAACAATCCCGGCAACAACTACGTCGGCGATATCAGCGCTCTGCCCGTTCCCGCGGACAATCTCGCAAACGTCACCGCGCTTTGCCCTGATCCAATGTGCTCCGTGCCGGTCACCAGTGGCAAGCAACTGCTCGTCCCCGCCGGCGCCCTCGGCGACTTCTTCGGCCCCGGCACCACCGTGGGCATCCCCTTCGCTGCCCAACTCGGCGTCAAACTCACGTTCTGACCCAGTGGCGAGCGCAAGCCCGGCACTTCAGGGCGGGGTAAGCGAGCCTTAAACCGTTAAAAACGGTGCGTGCAATTCCCGACCAATTGGTGTATGTTATGCGACATGGGATACGAACGAACAAACATCTATCTGTCGAAACCGCAAAAAGCGGCTTTGGAAAAGATTGCCAAGGAAAAGGGTCTTTCGGTTGCGGAACTGGTACGCCGAATCATAGACAAGGAACTCGATCGTGGGCAAAAACAAAAAGGGTGAACCACTAATTACAGTCCCCTGTGCTGGCTGTGGAAGAACACAACCCCTCCGGGAGAGACGGGTCGTTTTGTGCGAGGGATACACATGCGGATTCGGTGGACACTGTGCCAAGAATCCTCGATTCGTTCTCCCCGCCGTGCCAGACGGCTGCGTTCGCCACATCGGTCCTAATGCGGCGGGTGCTTTCAGTGGATACAACACTCGCTTTGCAACACCAGAAGAAATAGAGGCAATCGCAAGAGCCAGAGAGGTGCTCCTTACAGGCCAGGTGCAATCTCCATGCAGATAGAGAAGGGATTCACGGACAACTGGCTTCAGCCAACCGGTGCTCAGGAAAACCTGATGCGTCAGTATGCTGGCTGCAAGCGGTTCGTCTGGAATCGGGCCTTGTCGATC
>QHZB01000218.1 GCA_003224525.1 Acidobacteriota bacterium | reverse complement strand
GTTGGCGGCCAGAGCTTGTATGTCCTAACTGGACTGACTCAGCACACCCTTTGCGTAGCTTTGTAGTTCAAGCAGAGAAAAGAGCCGCTGCTGAAGCGAATCCATGTGGGTTAAGCAAGTGGCGGTGCGGGCCTGGTGCTGGCCTCTCTGGCGCGGGTAGATGACCAGCGTTTCTCGGATCTGGCCCAGTTCCTCGAGCAGCCGAGGGAGGCTTAGTTCCTCCCCCTTCTTCCAGACTTCCCGGTGCAGCACCGAACTCAGCAGCAACGCCAGCACACAGTAGAAGGCGTGGACGCGGATCTTCTGATCGGTCCAGTGATGGATGGGGCTCCAACGGAGGAAATGCGGATCCTTCATCTGCTTGAAGGCCTCCTCGATGTGATATTGGGAGCGGTAGGCCAGCACGATTTCCTCGTCGGACCAATCGGCGTTGTCTGTGAACAAGATGGTCTTGCCCAGTTGCCTGCGGCAGAGCCGGTCCAGCGCCGCTTGGTCGGTCGAGAAGGTGAGTTCCAGGCCGCGGCGAAATTCTTGGACCTCGGTTTTTAACAGGGACTTGAGGTGCTGGGCTGAGCAGATCGAGCGGACCTGGTTTTGCACCCCCGCGAGCGTGGGCTTCTTGCCTTTTAGTTTCCCTTCTCGCCAGCGACGGAGCTGCTGCTGCAGTTCCCGGAGTTTGCCGCGCGCCTTGTTCAGGTTCACCGTCAGCCCTTGTATCTGGCCGTCGAAGAGATTTTGATTGAAGCTGACCACGATCGTGTGCGTCCGGCCGAATACCTTCTTCTGGGTGCGCAAGACCTCGACGCTGTCCAACTGCGGGTTGGTTAATTTCTGGAAGCGACGCCGGGGCACCGCCAGCAGGTCCTTGTGTTGGCTGGGAACCAGCGAACCGACAAAGTGGAACGGGCTGTGGGCCAGAGTCTCGAAGCTGTCCTCGCTGTTGTTGCCCTTGTCGAAGATCAGCGTGATGTGCTGGCAGGTCTGGGCCAGTTCCTTGTAATGAGCCGACAGCTCCTCGGTAACGGAGCGGAACTGGACACTGTCGGCGACATTGCCAGCATAAATCCAGTGCAAGAGGGGAATGTGGAAATCCGTGCTGACCAGCAGGCCCAGGCTCACTTGCCGGAGGTCGCCGCGCTTTTGCTTGTTGTGGCCGCGTTGGGGGAGTTCGGCCGGGGTGCGGGTGTTGATGTAGGTGAAGAAATTCGTGCCGTCGTAGACCAGGGCCCGCAGGTCGAGGTGGAGGCGCTCGATCAGTCGTTGACTCATTTGCTTTTCAAAGGCGGCCATGTGCTTGGCGGTGATCTGGTCCATATGGTTCCAGAAGTTTTGCGAGGAGAGCCAGGCCGGGTCGGCGGGGAGCAGGCGGGTGAGCGCCGTCTGGCGATACCAGTCGGCGAACTGCAACTTGCTGGTGGGGGCGACGACGCGGTTGATGGCAGCCAAAAGCATGTACTGGCCGCAAGAGAGGCCCTGATGGCGCTTGGCGGGGAGGGTGGAGTCGAGCAGGGGGAGTACCTCCAGGCGTCCCGCGATATGCCAGAGGGCCGCCACATCGCCGAAGGCGGCCACCACGGTGTGCTGGGGCAGTGGGGGCTGGCGGCCGGCCTCGGTGGTGGCGACCAAGTCCTCGATACGGCCGAGATAGACGGTGCGGACGATTTTGGGTTTGCCATCGACGCGTTGACAGTAGCGGGCGTAGTAATAGGTGTGGCCGTCGATTTTCTTGGGGGTGAGGCTTGGCATGCTCTAGGTCATACAACAAGCCGATGCCGACGTCAAGTCCAAAGAGCAAGAGGCCCACAAAATGTTGTAGTGGCGAAATAAAGTTGCACAATAGGGGCAACCCAGCAAGAGCCGGGGCGGTTGGGGAGCTTGCGCGGAGCGGTCCCGCTCGCCAATATCTAGGTCATACAAGTCTCTGCGGAAATTAAAGAAAACAGGCAAGCGGCCAACTTCTTAAACTGCAAGCGGATACGGCTGGATAGGCGGACTAAAAGACGAGCCTAATCTCAAAAGCCAGCTACATCTTGTAAACTCCCGCTAGAGGGAGGTAGAAGCGTCTTTCTTGGTCTCTCTCACAAGGGTTGATTCTAAATAACTTCGTGGGGCAATCAATGGGGGTACCGGGCTGCCATGACAAGGGCCGATCCCGGAATGTTACGCAGATTTACCTGGATATAGATGTACCGGAACGTTAAGGAAAGTCAAGGAAAAGTTGGAGTGCGTCAGTTGGGCTTGAGTCCGTAAACATCCAGTTCGCCGAGGATGGAGGAGGTGCCGGTTCCGGTATCGTTGCCGCGCGTGCCGATATAGACCTTGCCGTTGGCGACGGTCGGTACGGTAAACTTCACCGCGAAGCCCGCTCTATCACTTGTGACCGGGAAACTGTTCCAGAGTTCTGTTGAGAGTTTGGTTGCATCGAAGGCGTGAAGCACGGCTGGCCCGCACCCTGGAGACTGCGGAGTGCAGTACGTGCGGCTGTCCACCGCCCACACAATGCCATCGGTGGTTGCGCTGCTCGCCGAAATGGAAGGCGTTGCCCCGGGAAAGCCGAAGGAGACGGCAGCGGAAGTCGCCAAACCTGGGTTGAATATTCCAGTGGTGGTAATGAAAGGATAGGCTTGGAGCGGCCCCCCGGCTGGTGCGATGTACAGGGAGTTGTTCCAGAAGGCAGACGTAGAGAAGATTCCGTTGCCGACATTGAAGATCTGCACTGCTTTTGAATTAACCGGATTTGCGCTTGCGCCGTAGTGGCCCATCGCGTCGCGGTTCAGAAGAAACAGATTTCCTTCCTTGCCTCCGCCGATCACCAAGTGTTGAACTGGACTCGTTGGCTGATCGACAAGGATTGCAGCTCCCCCGGAGCCATGATCGGTGTCTGCTCCGTCCAGGCTGGCCTGGTCCGCCGGTGTGAACCAGTCCGCCACGCTCAACCCAGCAGCAGTGCTGAGTTTCATGGTGCTGTCACCATAGTTGGAGCCGCCTGAGTCGGCGTCAAATGTCCCATTGCCCGTCAAGAAATAAAGATTGCCGCTACTGTCCGCCGCTGGGGCGCCTCCGCCCATCCAGATGCCGCCTCGCGAGTAGGAGACGGTCCCCACATGGTTGGGAGTCGTGTTAAAAACAGCACCCGGTACCTGCGCCAGCGTCGTTGCGTTATACCCGATAATCCAGCCGTGATAAGGATCGTGGTCCTCGTGCGAAGCCCAGGCGACGTAAACAACTCCATTGACCAGAGCGAGGCCGGGCCGCTGATGTTCGTTTCGAGGATCGAACGCTACCCTGCCGTTTACCATTCCGTCGCCAGTTCCGGGGACGGATATGGAGTTGTCGATCGCTATGGGGCTACCCGTCTTTTCATTTCCGTTAGTCAGATTCAGCGCGTGGAGGCGCTGGAAAAAAGAGGGTGGATTTGCAATGGCAGACTTGCTGACGACATAGAGCGTGTTGGTGCTGAGATCGATGACCGGCGTGCCGGTGACACCGGTTTCGGGAGTGATATCGCCAAAACCAGCGCCTACGAGGCCCCGGGAACTGGATGCCACCGACCCTTCACCCGCCGTGCCGCCATGAGCAGAGTCGATCAGATTGGCATGCCAGAGCGGCACGCAAGGATTCGCATTGCTGTCCGCATCGAACGCGTAAACACTATCGTGCTGTGTGGCGACGACGATGACGTTGTGTATGGTGGTGCCGATGGTAAGGTTGGCAACCCACAGCGGTTGGGCGTAGATGGCGCCGTCCACGCTGCACGAGAAGAGCTTGCCGAAGGTGGCGGTCTTGACGCTGGAAGTTGTTAGCGCGAATTCGTGCGTGTTGGCACCGTCTCGCGAGAGATCGTTGTGATAGGTCGTGACGCCCGTGAGGTCGGTAACGGCGAGTGTGGCGGTTGCGCTCTTGGTAGCGTCGGCGACGCTCGTCGCCGTGACCGCGACGTTGCCGGCAGCATTTGGAGCGACGAACGTCGCGGCGGTGTTCCCCTGACTGCTGAAAGTCCCGCCGGAAGCCGTCCATGTCACACCGGCCGCGCCGACGTCGTTCTGGAGGTTCGCAGTAAAATTCAGGGATTGGGAAAAAGTCGCGCCGCCGCGCACCGGCGTGATCGCCACGCTGATCGGTCCCGCTGCCGTCGAGGCCGTTCCCGTGCTGGAATAGCTGCTGAGATTCCCTGCGGCGTCGGTGGCGCGCACGCGATAGGAATAAGAGGTGGAAGCGGTCAGTCCAGCGTCGTTGAAGGTGGTGGCTGCAGGCGTGGCGATTTGCGCGAAGTTCGAGCAGCCTGCGCCCTGGCAGCGTTCGACCAGGTAGCCGGTGACGCCGACGTTATCGGTCGAGGCCGTCCATGAAAGATTGATCCGCGTGTCTGTAGCCGCGCTGGCTGTCAGGTTTGTTGGTGCAGTTGGTGGCGTGGTGTCCGGCGGAGCAGGAGTGCTGGCGCTGGCCGTGTTGGAATAGGCGCTTAAGTTGTTGGCGGCGTCGGTGGCGCGCACGCGATAGGAATAAGAAGTGGAAGCGGTCAGGCCAGTGTCGCTGAAAGTGGTGCCAGTCGGCGCGGCGATTTGCGCGAAATTCGAGCATCCAGCTCCTTGGCAGCGCTCGACCCGATAGCCGGTCACGCCAACGTTGTCGGTCGAAGCGGTCCACGCCAGGTTGATCTGCGATGCTGAAGCAGCGGTCGCAGTCAAGTTTGCGGGCGCTGTGGGCGGGGTGGTGTCCGGCGGAGCAGGAGTGCTGGCGCTGGCCGTGCTGGAGTAGGCGCTCAGGTTGTTGGCGGCGTCAGTGGCGCGCACGCGATAGGAATAAGAGGTGGAGGCGGTCAGGCCAGTGTCGCTGAAAGTGGTGCCAGCCGGCGCGGCGATTTGCGCGAAATTCGAGCATCCAGCTCCTTGGCAGCGCTCGACGCGATAGCCGGTCACGCCAACGTTGTCGGTCGAAGCGGTCCACGCCAGGTTGATCTGCGATGCTGAAGCAGCGGTTGACGTCAAGTTTGCGGGCGCTGTGGGCGGGGTGGTGTCCGGCGGAGCAGGAGTGCTGGCGCTGGCCGTGCTGGAATAGGCGCTCAAGTTGTTGGCGGCGTCGGTGGTGCGCACGCGATAAGAATAAAAAGTGGAAGTTGCCAGGCCCATGTCGCTGAAAGTAGTGCCAGCTGGCGTGGATATTTGCGCGAAGTTCGAGCAGGACACGCCCGTGCAGCGCTCGACCATGTAGCCGGTGACGCCGACATTATCGGTCGAAGCCATCCAGGCAAGATTGATCTGGGTGTCCGAGACGACGGCGGCAGTCAGGCTCGCCGGCGCGGTGGGCGCGCTGGTATCTGGCGGCGGAGCGTAGGATCCAGATTTGCAGCCGGCTACCACAAAAGAGAGGCACAGAGCGCAAATCACAGAGCAAGAAGATCCGGAGACGGCGCGATTCCCAAGAACTCGCTTCACGTGCGTCAACTCCACTTGATTTTGATTTGCTTCAAAGATGCCAGGAAGTGTCCCGCGCGAAAGAGACGCTTCCCCTTATGAAAAAAGTAGCACGGATTATGCGGTGCGGGGAAATTACGCAGGGCTGAGTGCCCGACTGTTCTACTGTACTAGGGGACAGTGGCCTGAAATCATGCCGCGCGAGGAAGGGAATCCCGCCATGGCCAGAGAGCCGGTTAGGAGCCACTCGGCCACAGTTTGCGGACGAAATTACGGACACGATCGACAAAGGAATCGCTGGCAGGGGCTGCAGACTTCGGAGCATTCGCCCCGGCCTGGGGGATGAGCACGCTCTGCCCGGTCAACTGCTGCTCCAGGCGGACGGCGCCGCGATTCGCACGGATGCACATGGCGCCCGCGGTGTCGAAACCAGGCAGGAGGTCTTGCGGGCCATCGCCAATGGCGACGGCTTGCGCCTGGATTTGAGGAGAGTAGATGGTCAGGGAGAGTTCGCGCTCGATGTGCGCGTGAATCGTGCCGGTAGCGAGGGCGATCGTCAGCCAACCACCGGATTTGAGGACCGACAGATGCGCCGGACCGCAAATGCTGATCTGGCCGCCTTCCACAAGATCGATGCGTGCGGCGCTGGATTTGACGCGCACGTCGCTGCCCCTGCGCAGGACGGTTTTCGCCTGGCCGTGGATGACCTCGACGCTCATGGGTCCGTTGACGGCGATGGCTTCGCCGTCGATGACGCCCACGGAGTCGGAAGGCGGTTCATCGGGACGCGCGGCGGTTGCGGCGAGCAGCGCAGCGCAGCGCAGAGGATCGCAATGCTGGTCACAGGAACCGCGGCCGGCGTCGGCATTCGAACGAGTTGGAGAAGGCCGCCACTCGGTGATACTCCTCGTCACGGAGGCCGAAAGTCGCGCCTATACTATACTTCGGCGGCTTTGCACCCGCACGCAGAGGATGATGACGACACCCGACACAGCCGTCGAGGCCACAAAGAAATCAGGCGAGGAACCCTTGAATGCGCATTACGACATACGGCTGCCTGATTTGCCGTGGTCGAGGCGCGTGCAGATTCCGATTATCGCCGCGGCCGTGTACAGCGTGATTCGAATGCTGGGTCCGACACTGCGCTACGAGGTGCTGGGCTGGCAGCACGCCGAGCGCGTGTACGCGGCAAAGAAGCAATGCATCTGGGCGTTCTGGCACCGCGTGATTATCCCAGTGGTGTGGTGGTATCGAAACCACGGCGTGGTGGTGATGAATACGACGGCGTTCGACGGGCAGTGGACGCGCAAAGTGATCGAGTGGCTGGGATACGGGACGGCGCAAGGAAGCTCTTCGCGCGGGGGACTGCGCGGGTTGGCGGTGATGGCACGACGTTTGGAAGAAGGCTTCGATTGCGCGTTCACCATTGACGGACCGCGCGGGCCGCGGTACGTCGCCAAGCCGGGACCGGTGATGTTGGCGCGGAAAACGGGATGCCCGATCATGGTTTTTCACATTGGGGTGGAACGCGGGAAGACGTTTGAGAAAACGTGGGACCATTTTCTGATGCCGAAACCGTTCTCTCGCACGCTCATGCTTTTCAGCTCGCCCATCTACGTGCCGAAGGACGCCAGTTCAGAACTCATGGAAGCCAAGCACGCCGAAATGCAGAGGGAGTTGGAACGCGTCCGCGATATCGCCGAGTCCTGGTTTTCGCTGAGCGATGAAGCGCGCGCCAAGCATCGCGCCGAATTCGACCGTTCAAACCCTCAAACATGAGCGGTTCGTTCCTGCGCAAGACCGTGAATAGAAGACCGAAAACTAAGAACCAAAAACTGAAACCAGAATTCGAAGTCAAAAACCAAAAACTGAAAACTGAAAACTGATTCAGTTGCCGGTGCGTTCGCCGAGCTTGACGGGAACGTCCATCTTCTTGCCTCCGCGATAAAGGGTCACGGTCACGTTGTCGCCGGGGCGCTTGTGGTTGAGGACCAGGTTGACGTCAAGTTGACTGACGACTTTCTGGCTGTCGATGGCTACGATCACGTCGCCTCCGATGGCGATCTTGCGCATGCCTGCTTCCACGACACGATTGCCACCTTGAATGCCGGCAGCTGCGGCCGGACCGCCTTTCGCTGCTCTCTCCACGAGCAAACCCTCTTTCACGGGCAGATCCAGCGCTTCGCCCAGCCAGCCGCCGACGGGCAGCGTTTCCACGCCGAGAAAGGCGCGGTGCACGCGGCCGTCGGTCATGAGATCGTTGGCAATGTTCTTTGCGGTGTTGATGGGAATGGCGAAGCCGATGCCGGCGGTGGTGCCGCTGGGGGTGTAAATCGCGGAGTTGATGCCAATGACTTCGCCGTGCGAATTGATGAGCGGGCCGCCGGAATTGCCGCGGTTGATGGCGGCGTCGGTCTGGATGGCTTCGTCAATGAAAGTGGTTTGGCTGGTCTGCACGGTGCGTCCGACGGCGCTGACTACGCCGGTGGTGAGCGTGGACTGGAAGCCGAAAGGATTACCGATGGCGAGAACTTTTTGGCCCACCTGGAGCGCTCCGGAATCTCCCAACGACAGCGCCGCGAGGTGCTTTCCCTTGGGAACGATTTTCAAGAGAGCGACGTCGTTGCGCTGGTCGGCGCCGACGAATTTTGCAGGGTAGTGGGATTGATCGCCGAGCACAACTTCGATGGACTGGGCGCCTTCGACGACGTGGAAATTGGTGAGGATGTAGCCGCGGGCATCAATTACAAAACCGGAGCCGGCGCCTTCGACGGGGACAGGGTCCATGAAGAAATCATATTCCGTCGCCTTGGTGAGAATGTTGGCCACGGCCGGGGCTGATTGCCGGTAAATACGCACGTTGATGGATTCATCGTCGGTTAGTGGAGCATCGCGCTGCGCGATCGCAGTGGGAGAGGTCGAACTGGCGAGAGGCAAGGCTTCGACGTTAGTGGGCTGCCGGGAACCGAATCGCGCGCCGGCCCAGTAGGCGCCGAGGAGAAGAACCAGCGCGGCAAGAATGATGCGTGCGCGATTGGAGGAATTTACTACGGTCATGGTTGTCGTCCCTTCTGATTTACCGATGCCAATAGTATAAGGAAAATTCCGAAACAGGTCACCGCGTGGTCCGATTGCGACGGAGCTTCGCTGCGAGAGCTTCGACCTGGCGCCGGGTTTCCTCGAGAGAGCCGGAACAGTCGATTTTTTCGGTGGCGAGAAGCAGTTTTTCCTCGACGGGAAGCTGGACGGCGATGCGGCGGCGGGCTTCGGCCTCGCTGAGGCCGCGCACGAGGAGGCGCCCGAGTTGCTGTTCAGGCTCGCACCAGGCTACCACTAGGCCGTCCAACTTCTTGTGGATGCCGGATTCGATCAGAAGAGCGGCTTCCACTAATGCGGCATCGCGAGTGCCGCCACGCTGCCATTCCTCGAATTGACGGAAGACGACTTCGGCGACGCGAGGATGAACGATAGCGTTGAGGCGGTCGAGTCTGGCGCGATCGGCAAACACGATGGCGCTGAGCTTTGCGCGGTCAACACGGAGATCGGGGGCGAGCACGGCCTGCCCGAATTCCTGGAGGACCTCGGCGTAGGCGGGCCGGCCGGGTTCGATGAGCCGGTGGGCGAGGGAGTCGGCGTCGAGGACGGCGAAGCCCAGTTCGCGGAGCATGGCAGCGACGGCGCTTTTGCCGCTGGCGATGCCGCCGGTGAGTCCGAGTCGGAGCATGATCGTGAATTATCGCGCGCTAGTGGTTGATTGCGTTGCGGAAAATTTAGGTGAGGCGCGGCGTAGGCGGGCGGCTTTGACGGTGTTGCTCATGAGCATGGCGATGGTCGTGGGGCCGACGCCACCGGGCACGGGCGTGAGCGCGCCGGCAATGTTGACAGCGCCGGGATGGACGTCGCCGACGAGAGCGCTTCCTTTGGCGCGGAATTTTTCGAGGCGGTCTGGAAAGCCGTGAAAAAGCCGCTCGGCTTCTTTGTGGTCGGTAATGCGATTGGTGCCTACATCGATGACCGCGGCGCCGGGCTTGATCCAGTCCGCTTCCAAGTAGCCGGCTTTGCCCATGGCGGCGACGATGATATCGGCGCGGCGGAGGAGGTCGGGCAGGCCGCGCGTCTTCGAATGGCAAATCGTGACGGTGGCATTGGCGTGCATGAGGAGAAGAGCCATGGGCTTACCGACGATATCGCTGCGGCCAAGGACGACGGCGTTGGCGCCTTCGATCTTGATGTCATTGCGGCGCAGAATTTCCATGCAGCCGGCGGGAGTGCAGGCGACCAGGCCAGGGCGTCCACTGACGAGGCGGCCGAGATTGACAGGATGGAAACCATCTACGTCCTTGGCGGGATCCACGGCTTCGAGGATGCGCTTGGTGTCCACCTGAGGGGGAAGGGGGAGTTGGACGAGAATGCCGTCAACGTCGTTGTCGCGATTCAGGTCTTCGACGACGGCGAGAAGATGGAGTGTGGAGACGGTGGCAGGTGGCGTGAGAAGCGCGCTGGAGAGGCCGAGTTGTTGGCAGGCCGCGATTTTGCTTTTAACGTAGAGCTGCGAGGCCGGATTTTCTCCGACGAGTACTGCCGCGAGGCCTGGGCGAACGCCGGCCGCAGTAAGCAACCGGACTTCGTCACTCAACTCGGCGAAAATCTGGTCGCGGATTTTCTGGCCATCCAGGGTGCGTGCGGTCATTCCCGGCTCGCTTTCTTGGCTGAATCGCAGGCAGCAACGCCGATGATAGCACGGGGATGCGTGCGGCCTTTGGCGGATGGAGAGCGACGGAACGTCGAGAGAGTGGAGCAGAGAGAAGAACTTTTGGCTTGACGGATGTGCCCCTGTTTTTTGTAAGTGTCATAAGGGCCTGCGGCCCGCGAAACTTCATGAAAATTGCGTAATGTCAGGCAAGTCAGAGCTATTGACATTAACTCCTTTGATTTCAGCACGATTTTATTTGCGACCAGAGTTTTTCGACCCTGTCACTCTAAAGAGCTTAGCCAAGCCGTGAGTCTTTTGTTTACAACACGTGCAGGGAGACTCATAAGTGTTGCAGCTAAAGGACTTAAAACAATAGTGAGCACTGATCATCCACATACGCTGGAGCGGCTGGAAAAGGTGGCGGCTGGTTGATGCGGCGCGAATTCGCGAGTTGAACGGTTGTGTGGTGAGACAAACGAGAAAAAAGCAGAGTCAAAAAGTCCCGCCCTCCAACATCGAAGACGGGACACCCGAAATCGTCTAGGGGCTTACGTCCAGGCCACCTGTCAAAGAGACACAGAGGAACTCTCAAGAGGGCCGGGGCAGGCCCTGAAAGCGTGGGAAAGAGGTGCCCAGTCACTTGCAAGAAAGGCGAGTTGGTCGTCCGGTTTTCGCTCAGAGCCGTCATTCCTCAGAAAATAGCCATAACCCCTTTGCCTTCAACGGGCGCTTTGCGGCTATTTTCATGGTTCGCTTGTGGCTCGAAAGAGCCATGACCTATTCGTACCGCAACGCAACCATGGGATCGACCCGCGCCGCTCTTCGCGCAGGGATGTAACACGCAGCCAAAGCAACGAGAACCAGCAGGATAGATACTCCCGCATAGATAAGCGAGTCCGTGCCGCTGATTCCAAAAAGCAAGCTTGCCAAAAGACGGGACACGACAAAGGCGCCCGCGAGTCCCACCCCAATGCCGGTCAGGGCCAACCGCATCCCCTGGCGGAGGACCATGCGGTGAACATCGTCAGACCGTGCCCCCAGCGCCATGCGAATTCCAATTTCCCGCGTGCGCGCCGCCACCGAGTAGGCAGCGATGCCGTACAGCCCAAGACATGCCAGCAGAAGCGCCAGGACCCCGAAGAGGGTGGACAACGTGCTTAGAGATCTTTCATTTTGCAGCGTGCCCTCCGTCTGCGCTTTTTGCGTAATTATTCGCACGAGGGGTAAATTTGCATCAACGTCGCGCATGGCGTCGCGGACTGCGGCCGCTGCCGTAGCGGGTTCCATTGCCGTGCGAGCTTCCATTGTTATTTGACCAAGAAGATCAGCCGGAGCTTGCGCAAGCGGGATATACATCTGCGGAACCGGTTCCCGTTCCCAAAGGCTCAGTGACTTCACTTCTTTGACGACCCCCACAACGGCAATCTGCTCGTCGGCTTTCCCGTCTTTGAAACGTAATGGTTTCCCGAGTGGATCTTCGCCGGGAAAATACTTGCGCGCGAACGATTCGCTCACAACTGCGACTCTCGGCGCGGCTCCTCCATCCGCGTCGGTGAAATCACGGCCAAGAATCAGAGGAATGCCCATGCTCTCGAAGAAGCGCGGAGCGACGGGATTGCAGATTACCCTGAGTTCCTTTTCTCCATTGCTTGGGGAAGCAAAATGTGAAGCCACGCGGATCCAGCGCCCGCCGCTCAGCATTCTAAATCGGGAAAATGTCGCTGATAATACTCCCGGCGCCGCGCTAACTCGCTTCTGCGCCCTTGCGTAGAGATCAAGCTCTCGCGCACCTTCATAACCCGATAGCGTCGGATAGATGGACACTAACAAAACGTTCTCCTGACGGAAGCCAGGATCGACGATGCTCAGCTTTTGGAGGCTTCGCACGAGCAAGCCTGCGCCCACCAAGAGCAAAACCGACAAGGACACCTGAGAGATGACCAAAACCTTTCGCGGTCCGAGATGCGGCGCATTCGCCCCTTTCGAAGATGCGACGCCCTTCAGCGTGAGACCCGCGTCCACGCGCGCCGCCCAAAAAGCCGGAGCGATTCCGAAGAGAAGACAAGTGGAAAGAGAGACAGCCAGGGTGAAATACAAAGTGCGGACGTCCGCGTGGACGTCCAGCGCCTGCAGTGTGTCACCATCCGATAGAATGCGCACAAGAAAACTCGTGGTCCAGGCCGTAAAAAGCAGACCTAAAGCTCCTCCGGTCACCGCGAGCACAAAGCTTTCGGTGAACAGCTGCCGGAACAACCGCATCCTTGGAGCGCCCAGTGCAAGACGCACCGCAATTTCTCTTTGACGGTTCACCGCCCGGGCGAGCAACAGATTGGCGACATTGGCGCACGCGATCAGCAGCACCAATCCAACGATCATCGTCAGCACCAGCAGCGATCGAGGAAGTTCGTCGGGCAGATCGACAAGACCGCGGCCTCCCGGAACCAGCTCCACGCTTCGCGCTTGGAGGTCACGTTCGTCTTGAGGCGAAATGTTCGAGCCCAGCGCTGCAGCTGTAAATTGCCGATCAATTAGTGTCAACTCGACGCTTGCCTGTTTTTCAACGGCTCCCGGTTTCATCCGAGCCATTACGCCAAGGGTGAGATGATCGTTCAGCCGCAGTTGTTCCCAGAATGCCAAGGGAACCCAGATATCCGTTGAATCGCCGAGTTCGATGCCGCGAAATCGCGCAGGGGCAACGCCAACAATGGCGAATGGAATCTCTTTCAGTGTTATCGTTTTGCCTGCGACAGAAGGGTCCTGCGCAAATTTTCGTTTCCAATAGTCGTAACTGATGACGGCAACGGCTGGTCTTCCGGGTTGGTCATCATCACTCGTGAGAGCCCGCCCCAGACTTGGGTCGACACCCAAGACCGAATAAAAATTTCCAGAAACGCACTGACCCCAGACAAAGTCCGGCTCCCCGTCCACGTTGACCACCAGGCGCGTGGTGTCGAAGGCAAACATTCCGGAAAAAGAGCGGCTCAAATCTCGAAACTGCTCAAATTCAGCGCGAGAGAAAGCACTCCCATGCTCTTCAGGTGAAAGCAGGCGAAAATACACGAGTTGCTTTGGATTCTTGGCGGGAAGCAACTTCAGCATCACCGCATCGGACACGCTGAAGATCGCTGTATTGGCGCCAATGCCGAGCGCAAGCGTGAGCACCGCGACGGCGGTAAAGCCTGGATTCTTCCGAAGCTGGCGAAGACCGTAGCGAAAATCCATGAAAAAACTCTCCATAGACGACCATTGCCAGACTGCGCGGCTGTCTTCTTCCATCAAGGTTACATTCCCAAATTCGCGGCGAGCGGCTGTGGCAGCCTCTTTTCTGGGCATGCCGCTGGCAACGAGTTCCTCGATCTTTTCTTCGAGGTGTTCGTGAATCTCTTCGGAAAGATCGTCGTAGAGGCGGCGACGAGAAAACAGTTGTTTGAACCAATTCATCATTCACCCGGCGCTAAGACACGAGGTATCCCTTCGAACATTGGCTGAAAATCTTCACTCGTACCGCAACGCGACCATTGGATCTACCCGCATCGCCCGCTGCGCGGGGATATAGCACGCCGCGAGCGCGACGAAGCCAAGCACAGCGCAGGAGCAAAAATAGGTCAGACTGTCAGTTCGGGAAACTCCGTACAGGGAGATTGCGGAACCGGACCAGCCGAGTGGGCCGGCCGGCAGCAATTGCGTCAGGACCAGCGCGGCGAGCGCGCCAGACGCAAGGCCCGCGACAGTAAGGAGAAGCGTTTCTTTCAGGACGAGACCTGCGACTTCGGAGCGGGCGGCACCGAGCGCGATTCGAATTCCGATCTCGCGCGTGCGTTCGGCAACGCTAAAGGACGTGATACCAAATACGCCGATCAACGCCAGGAGGAGAGCAAGTCCGCCAAACAAAGCGAGCAAGGTGACAACCGGGCGGCGCAAAGAGACGGACTCTGAATCGTGCACGCGCTGCAGCATGGTGCTTTGTGCCCAGTAGAGATCTTGATCCAGAGGCCAAAGCCAGTTGCTCAGGCCGCGCGAGACGGGGCCCATGTCAGCTGAATCCCGCACTCTGATTGCTAGATGAAGATCGTGGGGAAGGGTTTGCGCCAGTGGAAGGTACGCTATGGGTTGCGAGTCTTCGTCGAGATTGCGCTGGCGAACATTCGAAACGATGCCGACAATCTCTCGCCAGGTCATGGGCGAATCCGCGAAGGCGAAACGACGGCCGAGGGAATTCTCTTTTGGAAAGAATTTGTTCGCGAAAGTTTGATTCACGATTACAACCGCGGCAGAGTCGATCGAGTCGTTGTCGTTGAACGCGCGGCCTGCGAGCATGGTGAATTTCATAGTGGAAAAGAACTCAGAATCGACAGAAAGACGGCGAGTTTCGCGGGTTCCTTCGTGCGCGCCGGCTGCGTGATTTTCGACGATTAGTGACCCAGAGTCGGCGCCGTCGAGCGGCAGAGTTTCCGTCATTCCTGCGGATTCAACACCAGGCATCAAGCGCGCACGCTCGACGGTTGCTCGCAAGAAGTGCAGGCGGGTGGATGGTTCCCGATAGCGAGGAGTGGATAGGCCGACGGATGCCGTCAAGACGTTCGCTGGGTCATAGCCCATGGGTACGGACTCGACGTGCAGAAAACTGCGTAGCAACAGTCCGAATCCGACCAGGAGCACCATTCCGAGGGCGACTTGCGAAACGAGGAAGAGGTTTCGCGGTCGGCGCGAGTGAAATCCACCCACTGTTGTTGGCGCGACGTCTTTCAAGGAATCATTGAGGTTGATGCGCGTGGCATGCAGGGCGGGAACGAAGCCAAATACCAAGGCGCAAAGGAATGACACTCCCAGACTGAACAGAAAGATGCGCGAGTTGATGCTCACGTATGCGCCGTTGGGACCGAGGCCCGCGATTAGGTTCATGAGCAGGTCCTCCGACCAGCGAGCGACGAGGACACCCAGGATGCCGCCGCAGAGGAAGAGAACCGCGCATTCGGTGAGCAACTGGCGAATCATCCTTGGGCGCGAACAGCCAAGAGTTGCGCGGACGGCGATCTCTTTGCGGCGTTTCACGGCACGCGCCAAGAGAAGGCTGGAGACGTTTGCGCTGGCGATAAGCAGAACGAGACCAGCCCCTCCGAGCATCATCCAGAGGCCGCGTTGGGCATTGCGTGCCGTTGGACCCAGATTCTGGAACTCCTCCGTGAACTCTTGCACGGTGAGATGTCCGCTGAGGTCTGTTGGAGGCTTGGAAGCTCTCAATTGCTGGGCAATGACAGAAATTTCGGAACGGGCTTGGCCGAGGGTCACGCCTGGCTTCAGGCGTGCGGCGATTTGCACTCTGGCTCTGTCACGCCCCCGAGCCGCCGTGTAGGAACTTAAGACCAGGGGCGCGAAGATATCATCGCCGTAGTATCGACCGAGAGTTTCGGGCAACACGCCGACAACGGTAAAGTTGCGGCGGTTGAGGGTCAGCCGCTGTCCGACAATTTGGGGATCCGCGTGGAATCGACTCCTCCAACAGTTAAAAGAGAGAATTGCCACGTTATCGCGGCCAGCTTCCTGTTCTTCTTCGACGAAGTTGCGGCCCAGATATGGTTGAACGCCGAGCGCCGTGAGCCAATTGGTAGTGATTCGATAGCCTGAGATGTTCTGCCATCCGGACTGATCGCTGCCATAAAAATAGTCGGCCCAGCCGAGTCCGGTGATTTCGTCGAAGGATTGGGCGTATTTGCGCAGCGCTAAATACTCCGTAGCGGAGGGCGTGTGGATTTCGCCGTCCGTTTCAGTTGTATAGATACGAACCAGTCGTGCCGATTTGCTGAATGGCAAAGCTCGCAGCAGCGAGGAATCCACTAGGCTGAAAATGGCGGAGTTTGCGCCGATGCCGAGCGCCAGAGTGAGGACAGCAATGGCGGTGAAACCGGGCGATCTGCGCAACATCCGCAAGCCGTAGCGGACATCCATAAGAAAATTTTCAATGGATGACCACCGCCACACCTCGCGGCTGTCTCCTTCCATCAAGGTTACATTCCCAAATTCGCGGCGAGCGGCGGCGGCGGCTTCTTTTCTGGGCATGCCGCTGGCAACGAGTTCCTCGATCTTTTCTTCGAGGTGTTCGTGAATCTCTTCGGAAAGATCGTCGTAGAGGCGGCGACGAGAAAACAGTTGTTTAAACCAATTCATCATTCACCCGGCGCTAAGACATACACTCCCTTCGAACATTGGCTGAAAATCTTCACTCGTAGCGCAACGCGACCATCGGATCAACGCGCATCGCCCGGCGCGCCGGCACGTAACAAGCCAACAGCGCGATAGCGAGCAGAAGAATCACAACACAGGAAAACGTGACCGGATCGGTTGCGCTGACGTCATAAAGGAGGCCAGCCATCAATCGTGTAAGAGCCAGTGCGGCGGCCACACCGAACGCGGCGCCCACTCCCGCCAAACGCACTCCTCGTCGCAGAACAAGCTGCAGAACATTCCTCGGCTGTGCCCCTAGCGCCAAACGGATGCCGATTTCGTGCGTCTGCTGCGCGATCGCATACGCCATGACGCCATAAATTCCAATCGCCGCGAGGAACAGGGCCACTCCAGCAAAAACACCCAGAAGAAGCGTGTTGAACCTGGGTCCGGCAACGGAAGAACTGATGACTTGCGTCATCGTGCGAATGTGCGCCACAGCCAGATCGGGATCGAGCGAATGAATTTGGCCGATGACTGCGGAAGTCAGCGAAGCCGGATCCGTCTGCGATAACGCAGCAAGATTCATCGAGCGCACTTCACCGAATCTGCTGTCCTCGAAGAATAGATCGGCCATTTGCAGATACGGTCTATAGACGTGCAGCCGCACCGGCTGGCCGAGCGGCTCGTCGTTCACATCGCCTGCAATTCCAACAATCGTTTGCCAAGGAGTGTAAACACCCCAACGAATGCGCTTTCCGATGGGATCTTGGCCCGGCCAGAACTGCCTCCCCGCCATTTCGCTTACAATGGCGACGGGTTGCGTATCGATACGGTCTTCAAGCGTAAACGAGCGGCCCTTAAGCAGCGGGATGCCGAGCGTCTGAAAATAGTTCCCTACTTGCCACGTCTGACAAATCGCCTGTGGCGTCTCGCCCCCGGTGTTTCTCCCACCTTCAATCTGAATCGCAATCGTGCCACAACCGTTCAGAGGCAAGTCACTCGTCAGTCCAACCGCTTTCACGCCGGCTATGTTCCCGGCGCGGTCGAGCAATTGCTCATAGAACTGGCGGACTTTTGTGGCTTGGGTATATCTCTCAGAGGGAATAGGAATATTCAGCGTGAGCACATGGTCGGGACGGAACCCAGGATTGGTTTCCAGGAGTTTCGCAAAGCTCCGAATCAGCAAGCCGGACCCGATCAGCAAGACCAAAGCCAGGGCAAATTCAACGGTAACGAAAAAGCCTTGGAGGCGATGCCGTAACCGGCCGGGAGTGCCACTGCGGCCGCCCTCCTGAAGCGGGCCATAAAGAGCCATCGCAGATACCTGGAACGCCGGGACCAATCCGAAGAGAACAGTCGTCAGGAAGGAGGCAGCGAGCACAAAAACGATCACGCTGCCGCTAATGGGAATGTCGCGCGGCAGCGGAACGCTTTCAGGCACAAGCGAGAGCAGTAAGGTCTTGACCCAGGAGGCGAACGCGAACCCTAAAGAACCGCCGATGAGCGCGAGCAAAAGGCTTTCGGTCAGCATCTGCCGCAACAACCGGACGCGCGTGGCGCCGAGAGTGGTACGCAGCGCAACCTCTTTCTGCCGCGATGCGGCGCGTGACACCAAGAGTGTCGCGACGTTGGCGCAAGCAATCAGCAACACCAGGACCACAGCCGCCATCAGAATAAGAAGCAGAGTCCGCACTGACTTGACAACTTCTTCGTGATAGGAATTCATGCTGACTTTGAGTTCTGCGCCCTGGAAAGCCTTCGTCAACTCCGGCGGATAATTCGATCCGATTGAGCGCGAGAGTGACTCGGCCTCGGCAGACGCGTGCTGGAACGCCAAGCCGGGGCGCAGCCGCGCCAGGACGCCGTTCATGTAATTCGTGCCCCAACCTTCCAATTCCGTGGCCGTAAAAGCCATGGGCACCCAAAGCTCCGCTGGCTCGCTGCCTTGGGGCCCACGCAACGGAAAATCGAAAGCTTTCGGCATCACGCCAATGACGGTGTAAGGTTGACGATTGAGCTCAAGGTTGCGTCCGATAATGCCTGGGTCAGCGCCAAAGCGGTGCTGCCAAAGCCCATAGCTGAGGATGACGACGTTCTGTCCCGGAGCGTCCTCTCCGATCGTGAACCTGCGGCCTAGCATAGGCTCAGCGCCCAGCATGGGGAAAACTGAAGACGAGATGCGCGCCGCCATCAGCCGGTCAGGTTCTCTGTCGCCGGAAAGGTTGAAATATTTGTTCTGATACACACCGACGCTCTCAAACGATTTCTGCGCGCGCTCAAAGACCGCAAAGTCCGGCGCCGAAAACCCCATCTTCGGAAAACCCAGCTTCGGGATGCCCTCGAAGAGCATCATGAGCCTTGACGGCTGCTTAAAAGGCAGTGGGCGGAGCAGCACGGCGTTCACAACACCGAAGATGGCAGTGTTCGCGCCGATGCCAAGCGCGAGGGTGAGCACGGCTACCGCGGTGAAACCCAGATTCTTGCTGAGCATGCGTAAGCCGAAGCGAAGATCCATCAGAAAGTTTTCAATGAGTGGCCAGCGCCAGACTTCGCGGCTGTCTTCTTCCGCCAAAGTTACATTGCCAAACTCGCGGCGAGCGGCGGCGGCAGCTTCTTTTCTGGGCATGCCGCTGGCAACGAGTTCCTCGATCTTTTCTTCGAGGTGTTCGTGAATCTCTTCGGAAAGATCGTCGTAGAGGCGGCGGCGAGAAAACAGTTGTTTAAACCAATTCATGATTCACCCGGCGTCAAGACGCGTGTAATGCCTTCGAGCATTCTTTCGAAGCTCGAGACCTGCCGCTGCAGATGCTTGGCACCTGCTGCCGTCAACCTGTAAATGCGGACGCGACGGTTGGTTGAAGAAACGGCCCATTCCGCCTTCACCAACTCTTCTTTGAGCAGACGCTGAAGAGCCGGGTAGAGCGATCCTTCTTCAATCTGAAGCAAGTCGTTAGAGGTACGCTTGATGTGCTGCACGAGGGCATAGCCATGCAGGGGCTGGCGTTTCAGCGTTCGGAGAATCATCATCTCCAAGGCACCTGGGAAAAGGTCTCGTTGCTCGGGTTTTTTCATGAGCGGGGAGTCTGCTCCAGGCCTACGGTCAGAGACCATTTGAGACAAGGCCTAGAGTAAAATAGTCTAATCGATATTTACAGTCAAGAGCTATTTTTGAGTGACTGTCAAGATGCAATTGAATTTGTGGCGTAGAGCGGGTTTAAGTGGAACCGGAAACTTTTGACGAAGCTAAGTATCTAATTTTGCGGGAGATCGAGATGGCATTGTTTGGAGATTTGGGGAGCCGAAGAGAACTGGAGAAGAAAGCGAAGGCCCAGGGGCGGCTGCCGCCGGGGCAGTCAGTGACGCTGAAGTGGCCGGTGCTTCACTACGGCAGCGTGCCGGTGTTCGATGCGGCGAAGTGGGACTTCAAGATTTCGGGGTTGCTGGAGGAGCCGGTACAGCTGACTTGGGCGGAGTTTCGCGAGCTGCCGCAGACGGAGGTGACTTCGGATTTTCATTGCGTAACGCGGTGGAGCCGGCTGGACAACCGGTGGAAGGGCGTGTTGTTTACGGATGTGATGAAGCTGGTGAAGATGAGGCCTGGGGCGCAGTTTGCGCTGGTGCTGGCGGAGGAAGGCTACACGGCAAATGTGCCGCTAGCGGATTTGCAGCGGCCGGAGGTGCTGTTTACGTTCGAACATGACGGTGAGCCGCTGACAGCAGAGCACGGCGGGCCTTTGCGGCTGATCGTACCGCATTTGTATGCGTGGAAGAGCGTGAAATGGGTGCGTGGGTTCAGGCTGCTGGATTACGACCGGCTAGGTTTCTGGGAGCGGAATGGGTATCACGCCTACGGCGACCCGTGGAAAGAGCAGAGATATTCGGGAGGCTAAAGATTCACATTCGAATTTGAAAACACGAAGCATGGCCGGTCGTGCGAGTTCCGTTTCTCGCAAAGGGGGAGCATGAGGAGTATGATTTTGGGAGTCGTCAGCTTCCCCGCCTATTTGGAGTCGTAGATGGTGGTCCGCATTTTGAATTCCGCCGTTCTTGTTCTGGCAGTTGGCTGCGCCGCACTCCTACCGGTCCGGCTCTTAGCTCAAGGCGAGGGATCGGGGATTATTAGAACCCTCCCCGGGGCAGGGGGACTGGCCGGAATAACTCAACCGATTGACTTAGACGTGTACATCAAAGGACCAAATGGGGCGCCTATTGAGGGGCCGGCTGTGGTTACTTTGACCAGGCTGAACGGCCAATTCTATCGCCAAGGAACGGCCAGAAGCGGCTATCTGAGGTTAAACGAATTGCCGCAAGCCGAGTACAACGTTCTGGTGGTTGCATCCGGATTCGGAAGAGTCACGAAGCGGGTTGACGCGCAGGCGCAGAGCACGACGCTAATGAAGGTGACCATTCAACTGCAGCCAGCGCCGGAGGGGGAGGACGCCATCACCGACGCGGAAATCGCGTCACTCGCTCCGAAGGCCCAAAAGGCAATCAGCAAGGCGATGGAAGCGCTGCGGAGCAACAAGCTGGCCGAGGCGCGGAGCCATCTAGAAACGGCTCACCGCGTTGCGCCGACGAGCGCGGAAATCAATTACCTCTTTGGCGTTTATTCGTTGCAGTTGAGCGATCGTGTTCAGGCCAAGTCCTATTGGACGAAGGCGCTCGAACTTTATCCCAAACATTATCGCGCACTGCTTTCCTTGAGCCAGGCACTTCTGGACGAAAACAAGGCTGGTGAAGCCTTGCCGTATCTCGACCGGGCGGTTCGAGCCGCGCCATCTTCCTGGCGGGCGCACGCGATCTATGCGGATGCGTACTTGCATCAAGGATTCCCCGACGAAGCCGTCAAACAAGCCGAGCGCGCACTCGAACTGGGCCGCGGGCAGGCCGCGGCTGTTCAGCGGTTCCTGGCAGCCGCCCTGGCAAAACGCGGAGAAAAGGGCAAAGCTGTTAGCGTTCTTCAAGCCTACGTGCAGGAACATCCCGCGGACGCGGCCGCGAAGAAACAATTGGAGAGTTTGCAGTTGCCGGAGGCGCAGAATGCGCAGGGTGCCGCTGACGCGGCAAGCGCGGAGATGGTGCAGCCAGGGACGCTTGCCGAGGTCACCGCGCTTCCTCTTCTCTCCAGTTGGTTGCCTCCTGACATTGACGAGAAAGTGCCTCCTGTGGAACCCGGCGCCGTCTGCACGCTTGACGAAGTGGCGAAGAAGGCAGGCCAGCGGATTGAGGAATTTGTCGGCAACGTCGATCGCTTCGTGGCGACCGAATCCCTGAAGCATGAAACGATCAACAAATGGGGTTTAGCCTCGAGTCCGGAAACGCGAAAGTTCGACTACATGGTTTCCATCCAGAAAGTAAAGACGGGATTTTTCAATGTTGAGGAGTTCAGGACAGTGGGAAGCGCTTTTGGGGAATTTCCGGACGGCCTGGAAACGAACGGGCTGCCTGCATTGGTTCTCATTTTTCATCCTAATAACGCGGGGAGCTTCGAGATGACTTGCGAGGGTCTGGCGCGATGGAACGGCAGAATCGCGTGGCAAGTTCATTTCCGACAAAGAGCCGACAAGCCCAATACGATGCGGAGCTACCGGATGGGCTTCGAAGACCCATCACACCCAGTTGCCCTGAAGGGGCGCGCTTGGATCGACGCGGAGAGCTATCAGATCGTGAGGCTGGAGACAGACCTGGTCGCACCTGTGCCGGAAATCCGTCTCGTTGCCGACCGCACCGCCATTGAATACGGTCCGGTGCACTTCCGCACACGGAATGTGGAGATGTGGCTTCCCAGCACCGCGGAAGTTTATTTCGATTGGAAGGGGCGGCGGTTTCACCGGCGCCACAGTTTCAGCAATTACCTGCTCTTCGCCGTGGACGAAAAGCAGCGAATCTCCGCACCGAAGTCTGTTGAAGAGACGCCACCTGAAAACTTCCTCTGAAACGGTGAGACAGGATCCCTGACATTGGGGCCTTTGAGCCCTCAGCCTTCCTGCTTATTTCAGCGCAGTATTCCCAGGCTGTGATTCGCATGGCTTGAAGTGTGGACGCTATGAATGGTATCCACGCGTACGGCGATCCGTAGAAAGAGCAACGGCATTCGGGAAGTTAGAAGATTGAGATCCGAGATGGGAAGAAAAATTCCGAGTTGACGATGCGTTCAGATTTCACTGCGCGGCAGGAGGCCGCATCGATTGACCGGGCGAATCATGGCGATGAATTCTTTCCATTGGACTCCCCGGGAATATTCTGCAAGAGTGACATTGTAGAGTTCGCGCGTTTGCCACGCCGCAACGTGCGACGAGAACCTCGTAGTTCATTAGCAAGACCGTCCAGCCTCTCGGTTGCATCGGTTGTTTTCTGACCTCGTGGTCTGAAACGGAAACAAAAACAACCCAGCTGACGCCCAAGCAGAGCTTGTGCGTCGATCCCAATCCAAAGTGGAGGAACGAAATGGTAACGCTTCTTAGTAAATCGATTCATCGCAGTACATTTGCAAGAGTGGTTGTGCTGGGACTGATGGCCTTGTGCGGAGCCGCAAGCCCCCTTCTTGGCCAGGAAACAGTCGCCGGTAAGTTCACGCTGACCGAAAATACAAGCTTGGGGAAGAAATTTCTTCCGGCAGGAGCCTACACATTTTCCATCGAACCAGTGGGTATCCTGCAATCCGTCAGTTCGATCCAGGGTGCTCGTCAGGTAGTGCAGGTCGTGGTGCGCCCGGAAACAAAAGCCGGCCCGGTTGCCATCATTTTCGCAATGGTGACGCGAAGTGCCCGTGCTCTCGACGCAAGTAAGCTCGTCCTAGCGCCTGTGAACAATGGCATGGCTATGCACTCCATGTATCTGGACAAGCAGGGACTTGTTCTGGATTTCGATTGGTGGAGCCCGAAGGACAAGACCCAGATACTTGCCCAGGCGGCAGGTCCTGAACCGGCGTCGGCATCCAAGGCAATCGATTGATGAGAAATTCCCGACCTGTGTGGCGGGCCGTTCAAACGGCCCGCCAGCAGCGGACGTTTTTCCTTCGATGCAGCGGTTGCAAAATTTCAATTGGACACCACTATCCTGCCCCGGTACGTTCTAAGTTAAGTTATGAACTGCGAAAGCGGCCATTTTACCGGTGAAAAATCTTGAATTAGACATGTTGCATGAAATTGGCAACCGCATTGCGGCTGGCGATCCGTTGCCCGAGGTCCTGGGGCGCGTCGTAGAAGTCATTTCCGCCGTGGTGGAGACCGATTCGTGTTTTGTCTACGTCCTGGAGGGCCATGAGCTGGTCCTGCGGGCCTTCAAAAATCCGCATTCAGAAGTTGTAGATCGATTGAAGCTCCGTGTAGGGCAAGGCATCACTGGATGGGTCGCCGAGCACAAAAAACCGGTGGCGGTCGCGCGCGATGCTTTCCAGGATCCACGGTTCCGATCGTTTAACGAACTGCCCGAGGATCTCTACCAAGCGTTCCTGTCTGTGCCCGTACTGTCCCGAGACAAGCTAGTCGGAGTCATAAACCTGCAACACCGGCAGCCGCACAACTACAGCCAGCGCGAGATCCATCTGATTTCGACCATTGGATTTCTGGTGGGCGCCGAGTTTGAAATTGCCCGACTCGAGGGAGAGAACTCAGAGCTTTCCGAACAATTGGAGGCCCGGAAGGCGATCGAGCGCGCCAAAGGAATCCTGCAGCGGGATTTGCAACTGAGCGAGCAAGAGGCTTATATCAGCTTGCAACGGCAAAGCCGCCAACGGCGCAAATCGATGAAAGAGATCGCGGAAGCGATCGTGCTGAGCGACGACGTCAAACGTACCCCGGGCAAGCCAACAATTAGTTAGGTCCGATGCGCCGCTGAGGCAACCCATCAGAAAGCCGGAAAACATTATTTACGCCGGATAGATCGCAGGTCCACCACAGCGAGGATGAGAGAACCAGGCCGTACTAATCGGCGGCGGCTTGGGACTTGGCCGGGTCGATCTCGATACGGCCCTTGAAATGGGCGCCATCCTCGATGCTAATCCGTGCCGTGGAAATGTCGCCGGTGACCGAGCCATCCGTCTTCACGTCGACGCGGTCGCGCGAATGCACATTGCCGACGACTTTGCCATAGACGATTACTTCACCGGCGTGAATCTCGGAATTGAGCTGTGCGGTGGAACCGACGGTTAATTGATGGCCGCGCAGCGTGATCGAACCCTCCACCTTGCCGTCGATCTGCAAGTCTTCGGTGCCGGTGATATGACCCTTGATTTGCAAGCTCGAACCGAGACGCGCAGGATTGCGTGCCGGGGAACTGCTCGAGCGAGCGCCAGATGGTGCGCCAAAAGGTGTTGCCGAGGACGCGGGTTTCGTCGCCGGCGATACGGCAGGTGGTTCGGCTTGCGTTTGCTGCTTGGTCCACATACTTCCTCCATTATTCGATCCAGAAGAGTCGATTCGGCTCCGGGTGGGTAGGAGCGGCATGGATTCACTTTAGTTGCGATTGGCATGGCGAGGCAACCACGAAAAAGAAGTGGCTTGCGCAGATCAAACACTGTCCGTGAGGACAGGTCAGGCGCTCCAAGCTTCAAGCGATCTCCTGAACTCGATTGAGGAAGCCGACCAGGTATTTCCAGGCGAAATAGTAGACAAGCAGCGCGACAGGTGCGGCGATCGGGAAGGCGTGCGCGGCGAAGTTGGGAATGGGGAAGTTCAGAAGACTCGCGACAACGATACCGAGCGGGGCGAGCAAAATGGGCAAGAGAGCGCCGTGGAGGCCGATGGAGAGTTGCAGACGAGAGCGCAGTGCCACGAAGAGAACATTCCAAAGGCCCCAGGCGTTGGGCACCACGGCCATGGGGAACACGATCACGCGCTCGACGGGAACGGGGACATTGTAGATGTAACGGGCGATCGTGAAAACGGTCGCGACGACAAGGAGAAAAATCGTGGGCACAACGATGCCTGCCATGTACGCGCGAAGATAAATGTGCTGATTCATAAGGCCTCCAGCTTCACAGGTGATACAGCAGCGCCAGGATAGAACCGGGAAAGAAAACGAGGACCGCGCTCAGAATCGCAGCGAGCGCCCAATCGAACCAGGGGACCCTGACCACCGGGGCGGGTTGCTCCTCGAGCTTGCGGAGCATTTGCGGCCAGAGGTCGCGGCGGAGTTCGGTGTCCTGTGCGGGCGCGATCGCCTGCCTGAGGAGCTCTTTCATCTCTTTGTTATTTTCTTCCTTGCTCATTTTGCGTTGACCTCTATGCCCAGGGAATTGAGTTTCTTGCGCAGCATTCGAACGGCCCGGAAGACGCGAACTTTGACGAGCGCAACGGATATGCCCGCGGCCTCGCCGATGTTCTTGTAGGGCTCTTCTTCGATCAGGGCCAGCGTGGCCACCAAGCGGTATTTTGCCGGCAACTGAAAGAAAGCCTGCTTGATCCGTTCACGCGTTTCGCGGCGGACTGCGGGATCCGCAGTCCCTGCGCCGGCCAGACCTTCCGGGAGTTCGGTTTCGCGGCGCGCCGTCCTTAGCTGGTCAAGAGCGGCGTTGGTCGCGATCCTTCGCGCCCAAGCGCGAAAATTGCCGGCTGGGTCGAATCGGTCGCGCGCCCGGTAAATGCGCCAGAAAGTTTCCACCGTGAGATCCTCGGCAATTCCGTGGTCCCGGACGATGCGGACAATCCAGGCGTAAACTTCCTTGTGGTGCTCTCGAAACAGCGCTTCGAAGGCTTCCAGGTTGCCCGCCGCGAACCGTTCCAGCAATTCCATCGGCCACTCTCTATACTTGATTACTGGTTATTGGCGCTCATAGTTACAGCTTTTTTTTGGTCCCGGCCTTTTCCTTCTTCTTCGTGGGAGGAAATTCAAGTTATGGCAGGCAGAAAGGACTACCAAAGAAGAAGGCCCGAGGGTCGATGCGCCCGCGCCTATTGGTTTTCATCTAAACCAAGGCTAGGAGATGTCGGACAAAGGGCGGGATTGACAACACGCAACTTACACAAACGGCAACCTAACAAACTGGCAGAACCGGTACACTGCCGCGTTTTCATGCCAAATTCACGCCAAAACACTGAGGCCAATACACGGCGCTCAGTATGCCGTGGGGCTTCGCTGAGAGCGGCATTGACCTCGATAGGGGTCGAGTACAGCGTCACAATGACAAACGGGGAGAACGGTCAGTCCTTCATGAGCTCAGGATGGTTTTTTTCCGGTCAGGCAACAACTTGGCGGTGCAGTTCGGCGGCGGTTTTAATTGCGAGTTCCAGCTCCTGCTTCGATACGCTACCCGCAGAGTCGTAGCTGGTTATGTTCCTCTTTTTCGAGAAAGTCCTCATCTTCTGGATCATCTTGGAATCAGCGTTGATCGTCAATTCGAGAGACTCAATCGTCTTCGCGTGGTGCCCGACTTGAGTTGACGTTCGATAGCCGGATGCTCGTAGAGCAATCGTGGCGGCTGTGCGCGCAGCACTGTAGGCCGCCTCGAACCGCCGATCCTCGGAGATCGCGGCCACATTCGCGTCTTTCAAGTCACGATTAACAATCGTCAGCAGACTCTTGATCTCATCACGACTGGTTGGTTCGGCTTTGAGCCAACTGTATTCCACTCACTTTTCCAAGCTCATCTTGGTCTCCAATTAGGAAAACCTTCTCGCCGCGCACCACAGAATTCAGGAAATGATTTCCGCTTCCGAGCTTCGTCTTGAATTCGGCCACAGAGTAGAGCGTGGGGTTGACCGCGCGCCCGAGCGACGACTCGACTTCACCCAGACGCGCTATCACGTCTTCGGGCGTCACCTTGCCGACGATCAACAGGTCGATGTCGCTTTCCGCTCTTTCCTCCTGCCGCGCCATTGATCCGTAAATAAAGGCGAGAGAGATGCGGTTCGCCAGCGATGCGAGTGCTGAGCGGAGCACCTGAATTTGCGCCCACGGTCTTCGCAACCAGGGCGCGCAGTTCCGGGAAGACCGGATGGTTGCGATTGACGCGGTAGAAAACCTGCTTACCGACCGTCGTGCGGTCGATCAGCCCGAGTCGATAGAGGGTGCCCAGTTCGCGGTGCAGCGCGCCATCACTCACACCATCGAGTTGGCGCGTGATTTGTCGGTAGTAAAAGGACTGATCGGGGTGACCATAGAGGAGAGCCAGGATTGCTCCGCGTCCCTTCCCGAACAGCACATCTGCCAGCGCCGGAGTTGTTGATCTCATAATGAGAGCAATGGTACTCATTGTGAGAGCGAAGTCAAGACGAAAGTCGGCGTCGAAAACAGAGAAAATATTCGCATAAATTTCAGAAGATGTCGTACAAAAAGCCGCGCTGACAGCACGCAACTTACAGAAAACTCAGACTAAGAAACCGACAAAACCGACAGAGTCGACGATTCGTAGGCCATCTGTAGGCCAAAAAATTGGGAACAATATGCCGTGTACTCGACGCAAAGCCCGTGGCTCTGATGCGATCGGAGCAAGTTGAGCACCTGCTTTGCAAGCGGGAACCCAAATTTGCTAAATCTTGTCGGACCCGACGCAACCCGCTAAAAAGTCGCAAGTTCTGACAAAACCTAGCAAGCCGTTTTTCTCCCTTTTGTTCGCCTTCTTTTCGCATTTTAGCCCGATTTGCCGCGACTTGTACTACGTTTACTACGGCGGGAGGGAACCGGCTTCTGAGACAGAAGCCCACAGAGTCTAGCTCATGTGAGTGGCTCAGGCTCTCGCGCCCCCGGGTTGCCTATTTTAAACTCTTGCTCGTTTCCGCAGATTATAGCATTGTGCCTTGCCACCTTTTCTCTTGGCCGACAGCTCGGCAGTAACTCTCGCGGTGATTTTCGATGCCTCCCCTGTGTAGCGGACAGCCGTTTTCATCAGGTTTGCCTGTTTCGGCACAGTCTCGGCTGGAACCTGAGCAATAAAGATCGGGGACGTGCGCCGGCCACCAGTTCGTATAGACCCTCCGCACTATCAGGCGATGGGGGCACAAAAATTCCCTGTAAGACGGCGGGCAATTGGATGTTGGCCGCGTTATGTTCCTGACAACGTTATGTGGCCGCGTAGAGCCTGTCGTAGCTCAGTTCACAGTATGAACGTGAAAAGACATGTCGTTCTGCTTGATCGTTCGTTCCACATCTAAGCGGACGGACTCAATCAAAGATTGCAGTGCTGGATCGGCGGGACCGTACCATTCAAATTCGGTTCCTGTCGGGAAATCTGGAATGGCCGCATTCAGCTGTTCCACGCTGAGCGAGCCGGAACAAAAATCCACAGAAAATATCAGACTTTCAACAATATGGGGCTGAACAATGATCTTGACAGGATCATGCCACTCTGGAAAATCGATGTTCCCGTCAACGGAGGAGCCCTTGATATAGAGGCGCTTTAGTCGCTCAACGGTGTCACGGGATCTGCAGGGGCCCCTACCAAAAAGAAGGGTTTCGACCAAGCTGTCTTCGTAGTTCTGTTCAGCATAGGGGATTGGCTCACTCTTTGTCGCCCATTCCTTGTGCCAAGCTTCGAGATCTCGCCACAGCAGATTTTCTACGTCTTGACTGCACATGTATTTGAAGCTGTACGCAGCGTTCGCGGCAATACACTTATTTTGGTCATCGAGGTGCCGACGGGCGATCTCTCTGAGTTCCGGTTGAGAGCGGATACCGACAAGCTCCGTGAAGAGTGTGTTGGAGCAATTGGACTGGGGCATTCCAAGACTTTTTTCAATCAGCTGCCTGCCGAAGGCTGGGTCCGTCCGAAGAAAATAGGAGAAGAAGAGAAATTCATGATATTGGTTTCGTTCATCTGGGTCATGTAAATAGATCGATTTCATGGCGGGTAAAATGGCGGCGGTCGCATAACGCTCGATAACACCTAGCTTCGCGTTGTACTCATCCCAGTTCGCGTTGTCATACACCACCGGCAATTGATGGGCGAACGTCGAATCCATTTCAGGAAGAGTTTCGTCCGGCAGCAGCTTCAACGCCTCGATGTCACTGCGCGGTACTTCAGAGGCGATCTCACCAAGAATGATTGCCCTGCCTGTGTTCGAGTCAGCCTCGTAGATTCGTTTCAGAATCCGCGTGCGATATCCACGCGTGACCCTCTCGCGATCAAACGTTGGGTCATCTTCATCAGCAACGATCTGGTCATCAACAGACTCATACAGCCGGTGCAAATACAAAGTGAGAGCCGAACTCTTGAAGAGAGGATATTCCCCAGAGAATAGAATCCTCGATTGCACTTCCAGAGGAACAGAAGGAAGAGTCTTTGCCACTGTTTCCTTCAAGCACTGTCGCTCTGTCGGTTGCGCAGGCCGTATGCGAAGGAATTGATCCTCTGTAACAGTCAAGAGGCTATCAACCAGCGCCTCTCCCTTCTTCGCAGGAAGCACGCGGGCAAGAATGTCGAGATATTTGCCACTGAAATCGCCCTGGTTCCGAAGGCCTTCTTTCCCTGCCGGCTTGGCTGTTTGGCCGGAGGTTGATTTGGGCGCGGTCGAGAAGGCATCACGTCCGGCTTGCGTGTTGAGCTGCAGGATGAGGGTTTGCGTGACCGGGACCTGTGGATCAATGAGCTCAGACTCCAGCCGCATCAACTCTGGAGACGTGTGTGGACTTCGACCAAATTGGCTCACGTCGAAGGTACATCCTGATGGTTGAGTGTTTCGCTCAGTCGCTTCGGACTGGCCAAACAAAGGAGCTGCCCCGGTAACGGTCAAAGCCAATGCGACCAGAGAGGTTTGCCACGAGTGGTGCCTCATATCCTTCACTTTAACTCGGTCCCGCCCTTCTGGAATTTACGGCGTTGCCTTCAGCAGCCTTTCGATAACTAGAAGGGCATAATCAGCATGGGCTTAAGGCTTCCTATGAACGGAATCTGCGGGCACATAATGAGCCCCAACCAGCCGCACGGTGAACCTCCGGTTGGAATTCTGGGATGGAGGTTGTCATGCTCGAACAATACTTTGTCAAACCAACGACCGTCGATCGAATCCGTTCGAATTGGTTAGCTCCACAGATCGAACAGTACGTCGAGTGGATGCATGCCCAAAAATACGCTGGGCACAACATTACTCGCCGAATTCCCCTGCTCTGCCACTTTGCAGATTTTGCTAGAACAAATGGTGCCACGACCTTGGAGCGAATTCCTCAATCCGCGGGTTGAAGTACAGATCATGGACACGACGGGCCAGGTGTTTGGGAACATCCAACTCGCCCTCCACAAAGGCCTGGTAGACAACCAACTTCGCGGTCTCATCTGGAAGGCGGGTCCCTTTCCAGGCCTCGACTTGCTTCCTCATCGGCTCGAAGTTCCGCTGCATGCGGTCCACCCCAACCGAGAGGATGTCCACGAGGCTCAGGTGCTTGGTGTGCTTGACGAGCACCGGTGTGAAAGCGCCTGGGACAATGTTGCCAAGCTTGAACTTTAGGCTTGTTTGGCAAGGCGCGAGCAGGGACGAGAGTTGAAATCCGCGCAATAAAATTGGCAGTAAAAGCGTGGTGAAGTGGAGGACCGGTTGGCCATTTCCAATGCCATCGATGCGTGATTCTATTACATCAGTTCGGAACAGACTCCGAAGTAGAGGCTGGCACAGTGCCTGCTGAAAACCGGCTGGGTCTAGGACGATATCCGTTGCGCGTCCGGACGTGATACTTCTTCAAGCGCTCGCCCACTAGTTGTACTTTGATAGAGCGCCATCCACGATTGGGATTCGGCTTGGGATAATAGCTGAACGAATAAAGATGCGCTAAATCGTCCCGTATAGAAGCAAACGCTTTCTTTTCATCCCGCCAACTCTTGGCAAAATAAGCCTTGCCGCCAGTGGCCGCGCTCATACGGTCAAAAACAGCGGTAGAAACGGGCTCAAGCTGCGCTTCCGTGGTGCTTATCATGTAAATAGGTATGCCAGCCGATTGGGCCAGCTCGGCGACATCCTCAGGGGGCACCATGCTGGCATTGTCGGGGCCGTTCGAGAACACTACGATCACCTTTCTTCCCGGATGCTGGCCAGCATCCTGAACCGTCAACAACAACGAGTTATAGAGCGCCGCATCGTCCCCCGCCACGCTCGTGCGCACGCCGCGCACCACTTCCGACCGATCGGAGGTCAAAGCCGCGGCCCGGTAAAGGTCGCGGCTGTAAGAATAGAAAGCTACCCTGTCCGCACTTTCCAGAGAGCGAACGAAATCGGCTATGGCATCTTGCGCGAAGACGAAGCCCCGGTACATGTAATTGCTGGTATCGAACAAAATGAAGACATTGG
>QHZB01000012.1:9995-19655 GCA_003224525.1 Acidobacteriota bacterium | reverse complement strand
AAGGCCAGCCTCGTTGTTCTCTACTTCATGCACGCCCGCTATAGTCCCAAGCGCACTCAGCTCGTCATCGTCTGTTCGGTTTTTTGGCTTGCCATCATGCTCGCCCTAACCCTCGCTGACTACGACACGCGTCCACGCGAAGGCTGTTTGGCATCCGCCAATACCTGCTATCACGCCTAATTTTTTGGCGGTTGGTTACTGCTCCGGATAGCTCACGCTGACAGACACGCTCTTGGCATTACGCCAGCATTCCCGGCGGCATTCCACCTTCAATAGAACGGTGACGCTGCCAGTGACCGTTCTGCCAGTGTTGTCCTCGCCGCTGAACGTGCCAGACATGCCCGTGCCACTCCCCGCGCACCTCAATGGCAGCGCCAGCGATTCAACCGAGCCATCCATGAGGAAGTAACTCAGCTCAATCATGGACCCGTTGACGCACGCGACGCCCTCCGACCATTGAGTGGCGGGCTTATCGTACAGAGCCGTCACATCGATCTGCGTGCCGTGAATTGAATTGCCTCTCTCGTCCAGCGCCGTGACGTCCTCGAGCAACGAGTGATCGCTGCCGATGTCGGGGCCTGTTCCATTCCAGATGAGCGCGAACGTGTCGCCAGGGGCCTGCGCCTTGGCTGGAACGAGTGCCAGAGCGATCAGAGCGAGTGCCGTAACCAGGGAGAACTTTTTCATTTCCTCTCCTTTTCGCGTCGATCTAGCCTCATGATGCCACCAAACGCGGATAGTTGGGCGTCTCCATCCATCAAAACCCTGCGCGACCCTGTGAATAAGTTCATAATGGATTCGGCACCTTGTACGGCGCACTCCTATCATTTTTGCCCTCTTACTCAAATTCGAATCCATAACTTCGAGCGGGCACAGTTTCGTAATTATTTTGGCGATTTGGGGGCATTCGGTGACGTTCCGCAGGGAACACCGGGTCACATGTCGGCGAGAAATAAAAAAGGGGGAGTAGCGAACCGGCCCAGCCCTCAATCCCCTAAAGGGATCCTCGGTTCGCCCCCCCCACGGCCACAAGAAGTGCAAGCCCCAGGCCAATCCTAAAGTGTTTATTTTCAATGAACTGCTGAACGAATTCCAAGTAAAAAAGCTCTACCTCCCGCGAAATTTTACCTGCCCTCTTGGGGGACCCGGGGGGGGGGCCAAAGGCCCAGATTCCATTGATCCAACGGCAAGAGAAATCCCGCGTATCTCGTGCAGTTTGCTGGACATACCGGCCATTCGCGCGGCCTCGGCTGCCCCTCCTACGGCGTTTCGTCTCCCCGGTGCCACCGCCAGCACCTTCTGGTACGCCACAAGGGCTTCCTTCGGCTGGTGCAGCTCCATGAACAGATCGCCGCTTCCTAATCCTTCGGATTTCGCTCATGCACTCCGCGCATTGCATCTCGATACGCCATGGCGCGGGCCGCGTGGCTGCGCTGCTCCCAACCGTCATAGAAAACGCCCAATGCCTCGGCGTAATCCTTTTCGCGCGGCGTTAGTTGGTGGTATTCCGTCATCGCCAGCCCCCAATTCGCCATGGCGCAGCGGGGAGTCTCTTGCCGCGGCATCCCGGAACGCTTCCTCGGATTCTTCGTACGTGAGCGCATGCGGCAGCGCCACGCCGCGCGTGAAGGATTCCAGTGCATGACACCGGAAACTCGACGGTTCCGAGCGGTCCCTTCGCTACCTGGGTCCCATGCTCTTGCGCGCTTAAGACTTTGCCATTGAACGGCAGCAACAAGCCGAAGGCCCACGGCAGTGTGGTTGCGCCTTTGGCTATTTTTTCCACGTGAGGACTCCTGACGGATTTTCGTTTGGCGTCGATGGTAGTGCCCCCGGTCCAGAGGATCAATCCAGCAGCGCTTCGTTGCATTCATTCTATCGGTTCCCGAGCATCAACGAAATGGCGCATTGGCGAGCCGAAACCTTGTGGGCCAAACGCGCACGGAGTAGACTTTTCGCCTGCGTTTGCTCGGGAGGTGTGGCATGGCCCGTATCGTTCGCTGTGGCCTGATTCAGGCTCAATGTGAATGGTCCCCGGAAAAGTATTCTCTGCCGGACATCAAGAAGAAAATGATCGCCAAGCACGAGCGCCTGATTGCCGATGCGGCCAGGAAAAAAGTGCAGATCCTCGGACTGCAAGAGCTTTTCTACGGCCCGTACTTCTGCGCCGAACAACAAGCTCGCTGGTATGAACTGACAGAAAAAGTCCCCAGCGGCCCCACCGTCACGGCCATGCAGAAGCTCGCCAAAAAATACCAGATGGTCCTCGTCGTCCCGGTCTACGAAGTCGAGATGACCGGCGTGTACTTCAACACCGCAGCGGTCGTCGACGCCGACGGCCGCTATCTCGGCAAATACCGCAAGCACCACATCCCCCACTGTCACCCGGGTTTTTGGGAAAAGTTTTACTTCACGCCGGGAAACGCCGGCTACCCCGTATTCCAGACTCGTTATGCCCGCGTCGGCGTGTACATCTGTTACGACCGCCATTTCCCGGAGGGCGCGCGCATCCTCGGCCTCAATGGCGCGGAAATCGTCTACAACCCTTCCGCCACCGTCGCCGGCCTCTCCGAATATTTGTGGGAACTGGAGCAACCCTCTCACGCGGTTGCTAACGCCTATTTCGTCGCCGCCATCAACCGCGTGGGCACCGAGCATCCCTGGAAAATCGGCGAATTCTACGGCAAGAGCTATTTCTGCGATCCACGCGGGAAAATCGTGAAGCAGGCCAGCCGCGACAAAGATGAACTCCTCGTCGCGGAATTGAATCTCGATGAAATTCAGAAAGTGCGCGACACCTGGCAGTTCTACCGCGACCGCCGCCCGGAATCCTACGGAGAAATCACGCGCACTCGCGCGGCCGAAAATGCCGAGGCGGCAAATTGAATTGCATCGTGCCGCGGCCATCAGCGCATTTCCGGTCCACGGGGGGACGCGGGGTGAACCTTCACGATGAATGAAACTAGTACGCTTCGCGCGGAAACCATCGAAAGCAGTTCGCTCTACAACAAAGACCTTGCTCCGGTCTCGACCGAGCGCCGCACCTGGCGCACCTACAACTACGCCGCTCTCTGGATTTCCATGAGCGTGAACATCCCCACCTACATGCTCGCCAGTGGAATGATCGCCGGCGGTATGAACTGGAAGCAGGCGCTCTTCACCGTTTTTCTCGGCAACGTGCTGGTGCTGATTCCCATGCTGCTGAACGCGCATGCCGGTGCGCGATACGGCATCCCGTTTCCTGTGTTCGCGCGCGCTTCGTTCGGGGTCCTTGGCGCCAATGTTCCGGCGATTCTGCGTGCCCTCGTTGCTTGCGGTTGGTTCGGCATTCAAACCTGGATCGGCGGCGAAGCCATCAACGCCATGATCGTGGCCCTCGTGCCCGGCTGGGCAAATTTTCATTCCGGCGCGGCGCTCTGCTTTTTCTTTTTCTGGTTTCTCAATGTGCTGGTGATTCTGCGCGGCATTGAAACCATTCGCTTCCTGCAGGGCATCTCCGCTCCGTTCTTGCTGCTGATCGGTTTTGCCCTGCTTCTTTGGGCCCGGCAGAAAGCCGGCGGCTTCGGCCCGATGCTCGCGACGCCCTCAAAATTTCAGAGCTTCGCTGAATTCTTCCGCTTCTTCATCCCTTCGCTCACCGGCGTGGTCGGTTTCTGGGCCACCGTCTCTTTGAACATTCCGGATTTCACACGCTACGCTCGCAGCCAGCGCGATCAAATCGTCGGCCAGGCGCTCGGCCTCCCCGCCACCATGACTTTCTATTCTTTTATCGGGATTGCCGTCACCTCCGCCACCCTGATTATTTTTGGCGAGGCCCTGTGGAATCCCGTCGCCGTCCTCGCGCGCCTCGGCAGTCCCTGGGCGGTGGTTCTGGCCATGATCGCGTTGCTCATGGCCACCCTCAACGTCAACGTCGCTGCTAACGTCGTCTCCCCCGCCAACGATTTCTCGAATCTTTCGCCGCGCCGCATCAGTTTCCGCACCGGTGGCTTGATCACCTGCGCCATGGGCATCGTCATGCAGCCGTGGAAACTGATGGCGGACTACGGCAGTTATATTTTCGGATGGCTCGTCGGCTACTCCGGTTTTCTCGGCCCGATCGCCGGCGTTCTCATCTGCGATTATTTCATCGTGCGCAAGAAATTCCTCCTCGTCGAAGATCTTTATCAGCGCCATGGCCAATACGAATACTCGCGTGGCTTCAATTGGACGGCGGTAACAGCGCTGGCCGCCGGCGCGGGCGTCGCTTTCGTCGGCCTGGTCGTTCCGCGGCTCCGCGTCCTGTACGACTACGCGTGGTTCGTGGGCTTTCTAGTCAGCTTTCTCGCATACTTCATCTTGATGAATCGCGTCGCGGTTGTCACCCAGCCGGCGGACTGAGGAGGATCATTTTCCATGGACTTCGGCATCACCATCAAACCGGACATCGCCATCGGCCGGATTCTGAATCTTACCCGCCAGGCCGAAATCTCCGGATTCTCCTTCGGCTGGGTCTTCGATTCGCACGTGATCTGGAAGGAACCGTTTCCGCTCCTGACGCTCATGGCCGCCAACACCAAAAAAATGCGCCTGGGTACCTGCGTCACAAATCCTGCGGTGCGGGATGTCACCGTTTCAGCCAGCCTGTTCGCCACCCTCAATCTGGCCTCGCAGGGACGCATGGAACTGGGCATTGGCCGCGGCGACAGCTCCCGCCGCGTGCTGGGGAAAAAACCCACCACGCTCGAAAACCTCGAGGAATTTGTCCGCATCTTCCGCAACTTGAACGCCGGGAAAACGGTCGATCTCGATGGCGTCCCCACAAAATTTCCCTGGACCAATGGCGAAGTTCCCCGCGTGTGGGTCGCCGGCTACGGCCCCAAGGCCCTGCGCACCGCGGGGCGCATCGGCGACGGCGTGATTCTCCAGTTTGCCGACCCGGACTTGATCTCCTGGTGCCTCGGCTTCGTGCGCGAAGGCGCAAAAGAGGCCGGCCGCGACTTCAGCAAAATCGAAGTGATGGCTGCCGCGCCCGTGTGGGCCTCCGACGACCTGAAAACCGCACGCGAACACGTCCGCTGGTTTCCCGCGCTCGTTTCCAATCACGTGATGGACCTCATCTCCAAATACAAGCCCGAAGAACTGCCCCCCGCGCTGACTTCCTTTGTAAAGGACCGCGGCAAGTACGATTATCTCCATCACTGCGAAGTCGGCAGTGACAATGCCCAATTCGTCAGCGACGAAGTCGTCGACCGTTTCTGCCTGATCGGGCCCATCGACGAGCATCGCAAGAAGCTCGACCGCTTGCGCAAGGTGGGCGTCACCCAATTCAATATCTACCTGATGTCCGGCGACGAAGAAAAAACGCTCGATGTCTACGAGCACAAAATCCTGCCGCGCTTCAAGCACTGACATGCGCGGCCTCAGTCCAACCATCCGTTCCATCCCAGCCTCCCGATGCCCGCCCCCGCTCGGCTCGCAAATCCCTCTTGCCAAATCGATCATCCTCTGGCATACTATCTTACAGGTACATATGTGGCCTCCCGCGGTCTTCCGCGGCCCCCATTCCGCTCCCAAAAATGACCCCAAAATTGCACAATTTTTGTGCAATCTAAGTCCTTTAGATGCAACACTTACAAAAGCCCGGGGGAACCCCCGTTTGGCCTCTTGCATCCGCTTGCGTGCTGCCGAAAATCGGCCCTGAGGAGTAGAAATGCGCTTTGACACCGTAATCCGTAACGGCGCCGTCGTAACCGCCACCGACACTTCCCTCGCCGACGTGGGCATCAACGGCGACAAAGTCACCGCCCTCGCCGCCCAGCTTCCCGTCGAAAATACCGGGCGCGTTATCGACGCTACCGGCTGCCTCGTGATTCCCGGCGGCATCGATGTCCACACCCACCTCGACATGCCCTTCGGCGGCACCACCAGCGCCGACGATTTCCAAACCGGCACCATCGCCGCTGCCTTCGGCGGCACTACCACGCTCATCGACTTCGCCATCCAGTACAAAGGCCAAACCCTCCGCCAAGCCTTCGACACCTGGATGAAGAAAGCCCACGACAAAGCCGTCACCGATTACGCTTTCCATTGCATCATCACCGATCTCGGCTCCGCGCAACTCGAAGAAATGGGCCAGCTCATCAGCGAAGGCGTCACCAGCTTCAAGCTATTCATGGCCTATCCCGGCGTCTTTATGCTCGATGACGGGACGATCTTCAAGGCCATGCGCCAGGCTGCGAAACACAGCGGCCTCATCTGTATGCACGCGGAAAACGGCGGCGCCATCGACGTGATCGTTCAGCAAGCGCTTGCCGAAGGAAAACGCGCGCCGAAGTATCACGCGCTCACGCGTCCCACCACCGCCGAAGCCGAAGCCACTTCGCGCGCCATTGCGCTCGCGGAAATGGCCGGAGCGCCCGTCTACATCGTCCACCTCTCCTGCAACGAAGCGCTCGAAAAAGTCCGCGAAGCGCGCGACCGCGGCCTCCCCGCTTACGCCGAGACCTGCCCGCAATACTTGTATCTCTCGCTGGAAAATATGGACGCTCCTGGATTTGAAGGCGCGAAATATGTCTTCACTCCGCCGCTCCGCGAAAAGTGGCACCAGGAAAAGCTCTGGCAGGGCCTTGCCAAAGACACTCTGCAAGTCGTCTCCACCGATCACTGCCCCTTCTGCTTCAAGGAGCAAAAAGAGCTCGGCAAGGACGACTTCACCAAAATTCCCAACGGCGGCCCCGGCATCGAGCACCGCTTAAGTCTTGTGTATACGGGTGGAGTCCACGGCAAGCATTTTTCGCCGAACCGTTTCGTCCAACTGGTCGCAACCGCGCCCGCAAAACTCTTTGGCCTCTATCCGCGCAAAGGCACCATCGCCGTTGGTTCCGACGCCGACCTGGTGATCTTCGATCCCAATCACGAAGAAGTCATCAGCGCCAAGACCCACCACATGCACGTGGACTACTCCATGTTCGAGGGCATCAAGATCAAGGGCGCGCCCAAAACCGTCTTCTCCCGTGGCCGTGCCGTTGTCGATTCCGGCAAATTCGTCGGCCGCTCCGGCGCCGGCCAATTCCTCCGCCGCCAAACCTATTCGGGTATATGAGGAGCCGGTGCCGTATCTCAAGGAACCAGCGCTTGAGCCGCGTGATGATTCTTGACCGCTGCCTTACGGGCGGTTCTGTGCGCCATGGAAAATGTGCAAAACCTCGACTGCCTGCTTCTTGATGAGGTACGAGACGATATAGGCGGCGCGATAATACCAATTCTCGCATCCCCTCTTCGCGTCCTGGCCGTCCGCGGCGTGTGATGTCTTCAAGGAGCGAATGGTTTCATAAAGCTCAAGTATGGTCGACTGCGCAAGCTGTGGAGCTCGGTGAGATAATCCTTGATGTGTTCTAGGTCACATGTGTCCAGCGGATCTGCGTCACGGCCGGAACATTTGCTTGACGCGGGCGTCCATTTCCTCTTCATCGATGAATTCGCCGCGGTCAGCCTGCTCGACGCTCTTTCGGACGCCAGCTCGAAAGCGCGCGTCGTCTTCCAGCAGCCGCAGCGCTGCACCCTTGACCAGCTCTGTCGGGTTCACGCCTTCCTGCGCGGCGATTCTGGCAAGACGTGCTTCTTCAGGTGTGAATCGGACTTCCATGATTCTTCAGACTAGGCGGGCACGCTGACTTTTGAGGCGAAAATAGCGAAAATGCGAAAATACACATCCTTGACCCGTTTCTTGCCCTCCTGCTATTGTGAGAAGTTATCTTGGGCTCAGTGTACCCATTGAGCGCCGGGGCTCCTGTGGAGGGAGCGTTTTCGTCTCATGGGCCTGACCAAACTGGTAATCCGGGGCGCGCGCCAGCACAACCTCAAGAATATCAGCGTTGAAATTCCCCGGAACAGCCTTACGGTCATCACTGGCCTCTCCGGTTCGGGCAAGTCTTCGCTGGCCTTCGATACCATCTATGCCGAAGGCCAGCGCCGCTACGTCGAATCGCTCTCCGCTTATGCGCGGCAGTTTCTCGACCAGATGGAGCGCCCTGAAGTCGATGTGATCGAAGGGCTTTCTCCTTCGATCGCCATCGAGCAAAAAACCACCACGCGCTCGCCGCGCTCCACCGTCGGCACCATCACGGAAATTTACGATTACCTGCGCGTCATCTACGCGACTGTCGGCGTCCCGCATTGCCCCCACTGCGGCAAGCCCATCTCGCGCCAGTCCAGCGAGCAGATCGTCCAATCCATCCTGCACGGGGAAATCTGCAAGGACGACGACCGCATCATGATCCTCGCGCCAATCGTGCGGGGGCGAAAAGGCGCTTTTCGTAAAGAACTCGAAAAATTCGCGCAGGACGGGTACGTCCGCGTGCGCATCAACGGCGAGCTTTACCCGCTCGACGATCTCCCGGTTATCGACAAGCGCAAGAACCACACCATCGAAATAGTCATCGACCGCCTGCTCGTCAAGCAAGGCATCGCCGCGCGCCTCGAGCAATCCATCGCCACCGCGCTCAAATTGGCCAGCGGCCTCGTCACCGTAGCCATCGTCGGAGGCAAAGAACACACTTTTTCTGAAAAACTCGCCTGCCCCGATTGCGGGATCTCTGTTCCGCAACTTGAACCGCGTTCGTTCAGTTTCAACTCGCCCTACGGCGCGTGCCCCGCGTGCAACGGCCTCGGCTCGAAATACGATTTCGATCCCTCAAAGATCATTACCGATTGGACTCGCCCGCTCTTCGACGGCGGTCTCGGCCCTGGCTCCGGCTCCGCGATCCTCAAGCGCACCTTAGAGCTCGGGGCCTATGCACATGGCTTCGATCTCGAAACGCCCTTCGAGAAATTCCCTGCGCGCATCCAGAACATGCTTTTGTACGGCTACCCGCCATCGAATAGCAGCGCGTCCGGTGAAAAGGGAACAGCAGGGAAGAAGTCCAAAGCCGAAAAAGGTTTTCGTTTCCCGGGCATTCTGAAATTCCTGGAACGAAATTTTGAAGAGTCCGGCTCCGATACCTATCGCGAGTGGATAACGCAGTACATGTCTGCCACGCTCTGCGGCGTTTGCCATGGCAAGCGCCTGCGACCCGAATCACTCGCGGTCAAACTCGGAGGCCTGTCCATCGCCGACTTCACCGCTCTCTCGCTCAGCGCCGCGCGTCCCGCTGTCGGCAAAATTCTCGCGCAACTCACCGAGCGCCAGAAAGAAATCGCCGCCCGCCCGCTCGAAGAAGTCTCCGAACGCATCGATTTCCTGCTCGCCGTGGGCCTCGGCTATCTGAGCCTCGACCGCTCCGCCGCCACGCTCTCCGGCGGCGAAGCCCAGCGCATCCGCCTCGCCACGCAGATCGGTTCGCGCCTCCGTGGCGTTCTCTACGTTCTGGATGAGCCCAGCATCGGCCTGCATGCCCGCGACAACGCCCGCCTTCTCGGCTCACTCGAACAGCTTCGCAATCTTGGCAACACCGTCCTTGTTGTCGAACACGATGAGGACACCATCCGCCGCGCCGATTTCGTTGTCGACCTCGGCCCTGGCGCCGGCAACGCTGGCGGCTACCTCGTCGCCCAGGGCAAGCCAGCGCAAATCGAGGCTACCGCGGCATCCCTCACCGGCCAATACCTCAGCGGCGCCGCGAAAATCGCAGTTCCCGAAAAGCGCCGCAGCCCCAACGGCAAAGCGATACAAATTCTCGG
>QHZB01000012.1:0-9928 GCA_003224525.1 Acidobacteriota bacterium | reverse complement strand
CTCGTCAACGACATTCTTTACCGCGCGCTCGCCCAAAAGCTCTATCGCTCCTCCGAAGCGCCCGCCGCGCACCGCGAAATTATCGGCTCCGAGCACATCGACAAAGTCATCGAAATCGATCAAGCGCCCATCGGCCGCACGCCGCGGTCGAATCCCGCCACGTACACCGGCGTTTTCGCGCCCATTCGAGATCTCTTCGCCATGCTCCCGGAATCGCGCGAGCGCGGCTACCGCCCCGGCCGCTTCAGCTTCAACGTCAAGGGCGGCCGCTGCGAAGCCTGCCAGGGGGATGGTCTGCGCCGCATCGAAATGAATTTTCTGCCAGATGTTTACGTGATGTGCGAAGTTTGCCGCGGCCGCCGCTACAATTCCGAGACGCTCGCCGTCCGCTACAAAGGACACTCCGTCAGCGACGTTCTGAATTTGCCTTCGGTCGATGCGCTGAAGCTTCTAGAAAATATTCCGCAGATTCAGCAGAAGCTCGCAACTCTCGTCGAAGTCGGCCTCGGCTACGTCACCCTTGGCCAGTCCGCCACAACTCTTTCCGGCGGCGAAGCCCAGCGCATCAAACTGGCTCGCGAGCTTTCCAAGCGCCAGACCGGCCGCACGCTCTACATCCTCGACGAGCCCACCACCGGCCTGCACTTCGATGACGTTCGAAAGCTCCTCGACGTCTTGCAACGCCTCGTCGATCTTGGCAACACCGTGCTCATCATCGAGCACCACCTCGACGTCATCAAGCAAGCCGACTGGATCATTGACCTCGGCCCCGAAGGCGGCGAAGGCGGCGGCCGCGTCGTCGCCCAGGGTCCGCCCGAGTTCGTCGCCCGCACCAAAAAATCCTACACCGGCCAGGCCCTCGCCCGTGTTCTCAGCATCTCCAACAACGGTCACCAGAATGGCAACGCGAAATAGTCGCATTAGCACAATCGTGGCATTTGTGCGGGCGCTCCGACGCGCCTGGAGCGCTCGATCTCGGCAATCTCACTCGTGCTTGGTATTGTGTTCGCGGCGCGTTAGAGTATGCCATTCTCAATGAGCATCTATTCCCTCCATCCAATCACGCTGGGCGCTGTCCACACTTATCCTCTCGCCTCGCGCAAGAGCAAAGTCAGCATCCGCGACTTTGCAAAGCCGCCCGCCGCGAACGCCTCGCTCACAAAATTTTTCGATTCACTTCCGAATATTCTCGCGGCGGAAGATCTCCGTCGTCTCCTCAGCGCGATTCACACTGCCCGCAAACAGCGCAAGGCGATTCTCTGGGGGATCGGCGGCCACGTCATCAAAGTCGGTCTCGGTCCCGTTCTGATCGATTTAATGAAACGCGGCTTCGTTTCCGGAATCGCCATGAACGGTGCCGCCCTCATCCACGATTTTGAAATCGCCCTGGCTGGCAACACCTCCGAAGACGTCGAAGCCGGCATCGGCGAAGGCCAATTCGGCATGGCCGAGGAAACCGGCCAGTACATCAACGAATTCGCCAAACTTTCGCACCGCGTTCGAATCGGCTACGGCGAAGCCGCTGGGCAATTTCTCTCTAGCGGCATCATCGAAGTTAAGCATGCGGATTCCAGCGTTCTCGTGGCCGCGTACATGCACCGCATCCCGGTTACGATTCATCTGGCCATCGGCACGGACATACCGCACATGCATCCCGCCACGAGCGGCGCCGCCCTTGGTGCCGCCACGCATCACGATTTCCGCCTCTTCTGCGCGCTTGTGCAGCAGATGCATACCGGCGGCGTCTATCTCAATTGGGGTTCCGCCGTCCTTCTGCCCGAAGTTTTTCTGAAAGCCGTTTCCGTCGTTCGCAATCTCGGCGTCCCGCTCCGCCCCATTACCACCGCGAACTTCGACTTTATCCAGCACTACCGTCCGTTGCAGAATGTAGTGAAGCGCCCCACCGCGGCCGCCCGCGGCCGCAGCGGCCCTGAATCGCACGGCTACGCCATCACCGGCCACCACGAGCTGCTCTTGCCGCTCGTTGCCGCCGCGCTGGCCGCCGGCTGGCCCAAGAAACTCCGCGCTGGAACACGATGAGCCTTTTCGACGACAATCCGCCGAGCCCGCCGGAAGAAAATTTTCCCGCGAAGCCTTCGTCTGACGAGCCGGCGGAACCGACATCTTCGGAACGATTCGATCAGCCACTCGGGGGCGACCCCCTTTCCTGCGTGGCCGTTACTCCCGGGTCCGCTGTCCCAACGCCCAATTTGCCGGAAGACTTGCGCATCTCCTGGTCCTGGCCGCATCTTCTGGTCTTTGTCATCTTCGTCATGGCCAGTCAAATCGCTCTCGCCATCGTGGTCATCGCTTACTTCTCAGCAGACCGGCACCTCTCTCAAAAGCAGCTCAAGCAATTGCTGGAGTCCGATCCAAAGCTCATCATCGGCACCAACGTTCTTTGGTTCGCGCTGATCTTTTTGTTTCTCTATGTCACGCTCGCCGTCCTGCGCGACTCGCCTTTCTGGCGCTCTCTCGGCTGGAAGAAACTCAAATCGGATCCCGCCGGAGGCCAGGGCCGTCCTTGGATGTATTTCCTTTCCGGCTGTGGCCTGTCCATCTTCGTGGTCATCGCCAGTTCGCGGGTCAAGGACGCGGACCACGTGCCCATCCAAGAGTTCTTCAAGAACCGCACTGGTGCCTTCTCGCTCATGGCCATGGCCGTACTAATCGCGCCCCTTGTGGAGGAAACCATCTTTCGCGGCTACCTGTATCCGGTCTTGGCGCGCATCACCTCTGCCGTTCTCCAGTTCTTCGGCATGGAATTCTGCAGCGCCACTCGTACCGGCGTGGTGGCCAGCATCCTGATGACCGGCATGCTCTTTGGCCTTATGCACGCACCCCAGCTCGGTTGGACCTGGGGCCTCGTCAGCCTGCTCACTCTTGTCGGCGTTATTTTTACCTTCGCCCGCGCCTGGACGGGCACCGTGCTCGCGAGTTTCCTTCTTCACCTGGGCTACAATTCCATGATTGCCCTCGCTTCCATCGTCGCCACCAAGGGCTTCACCCACATGCCTCCCAGCCACTGAACCGCACATGGACCGATTCGTCTTCCCGCGCTACCTTCGTTACAATAAATAGTTAGCGTAAAATTGTTTTTGCAGGGGCGCAGCAGACTGAGCCCTATCTCCGTACGATGCCGCGAAATGGCGTCAAGGAATCAAATCGCATGTACGTAGCCCAACCTATCGCATGGACCGATCGCGGCGTGGTCGTGCTCGACCAGCGTCGCCTTCCCGCCGAGGAAGTCTCCTACACCTACACCGACTATCGCGAAGTCGCTAAAGCCATCCGTGAAATGGTCATTCGTGGCGCTCCGGCCATCGGCGTTGCTGCGGCCATGGGCGCTGCCCTCGGCGTTCTGCATGCTCCCGCGGAATCCGTGGAAACTCTCCGCGCCGAATTCACGGAGATCTGCGACACGCTCGCAAAAACCCGCCCCACCGCCGTCGATCTCTTCTGGGCCATCGAGCGCATGAAGCGCCGCTTCGCCGAATTGACCGCCGAGACTTCGGATCTCGGCAAAATCAGGCAGGGGATGGTTGAGGAAGCCAAGCAGGTCCACCTCGAAAAGCGCGCTACCGACGAAGCCATCGGCCGCTTCGGCGCGGAATCTATGCCCAGTGAAGGCCAGGTTATGACCCAATGCAACGCCGGCGCACTTGCCACCGGAGGCATCGGCACCGCGCTTGGCGTCATCCGCGTCGCCTATGAACGGGGCAAGAAACTCCACGTTCTTGTGCCGGAAACGCGCCCCTATCTCCAGGGCGCCCGCCTTACCGCCTGGGAACTCCACAAAGGCGGCATCCCGCTCACGCTCATCACTGACAACATGGTCGGCCACTTCCTGAAGACCGGAAAAGTTGGGGCCATCGTCACCGGCGCCGATCGCATCGCCGCCAACGGCGACACCGCCAACAAAATCGGCACCTACCAGATGGCCGTTCTCGCCAAGGAGAACAACGTCCCCTTTTACATTGCCGCGCCCGTTTCCACCTTCGATCTCTCCATCCCCGATGGCGACCATATTCCCATCGAAGAGCGCTCTGCCGCCGAAGTCACGCATCTCCAGGGCGTCCGCATCGCACCCGACGTCCACGCCGCGCATCCCGCCTTCGACGTCACGCCCGCCCGCTATATCGCAGCCATCTTCACCGAACGCGGCGTCGCGCGCGCTCCCTACGCGCAATCGCTCGCGGCCCTTGCCGCTACCCCGCACTCCGTCGCTGTCCCCGCGGCGCGCTAGCCGTCAAGACGGCGGCAAAGTTCAATTGCTTGCCCTTTGTTCCGTGGTTATGCTAATTGGTATGAAAACGGCAGTGTCTATTCCTGACAATGTCTTCGAAGGAGCGGAACGCCTGGCACGGCGGACCAAGAAGTCTTGAAGCCACTTCTTCAGCGACGCGCTGAGGGAGTATTTGGCACGCCACACCCCGGAAGAAGTAACCGAGTCGATGAACATTCTTCCAAATCCCCATCAACGTCCCCGGCGGGACCGGCCCAAACCACGGCCGTTTCGGTACACTTGGCCGCAGCAGATTTCGCGGTCCCGGCTTCCGCGATTTTGACATGGCCTTGATCAAGGATACCGCCTTTGGCCATCGGAGAAACGGCGAACTCGCTATCCTTCAATTTCGGACCGAGTTCTTCAAGCAGCGGCTTCGGCGTCATCAGCAGGACCGCCGGCCCATCGCGCCAGATCCAATTTTCCCTGAAAGTGATCTATTGACGCTTCCTGCGCGCGGCGACATCTTCACGGAACGCGCCGGCGCACGCACGACCAAGCCAGTCGCGACCGCCCGCGCCTTTTACCCTGCGATTAGCGAAGGGCACCGCTCGCGGCGACTTGCTCTTGACCGCAACCTCTTTCGGCGGTAGCCTCACGCCTAAATTCCTGCATTCGTCTTTGCTTCCAAGGAGGCTACGTATGGTTCCGCTCACTGCTCTTTTGCTCCCCATCCTGCTCTCGGCCGTCATCGTATTCGTGGCCAGCTCCCTCATTCACATGGTGCTGAAGTATCACCAAAGCGACTACCGGCACCTCCCCGAGGAGGACAAGCTTCTTGCCGCCCTGCGTCCGGCTGGCCTGACGCCGGGTCTCTATCATTTCCCTTTTTGCACCCATAAGGACATGAGCACGCCTGCCATGCAAGAAAAGTACAAGCAGGGACCGGTGGGGTTTCTAACCATTTATCCCAGCGCCCCACCCGCCATGCCGAAGTTCCTCGGCATGTGGTTTGCCTATTGCCTGCTGATCGGCTTCTTCGTTGCCTATCTCACGGGACACACGGTTGCGCCCGGTGCGCACTATCTGGCGGTTTTTCGCGTCGCTGGCACCGCCGCGTTCCTTACTTTCGCTCTGGGACCCTTGGTCAACGGCATCTGGAAGGGCCAGCCTTGGAGTGTGGCCCTCAAGGAAGCCTTCGATGGCTTCATCTATAGCTTGCTGGTCGCCGGCACATTTGGGTGGCTTTGGCCCCGGTAATGACGTTCCAGCATTTTGAGCCAAATGCTGGCGAGGTTCGACGGTCTACCCCCGCGTGTCGCTGAGCGAGAGACTTCTGCAACATCACTCGCCGCTTCTTTTTTCACGCTGGGCGGATCACGAAGACGGTCCGCCCGCGCCGGCTGAAGGACGCGAAAAATCCCAGCAACTGTTTCCACGGAAAATACTTCCTGTTGAGCAACTGCATTCCGCGGGCAGCCTCTTCGCCCGTGACGACTTCCGCACGCGCTTCCACCCATTCGCCTAGCACTCTGCCACGCATGTCGCACGGAGCGATTCTCACGCGTGGGTTATTGCGAATGCGTTTCACTTTTCCGGATACGCCGATGGTGTACACATAAAGTTTTGCGTCGTTCGAATCGAGACTCGCCGATGGATCCGCGGCAAACCATACCGGCGTCTTAACGCCATCGCCGCTCTTCTTGAAGGTTTCGAGGTTCAGATATTTGTGCCCGGCAAAGGCCGCAAATCCCATCGCATCGCTCCTCGCATTTGGATGCAAGGTATTCTATGCCGGGCACAAAAAGTGGGACAGACATTCCTGTTTGTCCCACCGGGATTCGCAGCAAGTCCAAGTTTGGCTTGTTTCTACTGCATGCGGGTCACTTCCGGACGTACGTCACGTCTTCCGTAAAAGCATCCTTCTGTTCTTTGCGGAATGTCCAGGTGGTCTTGAAATGATCGTTGTCGATAAAGGTGTACACCGCGTGATGCATATGACCGTCATCGGCGCTCTTCAGGTTCGAGATGCTCACCAGATCGAACGTGATCGTCTTCGTTTCGGGCACATACGTTCCGCGCATCGTCGGCTGATTTCCCGCCATGCAATAGTGAGTCAGCTTCACCTGGTCGCCATCCAGGTAGTACAGCGTGGTCATCTCCACCGGCTTGCCGCCCTCCACCATGTGGAACTTTTCAAGCACGGCCGTGCCGCCCGAAGTCAGCTCCAAGTCCAACGTCGCTTTGTTCATGTTCGTTTTGTCGGTCTCCCAGTGCCCCACCAGCGCCTTCAGTTTTTCAAACGCCTCGGCCCCGTTGCCTGCCGCACGGTTTGGAATCGGCACAATGCCCATGCTCAACACCAACACACGCAGAATTTTCGCCAACCCTCTCATGATTCGATCTCCTTTGAAGAGATGCTTCGGCACAAGAATTGTCTTGCAAATACGTTGAGGCCAGAAAAAGCTACCGCTCGAAATCGAAGTTCACCGCGTCGCCGGCGTTGTTGCCGGAGCCGCTCCGTACTTTTGCGTAGCGTAACCCACGATCATTCCAACGATACTGCCGGGCAAGATGATCTCGAAGTAGTAGCCGTGCTGCATGTACGCAACGAGGAAAGCGAGTACGAAGCCAACCGCCACACCGAAAAGGATTCCCAAAGGGACGGAATTCACCTTTCGAGCAAAAATGCCCGCAGCAACGCCAGCTATGAGCCCCTTGACGGTGGACCCGATGATAATGCCGGCGAGCTGAGCGCGTACCGCCGGAGTGAACCACGCCGTCGCCCCGTCAATCGCCCCCAGTAAAGCCCCCAGCAGGAGCCCCAGCAGCACTTTGTTCATCACCTTCCTCCGTCGCGATCTGTCTCTCTGGTATTCCTTACAACGAATCCCCGAATTCCTTTAAGCCTATCTGTGCATAAAAAGCAAAATCGCTACCCGCATCACCAAATACGCCGCAATCAACAATATGAAGAACCGGTACCGGCGGTAAAAACGCCCGGCCTTTTCCAAAGCGCTCTCCCGGTGGGCGCCGACCGCGAGCCCGTCCAGATATCTCGAAACATCCAGCGCCAGTTCCTGAACGCTGGGATAGCGCTCCGCCGGAGCCGCGGCCGTCGATTTTGCGCAAATGGCCGCCAGCGATTTATCGAGGCGGCGTCCACCCGGAACAGGAGCTATTTCCGGATGGCCGGTAAGCAGGAATCGCAGCAGTGCGCCGAGCGCATAGATGTCGCTGCGCGCGTCCAAATGCTCTACGTCCCCGCGCGCTTGTTCCGGCGACATATAGCCGGGCGTGCCCATGACCGTGCCGTGTCCAGTTACCACAGAAATTTCAGTGGCATCGACGGCAATGTTTGCTGGTTTTGGCTTCCCGAAAACCGTTGCTTCCGGATCGGCTTCGAGCGCACCGCTCGAAACTTCTCCTCGCAGGATTTTTGCGAGGCCCCAATCCATCACCAGGACTTCTCCGAACGGCCCGACCATGATGTTTGCCGGCTTCAGATCGCGGTGCAGCACGCCGCGCGCGTGCGCGAACCGAACGGCGTCACAAATGCGGAGAAAAATTCGCAAGCGGTCCGGAAAGGACGCGACCGTCTCAATATATTTGTCGAGCCGATTTCCCTCCACAAATTTCATGGTGTAGAAAACGCGGCCGTCCGCCAGTGTACCCACGTCGTGAACGGGCACGATGCCGGGATGCTCGAGAGCCGCCAGCACGCGCGCTTCGCGGATCAGCCGGTTTGCCAAGTCGCCGTCCGTTCCCGGAACATCGAGGACTTTCAGCGCCACGCGCCGCTGCAGTTTCCCGTCTTCCGCGGCGTACACCACTCCCATGCCGCCGCGCGCCAGGCGTTCGAGCAAGCGGTAGCGCGTGCCGGCGAGGTCCGGCGTCTCCGGGCCGTCCCGCAATCTTTCCAGCGCCTTGTCGGAAAGAAATTTCATTTCGCGTCCCACCCAAAGGCGGCGCGCGCTTCGCGCTGAAATTCTTCCTCGCTTCCGCAGAGTTCGCGCAGCCGCTCCAGCGCGATTCTGCGAAATTCACGGCGCGCCCACGCCAGCGCGTTGGTCACGTCCGTCACGGAAATTCCATATTCTTTCGAAAGCTGCTGGTACGAAGTCTTTTCGCTGTCCTCGAGGTCGTACGCTTCAAAGAGATGAAAAGTGCGCTCACGCTCGTGCGCCACGCACATTTCTCGCAAGTCCTCGACGGCCAGGGCGAAAAGACTTCGCACCCATTCTTTTTCGAAAAACCCCTCGAGCGATTCGGGGGAAGGAATCAAAGCTGGGTCCATTACTGTCGCGCTGAGTTCCTCTTCCGCGCCAGCAAAATCGAGCGCGACGTGGAGTACATTTCCGCCGCGCTTCTGCCGCCTTCCGGCCTTGTCTTCATTCGAAACAAAACTGTCCACGCAGACGCGCAGGTAGGTTCGCAGCCGGCTTTTCTTGGCATCAAACTTTTCGAGCAATTCGCGTTCCAGAAGTTCCATGAAGAATCCCTGTGTGAGATCCTGCGCCACGTCGGCGGGCCGGTTCCATCGCCAGCGCACGTACTTATATACGGGTTTCCAGTACGCCGCGCACAGTGCTTCCAGGGCGCGCTCCCGCTCCTCGGCATCAATGCTGCGCGCCGCCTCGATCACCGACCGGCGCGTCAGGGGGAAGCGATCGCCACCGTGCTGGAGATCTTCTTCGCTCATGTCACAGGTCTAATCAGATTGGATTGAGCACTCCGGGTGGAGTTTATGCAGTATGGTTAGTGCTGACAAGCGGTGAATATTCGCGGTGTTTATTCCTAGCGGAGGGATTCGATGGGATCAGGTCGGGCAGCCTTCTAGGTAAGAGGGAGAGGCCTGCGGGCATTCATAGTCATAGCGCTCGGCGGGGATTTCTCTTGCAGGTGCGCAGGATAGGAAACCCTGGTTCGGCGGGGCGGCCGTGAAAAAATTGGTGCGAAAAATACAAAGGAAGCCGAAGCTGAGGGCTCCGGCTTCCGGTCCGCTGGATTGCCATTGAGGCTGGGGTCATGTCACGGCCTGACGGTGGACAGGCGGGCAACCAGCGTAACTTCGCCTTTCGTGTCGTTGCGAGCCAGTTGCGGCATTTCTTTTTCTCGCGGCGATGCCTGGAGTTGTCTTCCGCGGATGGATCCTGCCGCCCAAACCTGCGAAAGGAAGTAGCGATTGCCGTAACGGTTAAAGACCAGCTTCGATTCGGATTGCGGCTCCTTTGCCTGCGCTGCATGGGTGATCACCAAGGCTGCCGCATTCGCGTCCCTGCAGTGAATCAAAAGCACCGCTGAATTTCCATCCAATTTCTGTACGCGATACTCGCCGGCCGGAAGCGTAGCGTTGCCCGCCACGAAGGCAAAGGGAATGTCCACCACCATGGACTCCTGGGCTCGCGCAACTTGAGTCGCCGCCATGCTCGAAAGCACCAGCAAACCTGCCATCAGAAAAGATTGCTTTTTCATGGGACCCTCCTCTTTCTTCTTTGCCGGCGCCGTCCAAGCCGACTTGTCTTTGACCTGGCTCGTGTCAACCGCTCAGCGCCTTAGCATGACGCGCACTTTCGCGCATTCCTCAATGAAGCGCAATGCACTGCGGATGAACTGAAAAGCGACTGTAAATGAACAACGAACACCACAGAAATACGGGACTTAATCGAGGGCCGCTGCTCCCACGCGCGGTTTTTCCGGGGA
>QHZB01000011.1 GCA_003224525.1 Acidobacteriota bacterium | reverse complement strand
CTGCCGCTCTATGGGCACCGGAACTGGATCGTCGTTAGCGATGCGGCCTTCCCGGCTTACTCGCAAAGCGGCATCGAGACGATCGCTGTGAACCAGGATCTTCCCTCGGTGCTGCACTACGTCGTCAAGGCCATTTCTTCGTCAAAGCATGTGCGGGCTGCCGCCTTCGTCGACCAAGAACTTAAATTTGTACCGGAAGAGGACTACCCTGGGATCACGCATGTGCGAGAGGAAATCAACCGCGCAATTGGAAAGAGCAGCCCGTCGAGTATCCCGCACGCCGAGGCTCTATCCAATATTGACGACGCGGGAAAGACCTTTCGTGTCCTGTTCATCAAGACAAACACGACAATCCCGTACACCTCTGTATTCATACGCCTGGATTGTGGTTACATGACCGATGAAATCGAAAACAAGATCAGAGCTGCAATTGCAGCCACGAAGAAGTAGCGCCTTTCCCGGCGGACGGCTCGCCACGCAGCAATTTAAGAATGGGATGCATGCTGAAGTCATCGGACGAGTCACGACGATTCTCAGACTCCCGTCGCGTTTCGGACATGTTGCCCTCACAGTCCACAAGCTTGTTCGTGGTAACCTCTTCACATTGGACTGATATTTCCTGCGTCTGGTTCGTGTGGGCGCGATCCATTTTCGAATTGGACGTGAAAGGGAGACATTCCCTATGAATGCGACCGTGCAGCGAATAGGCGCCCTTGCGGCGTGCTTCGTAGCGGGAATCATTGCTGTCTGTTGGCACATGGAGATTAGAGCCGCCGGCGCCAGAGATCCAGAGGCGGTGGCTAATCGCCTCGATCAGCCTGAAACGAAAATCCCCAGTTCCTGGGACCAGAAGGCTGCCGCCACTTACCTAGATCGAAGGGCAGCCTGGTGGATGGAATGGCCAAAGGCCGCGCGCGATCACGAAACCTTCTGCGTGTCGTGTCACACAGCGGTACCTTACGCGCTCTCGCGGCCTGCTCTTCGTAAATCACTCGCCGAGGCAGCTCCTTCCGCGAACGAACGCAGGCTCCTCGATAATGTCACCAAGCGTGTACGTCTTTGGAAGGAAGTCGCGCCGTTCTACAGCGACGCGGATCGCGGCATGTACAAGACTGTTGAGTCTCGCGGGACGGAATCCGTTCTCAATGCCCTAATGCTTGCCAGCAATGACGCGCAGGGCGGCCAACTCAGCAACGACACGCGCACGGCGTTGGATAACATGTGGGCCGAGCAGCAGACCACGGGAAATAAAAAGGGCGCATGGCTGTGGCTGCGCTTCGCCAATGAGCCATGGGAAGCGGACGATTCAGACTACTATGGAGCCACTCTTGCCGCGGTCGCGGCGGGCACTCCCCCGGGGAATTATTACGCGAGACCTGAAATCCAAAATAACCTCAAGATGTTGCGCGAATACCTGAACCGCGAATGCGCAGCCCAGACCACCATCAATCGCGCTGCCCTCTTGTGGGCTTCCGCGAAAGTCCCTGGACTCCTCGAACCGGAAAAGCAAAAGGCGATCATCACTGAACTACTGGGTAAGCAGCAGGCCGACGGCGGCTGGAGCCTGTCGTCACTGTCGGGGTCCTGGAAACGGAATGATGGCACCCCACAGGAAGCGAAGAGCGACGGATACGCCACCGGGCTGATCACCTATGCGCTACAACAGGCGGGGATCCCTCGAGACAATCCTCAACTGAAGCAGGGGATCGCGTGGCTGGCCGGTAATCAAAACAAGTCGGAAGGCTTCTGGGAGTCCTACTCCTTAAACAAAAACATAGAACATCACATGACTCCAAGCACCGCGCTCTTCATGAACGACGCGGCCACGGCCTACGCGGTGCTCGCGCTCACTGAGGCCAATCACCATTAAGTCAGAACACACGAGTTATTGACCCAGAGATTGCGCCCAACCCGCGAAGGCGTGCCAGCGAGCTGTTTTGCCGACGGGCAACGAATCCGCTGTTGGCGGAAATGTGCTCACAACTTACCCAGTTCGCGATGTCGTTATGCTGACAGGTGCTTTAGCACGTCTGCCAAAGCATACAACCGTGTCGAGTCAGCCGGACTTTTCGCCATGGCGGCGCTGTTTTCCAGCGACGGTGCCATGCGCTTCAACATCGCCAGCTTGCCCTTGCTCAGGTGCGAACTCTCTGCGCTTTGGATGGCCTTCCGCAGAGCTGCGATTCGGTCTGCCGGCAGAGCCTGCGCCCGCGACAACTGGTCCACGTACGCCTTTGCCACGACTAACTGCCGAGGCCACTCAATCTTTTGCTGGTTCTGCACATTCAGCTCACTCACCCGAACCGACTTCGCCGCGTTGATTTCGTTCTGCGTCAGAAATTCGGTCGGCGTCAATTCAAAAACGTCCAGGCCGCGCGCAATCTCCGAACCGAAAATGTTGCCGTTGTACCAATATGCCGACCAGTCGCCGCCCAGCACCAGCATCTTCGGATCAATCGGCCCGCGGTCGAAGTAGGCAATCTCGAATGGCTGCGCCGGGTCGGTGAAATCCACAATGGAGATGCCGCCCTGGTACCAGGCCTGCACTTCGATATCGCGGCCGGGGACCGGAATCAGCGAGCCGTTGTGCGCCACACAGTTCTCGGTGTCGCCCTGCGCGGAAGGTAGCTTGTAATAGTTCGCGAAACTCAGCTTGTCGTCCTTCAGACGGAAGATCGCATCCGCGCCCCACTTGTTCGGGTCGTTCAGACGGCACCTCGCCCCCAGGCCGCCGCCCCACTCGTCGGTGAACACGACTTTAGTCCCATCATTCGAGAACGAAGCCGAATGCCAGTACGAGTAGTTCGGATCGTTCACCGCATCCACGCGCTTGGGATGGACCGGGTCTTTGATGTCGAGCAAAATTCCATTTCCGGAGCACGCACCCGCCGCCAACCCAATCGCCGAGTACACCGTGATGTCGTGGCACTGGTCCGTGTCCGCCGGCTTCTCCTCCTTGCCCTTCTTGCCATGGGTGCCACCATTGTTCAGGCCGTTCATAGCGCCTGTCCGAGCATCGATAAATACCCGAGGGCTGGACACCACTTTCGCGTCCTGCGGCGCAGCCACCGGAACCTTAATTACTTCGATACGAAACAGCGCCGTGTTCGGGTCTTTGTCCGGCTTTTCACCTGAGCACCCAGCCAGTTCTTCGGGTTGACGCACAAACGATGTGCCCGACACGTAGATATAAACGTTGTCTTTATCGTTCGGATCCATCACTAGAGTATGTGTATGCGATCCGCGGCAGGTCTGCACCGCCGCCACTTGCTTCGGGTTCTTGATGTCCGAAATGTCGAAGATCCTTACGCCGCGGAAACGGTCCTTTTGTGCTACCGGCAGTCGACGTTTTTTTTCCTTTTCCTCCCCTGCGGGCGGCGGAGGCTCCGGCGGAAACCCCTCCGTACCGCAATCCAGACGTCCATTCGGCATCTCCACCGACATGAATAGCAGGTTTTTGTACACCGACACATCTCCCTGCCCGCCCGGGCACACCAGCGAAGTCAGCAACGTGGTGTTTGCCGGATTGGAGATGTCAAAGATGTTCACGCCATAAAAATTCCCCTGGAACAAGTGGTTGCCCTGGAAGGCAAAGTCCGAGTTCGCGAAAGCAAGCTGTGCGATCACCAAGTGCATCGGCTTCGGAATCTTCGAGATATTGCCGATACCAAGCTGGCCAATTGTCTTCTGCACTTTCGGATCATCGGGATCAGCGGCCCCGAGTTGGAACGCGTCCGGTTTTTTGAGCAGCAGGAGGTGTTTGATGCCCATCGACGTTTCACCCGCGTCATACAGCCCTGGCGTCAGCTTGGCTCGTGGATCGTTGGCATCCGACCCCGTCATGCCCGCGGGCAGCACCGGCGCCGGCTGCGGAGCAAATGGACTCTCGTCCTCTTCCGTCTCCTTGGGTTCCTCGGCGGGTGACGCCGTTGCAGGCTTCTGGGTCTGTGCTTGTGGCGGAGTTGCAGGCGTCTGCCCCTCTATCCGGCTCACACCGAAACAGAAAATAAGCGTGGCCCCCCATACACGCAGGGCAAGACTGGGCACTCGGTTCATCGTTTCTCCTCTAAAGGTTTTTTCTCTAACATAGTCTGCATGATCTGGATCTCGGCCCGCTGCGTATTGTCTGCGTCTGTCGCGAAGTTGAACAGATCGGCGTCCTGCCCCGCACCCGCGGTGTCGAACAAATCCCTCACCATCGTCAGCGCGCCATTGTGATGCTGAATCATCCCGGTCAAAAATAAGTCGTCGAACTCGGCGCCCTTGGCCTTCCGCAGTGCTTCCATCTGCTCCGGCGTAAGCATCCCGGGCATGAGAGCCATCTTTTCGCGCGACATATCCATGCCCGGCATTTCCGGCGTCGCCTTGGAAACTAATTCTCCCCGAGCCGCCAACCACCGCTTCATGAACTTAATTTCCTCCGACTGCGAGCTACTGATTCGCGCCCCTAGCAACCGCAGATCCTTGTTCTCCGTATGCGACGAAATCAGTGCCGTCATCTCGACCGCTTGCGAATGATGCATGATCATGTCCTGCATAAACTCCACATCCGCTTGCGACCGTGGCGGAAGTGTGGCCCTCGTCGACGGCGGAAGCGTCCTGCTCGGCTTTCCCGGCGCCCCCGGCTGCACCACCGCAGGCTTCGCCCGATCACTCTGCTGTGCGCGCGCAGTGGAGCAGAAGGAAGCTGCGGGAGTGCTCGCTCTGAGCAGCATGCCACAGAGCACGGCGAATATTCGCGCAGGGTGGAGCTTCCGCTTGCGGCAAAAACAATAAAGCCTCCACTTCCGTGCACAGCTAAATATTTTCATTTGGATTCGGAAGAAAGCTTGCCACTGAATACTAACACTTTCATGCCACCACAGAACACCAGCCGTAAGTGTCCTGAGTGCCAGCACACACGAGCAGAGAACCGCAAGACACAAGCGAAGTTTGTTTGTGTGCAGTGCGGATTCTCAGCCCCTGCAGATTTTGTTGGCGCTGTGAATATGAAAGAGGCGGGACTCGCCTTGAGCGCCTGTTCGCAACCTTCGCCTGCGGCAAGGGCGTCGGCAGGAACCCACCGAAGCGACTCGGGTGCAATCGTGTGCCTGAGAACTGTAGGAATCCCCTCCGTTCACGGAGGGGAGGATGTCAAAGAATTCGTCACGGAGCTTCCGCAGAATCCGCTTTTTGCGAGTGAACTGGCCAAACTTGGGGGCGAGCGCTGTTAGAACAAAATCGGCGTTAGGGTCGCGCCTCGGACAACTTTGCCGGTTCCCCAGGGCAGCCGAGCATGTTTCCTGAAGATGCGGTCACCTGCATGGCGTCCCGGTTCAGAATCTGGTAGTCCCGATAAACGATTGTCAGCAAAGAACTCCCAACAATGCGCACTTGCGTATTGGTTTCATTTCGTGCCGGTAGCCAGAATTCGCCTATCTTTTCATAGGTGACGTGGATGGCATTTCGCTTCGTCCACCACGAGGGGTTCTTGGCCGGTTCGCCTTCCATGCGCGCCACCGCGAAGTCCTGTCCGTCTACCCAAATCCGGCCGCGAAACAGGAATTTATTCTTGATTCGCGGCGTAACTTCGAGGATATAGGAGCCCTGATGGCCTGTCCGCTCATAGGTTACCAGTCGGAATTCATAGTTTCTTGGACTCATCGCCGTCTGCCGGCGTTGTTCCTCCTGCATGGCCTCTACCTCTGCATCGAGAAGTCGCTTCAAGACTCGCCCCTGCAAGAGTTCTGAGCCGCTCTCCGTAAGAATGCAGAATTTCTTTTCGTCAGGCCGCCGGTAGGTCATCGCCACCACCAGTGTGGCGCTCTTACTCGCCAATCCGTGATATTCGAGATTATAAATGCGGGTCCCACGGTAACTCTCCAGGGCCTGGGCGCGTTGTTCGTTCCTTTCCACCATTCTTTGCACGACCTGATCTGCCGTGAGCGGGGCCACGGATGTCTCTTGGGCGAAAGAAACATTCGCCGGGGTTCCGGCGAGGAACAGGCACATCACCAAGCCGATCGTGGACAGCAGTTGTACTTTTCCTTGTTCGGATGTCATCGCTTGCTCCGCGTTCCCAGGTAGTCTTGCGCCGGCTTGGTGGACTGGCTTCGGCGACAATCCTCCATCTTCACCAAGGTAGCATCCTACAGGCCGCGGAGGCGGTTGCGTGTTCCCTTATGCACCTGCATACCGGTGTCGCGCATGAGCGCGATTACGCAGACCAAATCGCAATTCCCCAACCGATCAAAAGGTGCCGACACGGAAAAACGAAAACCTTGACAAATGTGGGTTAGCGAGTGAGTTTCCGATGTACGCTCAGGTTGCCGGTCTGATCATGCTGGCTGCGGCAGGGAAGTTGGGTTGCGCTATGAACTCAGGAGGACGGGGATAGGAAGCGCATGGTCCCGGGCTTTGGGACGTCTGTCCTAATATGCACGGCGTTTGTCTGCGCGGGTGCAAGTTCGACGCAGCCTCAAGGAACAAACGAAACAAATGCTTCGCAGCGACCGGCCCAATCCGCTTTGATCGCTTGTTGCGTCTATGATGCAAATCCTCGCGCGCCCGCAGCTGGCTCGTTGCTATGGTACAAAGGCGTTTCTGGCTTAATACAAGCGCTTTCGGACCTCTGGCCCGTCTGAAGATCGCACTTACCCTCCTTGATTCATCGTGTTCAAAATTTCCTAAGTTTGTATCTCAACGCAAAGCGAGCATTAACTGCTGAAGATGTTCGTGCTCAGGAATTCATTGCGGAATTTTCCGTGCGGGTCGTACTTCTTGCTCAATTGGATAAAGGCGGGCAATTTCTTATAAATAGAGTGCAGCTCCGACGGCGGCACGGTAAATAGCTTTCCCCAGTGCGGCCGAGCCTTAAATGGAGCCAATTCTTTTTCAATGAATGGCATCAGCATTTTGACCGCTGGCCAGTCTTGTTTCCAGGTAAAGTGAATGGTCACCGAAGGCTGTTCGTGGCAGGGACTCAACCACAAATTGTCAGCGGCGATCGCGCGGATCTCGGAAATCATCAGGTGCGGACTGATCCGATCGCGCAGTCGTTCCACTGCCAGAATTGCTTCGACCGCATGCTGGCGGGGCACGAAGTACTCCGTTTGCAACTCTTTACCTGCGCTTGGGGTGAAGCCCATGCGAAAGTGCGGCAGTCGTTCATACCATGGGCCAGCAACGCCCATTTGTTCGGTACAGTTCTCAGCGGACAGTTCCGCAATGGGGTGCAGATTCTTGGTAGCACGTTTCGCCCCGAAGAATTCCGGCGTGGCGTCAAATGCTTGCCCTTCTTCCATGCGGCTTTTGATCCAAACTTCGTTGATCCGCTGGTTCTGCCAGTCGGTAAACAAGCTGACACTATAAGCACTGGATTGGATGGCATCAAAGTGCTCTTTCATTTCAGCAAGCGGCAGGTTTTCGTACACGTACTGGCGCATCAGGAAGGTTGGCTGAATATCGAGCGTGACCTTGGTGATCACGCCCAGCGCGCCAAGCCCAACAACCGTTCCCAGAAACACTTCGCCGTCTCGTTGGCGGGATAGCTTAACGACCTCGCCGGCAGCCGTAACGATCTCAAGTGCTGACACCGCCGTCGCGAGATTGCCATTCTTTTCGCCCGAACCATGCGTTGCGGTGCTGATCGCTCCCGCTATCGAAATATGAGGCAACGAGGCAAGATTGTGCAACGCAAAGCCCTTGCTATCGAGGAGCGGACACAGTTGACCATAGGTCATGCCGGCATCGACCGTCACGGTGTGTGCTTCCGGCTCCAGCGCAACCACTTCGTCCATGGACTTCAAGGACAGAAAATTGTCCGTGCTATCTGCGATGTTGTTGAAGCAGTGGCGCGTTCCTAGCACCTTTAATTTGTTCTGTTTCTTAACGTAACTCCGCACCTGTTCAAGCGAGTTGGCAGAGTACAA
>QHZB01000010.1 GCA_003224525.1 Acidobacteriota bacterium | reverse complement strand
GGAAGGCTGTGGGCGTGAATACCAGACTGCTAAAACGGTTGCGCCCTTTGAATCTCGGGAACCCCGGTGTCTCGTTGTTCTTGACGCGACGAAAGAAGTTCTGAAATGCGCGGTTAAGACGAATCAGTACCGCCTGCAACGTATGCGCGTGAACACTCTTGAACTCCGGGCGCACTTCCTTGATGGCAGGCAGCTGGGCTTGCTGCTCTAACCAAGTAACACCCTTCCGCGTGGTCTTATACGACGCAATCCGTTCCTGCAAAGCGGCATTGTACAACTCCCGGCACAGGTCCACCTGCGCCGCTAGCGTCTCCCGCTGCTTGCGATTGGGATAGAGTCGATACTTAAATGTTCTTTGCATTCTTTTTTAACCACGCATCAACGGCTGCTCGGATGCACCACCCAACAGAGAGATGACGCTGCTTAGCAAACTTCTCTAAGCCTTGGAGCTGCTCAGCTCTTAACCGGATGCCTAAAATCAGCATTCTCATGTAAGATGCTATACTACACAACGATACAGGTGTCAACAGCAAAGTGCCACTCGCTTACCTCTCCCCTGAAGGAGGAGGATTGCGCTCGGGCGCGGTTCAATTGTACGTGTCTTGCCCGCCGGGTCTCTGCGTATAGACAATCTCCTGGATTCGTTTCAACTGAATTTTCATTGCCGTTAGGTGGTCTTCTACACTACACTGGTACTGTCTTGGTAGAGGTGCGGAGGCCATGAGTAGCGGGGCAGGCAGTTCCGATCAGCTTCGGATGCCCGAGCAAAAGGGGCCACACGGTTGTTGCTGTTGTCCGCCGAAATCGCAGCGGTAGCTGAAACCGCAGCGGTTGGGGTACAGGTCCAAGGCCTGTTCACTGTCATCCGTTCATTAGGATGAAGCGCTATCGAGAGGCAGCGGCCTCGATTTGTATCCTCGCGGTTCCTTCCTTTCGTTTCGCTCATCCAGAAATGCCCGATTCGAATGAGTCTTTTCGAACTAACGCGCGCGCTCGTGGACATCGAGTCGATCACCAACCACGAAAAAAATGTGGGCGACTACCTCTTTGCGCATTTGTCCGGCCTCGCCGCGCGCCACAACGGCAACATCGAGCGCATCCCCGCCGAACTCAACCGCGACAATGTCTTCGCTTCGTGGGGTGAGCCGGTGGTCACGCTCTCCACCCATATGGATACCGTTCCGCCCTTTTTTGGTTCTCGCGAAGACGGCGATTTCATTTGGGGCCGCGGTTCTTGCGACGCGAAGGGGATTATCGCTGCCATGATCGCCGCCGCAGAAAAACTGCTTGCCGCCGGCACGCGCAATCTCGGCCTCCTCTTCGTCGTGGGCGAAGAACGCAACAGCGCCGGAGCAAGAGCGGCCGCCGCAACTCCCCGCGGCTCGCGATTCCTCATCAATGGCGAGCCCACCGAGAACCGTCTCGCCCTCGGTTCGAAAGGCGCGCTGCGCTACGAAATCACGACTCACGGAAAACTCGCGCACTCTGCCTATCCCGAACTCGGGCATTCCGCCATCGACACGCTGCTCGATGTTCTCCACGACATTCGCCAGATTCCGCTGCCGCAAGACGCCTTGCTCGGCCGCAGCACGCTGAATATCGGCACCATCGATGGCGGCCGCGCACCCAACGTGGTCGCCGATCACGCCGAAGCGGAAATCATGTTTCGCACCATCGGTGATCCGGCGAAGACTCGGAAAGCGGTGTCCGCGGCGGCGGCAGGCCGGGCGGAAGCGCGCGAGGTCTTCTACACGCCAGCCGTGCAACTGGCGAAGGTCGATGGTTTGCCCACAACGGTTGTGGCCTTCACGACGGACATCCCCAGTTTCGAAGGTACCTGGGGGCAGCCCTTCCTCATTGGCCCCGGCAGCATTCATGTCGCCCACACCTCCGAGGAGCGCATCCCGAAGAAAGAATTGTCCCAAGCGGTGGATATCTACGCGCGCATGGCGACCGAACTCCTTGCGACCGGCCGGAGGAGCGCATGAGCACCGGCCTCGCGATTGTTGGTTATGGAAAGATGGGCCGCCTCATCGAGCAACTCGCGCCGGAATACGGTTTCGACGTACGGGCAAAATTTGATGCGCGCAACAATCCGCGCGGCCAGGCTCTTTCTCAACAGACTCTCAGGGGAGTCGATGCGGCTGTTGAGTTCACATCACCGGACGCTGCTCCGGAAAATATCCGCCGCCTCGCGGCATTGGGCGTCAACTCCGTTATCGGCACAACCGGCTGGTTCGATCATCTTCCCGCGGTCCGCGAAACTGTGGCAAGCAACGGAACGGGCGTTGTCTGGGCGCCGAATTTTTCTGTTGGGGTGAACCTTTTCTTCGAAGCCGTCGCGCACACCGCGGCGCTCTTCGCGAAACACGGGGAATATGAAGCCTGGGGATGGGAAATTCACCACTCTGCGAAGAAAGACGCGCCTTCAGGGACGCTGAAGAAACTTGCAGAGGACATGCGAGCAAACGGCTACAACCGTCCGGTCAGCTTGAATTCCAACCGCGCGGGGGCGCATCCCGGCACGCATGAAATCGGTTTCGATTCCGCCGCGGACACCATCACGCTGCGCCACACGGCGCGCAGCCGCGAAGGTTTTGCGCGCGGCGCGCTCCGCGCGGCGCGCTGGGTCGTGGGGAAAAAAGGGCTATTCGAATTTCGCGAGATTCTCAGCGAATTGAGCTGAGAGAGAAAAGGAAGGAGCAGCATCATGTTTACAGGCACAGGCACCGCACTTGTCACACCTTTTCGTCGGGATGGTTCTCTTGACGAACCCGCTCTGCGAGCTCTGATCAAGCGACAAATCGAGGCAGGCATCGACTTCCTCGTTCCCTGTGGAACAACCGGCGAGAGCCCCACGCTCACGCACGAAGAGCATCTTCGCGTCGTTAAGGTCACCGTCGAATTGGCAGAGGGTAAGGTGCCTGTCCTCGGGGGCGCAGGCGGCTATAACACCCGGGAAGTCATCGCTCTCTCGCAGGAACTCGCCGATCTTGGAGCCGACGGCATTCTCTCTGTCACTCCTTATTACAACAAGCCCACGCAGGAAGGTCTCTTCCAACACTTTCGCGCCATCGCCGAAGCCGTGCCCCTGCCCATCATTCTCTACAGCGTGCAGGGCCGCACCGGCGTGAACATCGAGCCCGGCACGGTGAAGCGCCTCGCCGAAATTGAAAATATTGTCGGCATCAAGGAAGCCTCGGGTAACGTCTCCCAGATGGCTGCGATTCTCAATGCCGTCCCGGAAGGCTTCATCGTCCTCTCCGGCGACGACGCCATCACGCTTCCCCTCATCTCGCTCGGTGGCCGCGGGGTCATCTCCGTCGTTTCGAACGAAATCCCCGCGGAAATGTCACAATTGACGCGGCTCGCCCTCCAGGGTGACTTTCCCGCCGCGCGTGCGATTCACCGCCGCTATCATCCGCTTATGGAAATTAATTTTGTGGAGTCGAATCCCATGCCCGTGAAAGCCGCGATGGCGGAAATGGGCCTGCTCGAACCGATATGGCGCTTGCCGCTCGTGCCGCCCAAGGCGGAGAATCAGGCGCGCATCCGGGCGGTGCTCGAAGCGCTCGGGCTCGTCAGCCGCCCGGCGGCCGTGCCCACGGTCGAGAGGGCTCATGCTGCCTTCGCAAATTGAGCGTCTGTTTGACGAAGCTCCAGCTCACTACGAGGAAGAACATTTCTGGCTCTTCCGCGATTTCAAAACCGCGCTGAATCGCGGCGAAATTCGCGCTGCCGAACCGGATGCCTCGACGAAATCCGGCTGGCGCGCGAACGCCTGGGTGAAAAAGGGAATCCTGCTTGGCTTTCGAATGGGCGCCATCGCTGATATGTCGATCGACGCCTCGAAGCAACCTTTCTTTGACAAGTCCACCTACCCGGTGCGTGCGTTCGCGGCTTCCGACGGTGTGCGCATCGTTCCCGGTGGCTCCAGCATTCGCGATGGTAGTTACATCGGCCGCGGCGTGATTTGCATGCCGCCGATGTTCGTGAACGTCGGTGCTTACGTTGGTGAAGGCACGATGATCGATTCGCATGCTCTGGTTGGGAGTTGCGCCCAGGTCGGCCGCAACTGCCACATTTCCGCCGCGGCGCAAATTGGTGGCGTCCTCGAGCCTGTCGGAGCGCTACCCGTGATTATCGAGGACGAAGTCCTGTTCGGTGGGAATTCCGGCGTTTATGAGGGAACCGTAGTAAAGCGCCGCGCCGTTCTCGGCACGGGCACGATTCTCAATCGCTCCATCCCGGTTTACGATCTCGTTCGTGACACGGTCTATACAGCCAGCGATGCCGAGCCGCTGGTCATTCCGGAAGAAGCCATCGTCGTTCCAGGCTCGCGCGCCGTCTCTCATCCCACGGGCGCAAAATGGGGACTCTCGCTCCAAGCTGCCGTCATCGTCAAGTACCGCGACGCCAAGACCGATGCGCGCGTGCAGCTCGAAGATCTCCTGCGTTAACCGCTACTGTGTGAGCACTTTTTCAAAAAACTGCAGCGCCCGCGGATCGTTCGACTGTCCCAGCCAGAACATGGCCTGCTTGCGCACCGCCGGATTGCGATTCGTCTGCGCGACTTCAATCAACTTAGGCACGCCTTCCTCTTTCGGCAATTGGCTGAGCGCAAAAACCGCTTTTTTCTTCACATCCGTGTCCGGATCGTTCTCGATCGCGCCGGTGATCGTGCCCACTGCTTTCTTTCCGGCTTTTTGCGCCAGCCAGAACAGTGCTTGCCCCCGCACGTGTGAGCTCGTGTCATCGTGCGCCATTCGAATCATCTCATCGAGCGCTCCAGCTTCGTGGCTCACGGAAAGCGCAAACGCCACGTGCGCGCGCACCTCCGAACTCGGATCGGTTTTCGCCATGTGCTGCAAAGCGATCAAGCCAGCGTTGCCCCGCGCGGCCCCCATCCAGAATGCCGCCTGCCTCCGCAGCCCTTCGCGCTGCTCCGGCGTCACGAACGATTCGAGCGCCCGGTCGGCCGACGCGTCCGCATGCAAAGCGATCGCCGTCAGCGCTCCGTTGCCAACGCTCGGATCCCCGTGATCTTCGAAGTCCGACCCGCGCACGTAAGTTGCGAGGAGCGCCACGCTCTCTGCTGTTTTGACACCCGTCAGCCAGATGAACGGCAGCCCACCTGCGTCCAGCGTACAATCGTCTGACGCGACGCGAATCTTTACGACCTGCTTCGCTTCCAGGCGATAGAGCACCACGAGTTGCCGTGAGCCTTCCAGTTTGACGTTGCCGTCCGCGTGCGTCGTGCCACTCGTTCCGTCGTTTTCCTTTTCCAGCCGGCAGGTTCCGCAATTTCCGTCATTCCAGTTGTTGTTACAGCAGACTCCACGTTCGCCCGCGACCTGATCGACGTGGTAGCCGACCCACTGTGCTTTTTCCGCCGTTGCTGCAATCTGGCGAATGGCCGCATCGAGACTGGGGCCGGCTGCCCGCGTCTCCAGACGCGCATTTTCAATGCGCGGAGTTTCCCTAGTCTCGGCAGTTGCCGGGCTTGCTTGCTCCGACCGGGCTAGGGCCCCGCCCTTAGCCAGTTGCACGACGGCAATGCTAATCCCGGCTACAATCATCGCCAGCCCGACTAGCCTCCGCACCACTGAGACTGTTCTTTCCTCTCGCATGGTTCCCCCTCTCACTTTTGCAGCAGTTCCATCAGGTAGTCGGTGCCTTCCTTGGAATGCATCAGCGACAATTTGGACACCGCGGTCTTCTTGAGTTCCACGTCTTTCTCGCTTCGCGCGACGGCCACCAGCGCTTTGGCGTTTCCCTGCAGGAAGTACGCGTTCAACACTTCCGCTTTGACGTCGTGGTCCGTTTCCTTGCCGTAGATTTCTTGCAGTGCTTTCCCGGAATCGTCCGAATGGATCAGTCCAAGGTTTCGAATCGCGGCCCGGCGCAATTCCGCGTCTTTTTCTCCTTGCGCCGCCTGCACGAGTCTTCCCGAATCTCCCGCCAGGAAAAATGCCTGCAGGATTTCCCGCCGGAGGTCCGGCGAAGTTTCCGCCTGGTACAACTGCTCCAGCTCGCTCGAGCCGTGGACCAGCCCCAACTGCCGGATCGCCTCGCGGCGCAGTGACTCATCCTTCTCGCTCTTCGCCGCGGCGAACAGGCGCTCGTGATCGCCGCCGATCATGTAACTGCGAAGTATGGCGTGCTTCACCGAAGCGTCGCCGCTTGATGCGTAGACGTCGGCCAGCGTCTTCCGCGCTTCAGCACCGCCGAAGAGTCCCAGGTATTCAACCGCCTTCCGCTGCAGCTCCGGATTGCTCTGTCCGCGCGCGATTTTGCCGAGAATCTCTCGCGCTTCCGGCCTGCCGCTCTGCGCCGCCATGAATAGCGCCCGCGATTTCAGCTTGGGGGTTCCCGAACCATTGAGAATATTTTCCAGTATGGAGATGCCTTTTTGCGGATCGCCGTTCATGATTCCCTGCAGCGCCAGCATTTTCAGTTCTTCGTCGCTCTGGTCGGCTGGCTTTACAGGTTGGCCGGTCGACTGGCGTACCTCGATTTCAAGGGCGCTCGCGTCTTTTTGCCAGCGGCTTTGAGGAAAGCGCCGTTTGAGGTCCGCGATGGTTACGAGCGCCGTGTCCCGCTTGCCAAGTCTGTTTTCCGCGTAGGCCTTCCAGTAAAGCGCTGCGTCCGTCTGCGGGCCGCTCATGTCGGCCAGCAGCTTGAATTTTGCTTCCGCCTGGTCGTAGCGGTCCTCGTCCAGCGCCTCGCGGCCGTCGTCGTACAATTCCTGCAGCCGCTCAACCTTTTCCTGCGCTCGGTCGCGAGCTTCCTGTTCACGATCGCGTTTTTCCTCCTCTCTGTCGCGCGCCTCCTGCTCGCGGTCGCGCTTCTCTTGTTCTTTATCCTGGGCCTCTTGTGAATCCTGCAAAGAATTCGCGGCTCGGAGGTTGGAAGCCACGAGCCTATTCGCCCGCGCGCCTGCGGGCGCCAGCAGCAGCGCGACAATCGCGATCCACACGATGTTCGTCTCTCTAAAAGGGTTTCCGATGGTCATACTTTATTCCTCGCTCTCTTCGTAGAATCGTTCTGCGCCGGCGCAGGCTCCCTCGCCTCCTGCCGTTGCTGCAGTTCCTTGTTGACCACCCGTACTTTGAACAAGATCCCGCGCCCTGCGATCTTTTTCTGGATTGCTTCGAGCTGTGCCGGCGTTACCACTTCCGGGCTGTGCGCCACGTCTAAGAGCACGCGCTCGAGTTCGTCCAGCACGCTGGCGAGTCCCGCATCTCCCTCTTCGAGCGCCGTCTGCCGATACAAGCGGTTTTCTTGCAGCAAATCTTCCGCGCGCCGCTGTTCGGCCGAGATGTTCACTTGTTTCTGCGCCGGATCGCTTGGCTCCGCGTTCGAAAGCTCCACCAACATCCTCTCGGAGTGGCCCAGGTGTTCGCCCACGGCAACCACTAACACACGCTCCCGCACCTGTTCTTTGTTCGCGATGTTGTCTCCGGCGTTGCCTCGCTTTGTGATCCGCCCGGCAACAAACGCCGCGACAATCAGCGCCACAATCACGCCCGCCGCAGTGAGCCGCCGTGGTTCCATCCACACCTGCCACCACCGTCCCGGTTTCTCCGGCAGCCGCGGCGCAATCTCCCGCCACACCTGCCGCCCGTAATTCGCCCCCGGATCGGGCACAGGAAGCGTATCCAGTGCCGCGAGTACCGCTTCGATTCGTTCCAACTCGCCGCGGCACTCTTCGCAGACTGCGAGGTGTCCTGAAATCGCCGTTCGTTGCTCGGCTACTTCCTCGCGATACGCAATCAACTCTTCTTCCGTCATGTGTTTCATGATTCCGTTCCCATCGCGCGTGCCTGCGCTCTTGTCTCCACAACGGGCTGCAGTGCCCGCCGCAATTTCTGCACCGCGCGAAAGACGGTGTTCTTCGTCGCGTTCGAACTTGATTTCAAGACTCCGGCAATCTCTTCGATCCCGCAGCCTTCCCAATGGCGCATCACGAAAGCGGTTCTCTCCGCGTCCGAAAGAGCGGCAAGCGCCTGTTCCATCTGTTTTCGCAGCTCGATGCTCTGCGTCAACCGTTCCGGGGTTGGCGCTCCATCTGGGACGCGATTCAGTGGATCGTTTTCCATCCCGTCCCGGTCTTCCGCTCTCGGCGCTTCCCGCCGCGCTTCTTCCTTCTGCCGCTGGCGCATGCGGTCAATCGCATAGTTCGCCGCGATTCGATACACCCACGTCCCGAAATTCGATCGTGCCGCAAATTGCCCCAGCTTTTGGTACCCGCGCAAAAATGCCTCCTGGACCACCTCTTCGGCGTCGTGCCGGTTCCCGGTCATCCGGTAAGCCAGCCGGAAAACATTGTGACTGTGCCGCTCAACAAGAACGCGATAAGCATCGCGATCGCCCGCGAGGGTGCGCTCCACGGCGATGGCGTCGCTCTCGGCGATGGCCTGGGTGCTTTCGACGCTTTGCTGCATCCGATTCATTAGACAGGATTTGAGGCTTGCGGTTAGGTCAGGCTTAGACCCTTATTCGCCAACAACATAGGGCATCTTGGGACCCGCTAGGGTACTACGGAAAGGAAGGCGTAGTCTGGCTCCGTGGAGACGCCGCTCCTACTGTAAGTCGCGGCTCCTGCCTGTTCACGCCATTCATTCGTATCTCAGCGCCACGATGGGGTCAACTCTCATGGCCCTACGGGCCGGCACGTAACACGCGGCCATCGCAACAATTGCCAGAATCACGCCAACTCCCACAAATGTCAGTGGATCGGTCGCGCTCACACCAAAGAGCAGATTGGCCATCAGGCGGGTGAGCCCCAGTGCAGCCAGCAGCCCAATGAAAATTCCGATTACCGTCATCTTCATGCTTTCGCCCAAAATCTGGCGCAGCACATCGCTCTCTCTCGCACCCAGGGCCATGCGGATGCCAATTTCATGGGTTCGCTGGCCAACTAAGTAGGAGATCACGCCATAGATCCCCATGCTGGCAAGCCCCAACGCCAGCGCGGCAAAGACGCAAAGCACGATCATCGAGACCCGGCGCGCCGCCAAGGAATCTGCAATGATCTCTTCCATGGTTTGCACGCTGAACATAACGTGCTCGCTGCTGATTTCTTTCAACGCTTTTCGGATGGTGCCGGTCGTTGCCTCTGTATTGCCGTCGATGCGCGCCAGCACGCCGGTCCCACTGGACGACAGATGCATAATCTCGTCAGGGGCCTGCATGTAGGAGGAGTACAGCTGTGCCCGGAGTGCTTGCTTATCGTCCGAATCGAGGCCCCACTGTTTTACGTGTCCGACGACTCCGACAATTTCCGCCGCCCCTCCCAAGGTGTATAGGTTCACGCGTTTCCCGATGGGATCTTGATCGCCAAAGAACTTTCGCGCGAATACGTCGTCAATGACGATCACATGCTGCGAGCGCTCACGATCCTGAGGCATGAAAAACCGTCCACGCTCCAAGGGAATTCCCATAACCTTCAAATAGTCTTCTTGAACCACGTAGCTGATTGCCCAGTTCATGTCATTCTCGCTCGCCGGTTTTGGCTGACCTTCCAGCCAGAAGAGCTCCTCATCGTCGCTCGACAGCGGCACGGCCGCCCAGGAAAGCGACATGGCCTTCACTCCGGGAGTCGCGCCTAGCTTGTTCTGAATCCCGCGCAGGGCCGCGCGAATCGCCCCGGGGCTCGCATCGCGCATCGACGACGGCAGGGAAACTCCGAACGTCAGCACATTGTGTGAATCGAAGCCTGGATTCACGCTCCAGAGCGCGTTCAGGCTGCGGATCATCAGTCCTGCCGCTACCAGCAACACCAGCGCCATCGCCATTTCTGCGACGACGAAAGCTCCCTGCGCGCGCTGTTTTCCGCCGCCGGATCCGCGGCCACCTTCTTTCAAAGTGTCCTGCAGATTCGGCTTCGAAATCCGCAGCGCCGGCACCAGACCAAACAAAATTCCGGAGAACAGCGCGATGCCCGCCGTAAACAATAAAACCTTCGAGTCCATTCCGATCTCGCTTGCGCGCGGCAGCCCGGACGGCAAGTGTTGCAGCGCTCCCTTCGTGCCCCACGCTGCCAGCAACAGCCCGAGTCCGCCTCCCGCCAGCGCTAGCAGCATGCTCTCTGTCAGGAGTTGCCGCACGATTCTCCCCCTGCCCGCGCCCAGAGCCGCGCGAACAGCGAACTCACGCCTGCGTCCCATCGAGCGTGCCATGAGCAGATTGGCCACGTTCACGCAAGCAATCAAGAGCACGAATCCGACGGCCGCGAGCAACACCAGCAGCAACCGCCGTACGTCGCCCACCATCTGTTCCTTGAGTGGGATGAGTGTTGCGCCAATCCCTTTGTCCGAGTCTGGATACTCTTTTGCTAAATGACCCGTCACCCGTAGCATGTCGGCGCGCGCTTGCTGAATCGTTACGCCCGGTTTCAGACGGCCAATTCCGTGAATCCCCAGGCCCGCCGCCCGGACGTGCAATGCCGAATTCGTCCATTGGCCGATGGGCACGTAGAGCTCGCTGGCGCGAAACTCTCCGATCTGCAGGTTGAAATTCGCCGGCACCACACCCACGATCGCGTAGCTTCGCCCATCCAGAGTGAGCCCTTTTCCCAGCACATCCTGTGCGGACGCAAACTTCCGGTTCCAGAATCCTGCGCTGATGATCACAATGGGGCTCGCGCCGAATTCGTCTTCTCCTTCCTCGAACAACCGCCCAACAACCGGCTTCACTCCCAGCATGGGAAGAAAATCGGTCGAAACAAATTCCGCCCGCACCTGTTCGGCATCGCCAGCACCCGTTAGATTGAACGAATACCCTCGAGAAACGCCCATCATGGAAAACGTTGTGTTTTGCTTTCGCCAGTCTCGAAAGTTTGGGAACGAGATCGACCCAGCCTCAAAGTTCGGCTTGCTCTCGTGCAGCGTGACGAGCTGCTCCGGCTCGGGATATGGCAAGGGATTCAGCAGCACTCCGTTTGCCACTGAGAACAGCGCCGTGTTCGCGCCAATGCCCAGCGCCAGCGTCAGAATCGCCACCGCGGCGAATCCCGGCGACTTTGTGATCATCCTCACGCCAAATCGCAAGTCCTGCATCAGCCGGTCGAGCGATCCCCAGCCCCACGTATCGCGCGTCACTTCCTGCACCAGTCCCACATTCCCAAACTCCCGCCGCGCCGCGCGTTCCGCCTCTTCCATCTTCTCGCCTCGATCCGCACGCTCCTCTGTTGACAGCTTCAGATGGCTCCGTACTTCCTCGTCAAGCTCTGCTTCCCGCCTCTTCCGCCGCCAGAAACTCACGGGCCGCCTCCAGTGTTTCCTTACATCTGCTCTTCGTTACTTCCTTACTTCGTTGCGTCGTTATTTCTCATCCGGCTGCAGCACGCCCGCGATCGCGTCCGAAAGCTGCGACCACTTCGAGCGTTCTCTTGTCAGTTGCTTCTTTCCCGCGGCCGTCAGTTGGTAAAACTTTGCTCGCTGCTTGTTCTCGGAGATTCTCCATTCCGCTTTGATCCATTTCTGTTTTTCCAGCCGGTGCAGCGCCGGATAGAGCGAACCCGTATCCACCTGCAGCAACTCGCCGGAGCGATTTCGGATCGCCACGCTAATCCCATAACCATGTTGCGGCCCCCATTGCAGGGTTTGCAAAATCAACAGGTCCAGCGTCCCCTGCAAAAGCTCGATCCGGTTCTGGTACCGCTCTCTCTTCTCAGTCATCGCCTTGTTCCTCAGACAATTCCTTTCACGCGCAATCGGTTCCCTCGAACGCTCTTGCCATGCCATCTTTTTGCTCGCTCTCTTGGTTATGACGTCATGACCCTGCCCTTTGTTCCATCCCATGTTCCATCCAATGTTCCATCCAAGGCTGTCGATATCCTACCCCCTAGCCTGTAGACACCCTACATCCTTGCCTCGTGCAACTCCCTTGCCGCTCCGTTGGCGCTCCCAACTCCTGTTTTCTTAGCGTCTTAGACGCGCTGTTCCTCTCGCTTTCCGCGCGCCAAACGCTCGTTTCCGCGACTGCCCATCCCATTTTCGGACACCCGGCAGGGAAATCCTCGCGCCGTGCACACTTTCCCATCTGCGGTATCATGGAAGGAGGAAACACCGGGAACTGCCCGCGCAATCTTCTTTTCGCTATTGGGGAGAAAGCATT
>QHZB01000486.1 GCA_003224525.1 Acidobacteriota bacterium | reverse complement strand
CTTCGTTATTCGTGGCTGCTTGCTTTCAATACCCTACCGTAAAGCGCTGCCGAACATGAGCTGGGCGTTCCAGTTCGTCGATCGTTGCAACGGCATAATCCTGAACGGAAATCGCGCTCTTACCCGTGGCGCCTATCAAAAGCTGATCGTTTCCCAAGCGAAACTTTCCCGTACGTTGGCCGGACTTCAATTCTGCCGAGGGGCTCAGATAGGACCATTCAAGCTCCGGTTCTTTCCGGCAGTTGGTCCAGAGCTTCTATCGTCGCCAGAGAACCGGGCCTCACCCAGCTCGGAAGATCTGGGCTATCGACGACGCGGACTCCAGGTTTGACCTCCAACCCTCCCGCCCCGCCCACGCAGAGCACTCTTTTGATTCCCGTCTTCTTAATCGCGCTGATGATGGACGCTGTTCCCCGAAACTGGTCATCATAAAGGTTTGGATTCTTCCATCCAGGATTGAAAGCGCTGACAATTGCATCCTTTCCCTGGATCAGCGTCGCAAGAGAAGTGGTGTCATAAACGTCGCCAGCCTTCGCAGTGAGACCCTCGCGTTTTTCAAGCTTCTCGGGGTGCCGCACAATCGCTGTCACCATGTGCCCTCGGTCGAGCGCCTCCTTAAGCAAGGCTGAGCCAACCATGGGGGAGGCTGCGAAATCCACGCGCGCACGATAGCTGGAGTGTTTGCATGAGCCAGCTCGGCCTTCACAGCGGGAGGGATCAAAACCGTTCGATATAGCTTTGGAAGAATATCGGCTGCTTGAATGAGCACGAGGTAGTTCAGGGGAGTTGTATCAGCTACGATCGCTTGCATCTACAAGCCGAGTTGCCGGTGCGTGTCGCGATCCCGCTCAATGTCTTCTAGAGTGTATTCCAGTTCGACGCCATGACTCTTCAGAAAGCCATCGACTTCCATCCGGGTCTCGTATCCCAGCAGGTGGCGCAGTTGGGCAGCCGAAATCTTGCGTTCGCGGTACGCTGCTAGGGCCAAGGCCTCGAAGGCCGCGCGGGACAAATCTTGACCTGGAGCAGCCAAAGCTGCTGAGAGTTCGTCAGGAAGCGCAATCGTGACGTGTCGCACTATTAGAAATTATAACATCATTCGACAGGGAAATACGGTGGCCGACCCGAATGGTCGTTAGCAGTGAGCCCTATTTAAAGAAATAAGTTTCTTGAAATATGGCGGGGACGACCTCGAACTCGCGACCTCCGCCGTGACAGCGGCCCCCTGAAAGGTTTTACAACAACATACAAGACCGCGGGGACTGCCAAGGGCCGCCTAAGTTGTTAAAAATCGCACAAGACACAGTATTCTGTGGGTTGGGTTGTGGGTTGGAAATTTTGCGACTGAAGTGGCGAGGGCTAGCTCGCCATCGACCTATCGACGGGAGATTTAAAGGTGATCAAACCTCAACTGCCTGGCCGAAGTTTCTTCCACGGTACCAAAGTAGACCTAAAACCGGGGGATCTCATTAGGCCCGGCTACAATTCTAACTACGGTAAGAGGAAGAAGGCGGCCTTTATTTGACCGGCACGTTGAATGCGGCTATCTGGGGAGCCGAGCTCGCCCTTGGTGAGAGCCCCGGCAGAATCTACGTGGTGGAGGCGACTGGCCCTTTTGAAGACGACCCCAATCTGACTGACAAGAAGTACCCGGGTAACCCTACGCTTTCATACCGCTCCAAGGATCCCCTTCGTGTCATAGGCGAGGTCCTGAATTGGCAGGGGCACTCCGCCGAAGAACTCAAAGCCATGAAGGATGGTCTCGAGCGACTTAAGAACCTTGGTGTTGAGGCAATCGAAGACTAAGGAGTTGGTCAACAAGGGAATCATTCGCACCTGGGGTCTGGACAGATAAAAAACGGGGCGGGTAGCCCGGGTTCCGGTTTAAGGAACTTGGTGCTTTCGTAGTTGGCTGCCGAGTGTAACTGCACAATTCGCCTCGCGTCGTGTACAAACGAGCGAGTGCCCAAAGTCTGCCCTGAGCGTTTCGCAAGAAGGGAACTACGATGTTTGGGAAAAGTGGCGGGGACGACGAGACTCGAACTCGCGACCTCTACCGTGACAGAGTGGCAGTTTGCTAGAACTCAGTGATACTTAACGGCGCTGACAGCCCGTCATTGGTATTCTGAGGAACTCTTTGCCACGACTTATTGGACCCTAATCGGACCCGGGTTTTTCTCACCTTTCCTGCGAGTGTGTTATGCATCGGACCGGCGCCAATGCATAGCTTCATTTCTTATGTGGGGTTGTCAGTTATGTGGCGCTCCGCTGATAGCTCGAAGCTCGCAGAGGATCGGCCGTTTCAGAACGCTACATAATTAACTGTCACAGAGCGCGATTCGGAGGATCACCACTGGTCGCGCAACATCATTTTTCGTTGACTGCAACCTTCGCGGTATACAGGCGATACATCTCGCTTCGGCTGTCGGACCAAAGAAGTTGAAACGAGCCGTCGGGAGCAGCTGCCAGCCCCATGTACTCGCCGCCAGCCGGAAAGCGAAGTGCCGTCTCGACATTCCGCGGAGTCGCCGCGCAAGATGGTTTGCTTGAAACTTGTACTTCGGGCAAAAACGTAAGTCCGCCATCCACTGAGACTGCGACGACGATCTCTTGGCAGCGGAAGTTCCCCTTGATTGTGCTCCTGTCGTTACGGGCGTCGTACCAGGCGATTGCTATATGGCCTTCTCCGTTCACGGCAATGGCAGGCGTCCGGGTCTGCGGGGTCGTATCACCCGGATGGTCGATTCGAATCGGTTCCGACCACGTCTCGCCCCGATTCTCGGAATGCCGGAATTGAATGCCGTTCAGTTCCGCTGCTGGACAGACGTGATACGTCCGGTCGCGAAACACCGCGAGAGACGACCATCCACCCCGGCCGTCGCAAGACTCCGATATAAGCAGTGGCTCCGAAAACGTCTTGCCGCCATCGCTAGAGACTACCATCCAGTCGCGTGGACCCTGAAGTCGCCGTCGGCTGCCGGGTCGATGGTGGTCTGCAAACGGAATCAGCAGCATGCCATCAGGAGCGATTGCCGGATTACCAGCTTCATACAACAAGTTGCTTGCGATGACGCTAACGGGCCCCGCGAAGCTCGCGCCACCATCGGCAGATCGTGTCACTATGATCGCGTCCCTTGCTCGTTCGGACTTGGTGCGGGCATATCCTGCGGAGACCGTGTAGAGGCTGCCGTCCGGACCAAAGAGCAGAGTCGGATGGTCTTGTCCGCGCGCCGTCGTTGCTGGCCTTTCCGACCAAGTACGGCCGCCGTCGCCGGAGCGAAAGACTTGGAGTGCAGAATCAGGCTGGGCCAGGAACGATAATACTGCGGTACCGTCTGCAAGGAACGCGGTCCAGACATCGCCAGCCCCTTTGGCGCTAAACTCGTGCTTGTACCATGTCAGACCGCCATCCAAAGATGAAAGCCCGATGACACTGTAGTTGTAGTCAGATTGTGCAACCATTGCGCCGGCAATGAGATTATTCGGGTTTCTTGGATTTATAGAGAGGTGTGGCTCGACCACTGGTGCATCCACGCCCGGAATGGTTACGACACGCTCCTGACCAACATTGACCGTAATCGCAGGGTGGCCGCAGGGGACCGCGATTGTACCGAAGACTGCCGTGATCAAACCAAGACGGGCGTAATACCGAGTCGAGTCGAGCCATTCGATGATTCCCAATGTTCTTGCCTCCTGCCGTTTAGACCCCAGCGTCCCAACTGGGTGAGTATGTCACGTTCCTAGTAGCCCGCGCGCAAACGACGCTTCGGAAACCAGTTGGCTGGGCCTCGGTTTCGGCCTTGTGTTTTCGTCCTCGGTTGAAAGTCACGCTGAAGGGAACGGGCATCTCGACAATGGACCTCACAAGCGTCTGCCCGACAGCTCCCACGTTTTTTTGTGCTGTAAGACGAGAAGATTGCCTGCGGTA
>QHZB01000009.1 GCA_003224525.1 Acidobacteriota bacterium | reverse complement strand
AGGCGATCTCTCCCTTATTCACGTCCACGGCGTTGAGCGTTCCCCAAGGCGGCTTCTGGCATGGCCATGGGTGCTCATCCCAGAAGCGAGCATACTCGCCATCTTTGGACGCTCGCCGATATTGCTCCGGTGCGTCAGCGGCCTGCGGTTCCATCGCTCCAACGGCTCCCAACTCATTTGCGTTGACAAACAGATAGCCGGAAGCTCGATCAAAAGAAGCGCCGGACCAGTTCGCTCCGCCCAATGTGCCGGGTACTACTAATGTCATCTTGCGACCGTAGGGCGTATACATTCCGCGGCTCTCAAGCGAATGAAACAGATGACTGCAATAATGATTGGATTCCGGAGTCACCGTGCTGATGTCAGTTTCGCTGAACGACTGTCGGACGAGCGGCGGAGGTCTGACCGGGAAAGGCTGGGTCGGCCAAGCAACTTCGCCAGGCACGTCGCTCTGGGGAACTGGGCGCTCCTCCACTGGAAACAACGGCTTTCCCGTGAGCCGGTCGAGGATAAATACAAATCCCATCTTGGTCACCTGCCCAACTGCAGGAACATCCCGGCCATTCCGCCGCACCGTGATCAGCACAGGCTGAGCGGGCAAATCGTAATCCCAAATATCGTGGTGCACCATCTGGTAGTACCACACGAGCTTGCCGCTGGCGGCCTCGATCGCTACCAAGCAGTTGCTGAACAGATCCAGGCCCTTGCGGTCTGCACCGTAAAAATCGTATGAAGCTGAACCGATGGGGAGAAAAAGTAAACCGCGCGCAATGTCCACGCTCATGATCGACCAGACATTCGCGCCGGTGCGCTCCTTCCATGCACCTTCCTCCCAACTCTCGTGTCCGATTTCTCCCGGTTGAGGGATCGTGTGAAAGGTCCAGACAAGTTTGCCCGAGCGAACGTCAAACGCGCGCACCTCGCCGCTCGGGCCTTTGGAAGGGTATTCGGGGACGGCTGCTCCAGTAATGACCAGATCTTGATAGATGGCTGGAGGCGACGTCACCGAATATTCCGCACCAGGATAAGCGTCCGCAATTCCTGTTCGCAGATTGACTGCGCCGTCTTTTCCAAAATCAAGGCAAGGCTTTCCGGTTTTCGCGTCCAGAGCGATCAAACGGCCGTCGAAGGTACCGTATAGAATCCGTCGGTAGTCTCCTTTCTTGCTCTGCCAGTAGGCAACGCCGCGGTGCTGGAAGAATTCGCGAGGTCCAGCGCGCCCGGCTTGTGGATCAAACTGCCATATCTCTTGACCAGTTTCGGCATTGAGAGCGATCACGCGATTTGAAGGTGTCGAAAAATAGAGCAGGTCATCAATCACCAGGGGGGTGGATTCAAACGGCGCAACGCGATCCCGATCTGCGCCGCTGCCTTTGCGGTCTGCCTCTCCCATGTGATACGTCCACGCCCTTTTCAAGCTTGCAACGTTATGGCGATTGATCTGTCTGAGCGGTGAGAACCGCGTTCCGCCGGCGTCACCACCATAGAATTGCCATTCTTGCGCGGAGGCTGCTGATGAGAGCGCCAGCATAAGAAAGAGCCGAGTTACCTTAGTTGAGCTCATCATCCACATTGCGACCATTTTGGGGGATAAGATAGAAACCGTTGAACATTACGCGCTTTTTGTACCGGCGCTGCGCGAAAGGGACGGCGCATATTGGAAAACGGCCAAGGGCTGGAAGGAGCTGGCACGAAAACGCCAAGCTCCTCAGCAAAAGCGCCGCAATTTCAATAGAATTAGCGGACGAGCCTGTAAGCCGGATTCTGTAATTTAAGATTGCAAACATGCAAGTTATTGAAAACCCTCGGCATTCTAACATCGGTAACGCTCGTTTTTGTCACGGGTGTTAGGTTTTTCTGTTAGACGACTGTTAGACAAAGCAGATTTCTAACCGCTTTCCTACCTGCCTCTTGCTGGAAATACGGCGACCTTCTGGCCCCGAGTTTGAGCCAACTTCGCACGTTCTTCGATACCCACGCCAGTATCCATGCGGGACTGCACTGCGTCTCGGGCCGCTGGAACAAACTGTGCGTAGTGCTTTTCTACCGTGTCAACGGTGTCAGCCAGCATCTTGGCCACGTCATAGATGTCCACGCCACGGGCCAGCATATCGCAGGCGAAGGTATCCCGGAAGCAATGTGGAGTAACCCGCTTGATTCCAGCCCGTGACCCTAAAGCTTTACAACGTTCATAGAGTCGCTTACGGCTCACAAACGGTTCACCATTTTCCGGGTTCAGAAGAACCAGATCGTCTGGACGGGGCTTCCGTTTCGAATACGCCTCTTCCAATGCAATCTTTAGTTCAGTGGACAAGGGAATGATTGCGATCTTGCCGCGCTTCTGAGTAAGCACCTGAATTTCACCGTTCGTCCCGGAAGAGTCGGTTTCTGCAAGAATTTCGCCGCCGGAGCCGTACCAGTAGAGTTTATAAGGAACGGGCGGCATAGCGGTGTTGGCCTTGGCCACGCGACAGCTATTACTGGAACCGAAAGATCGGCGTGAATCGGGTGAGGTCAATGGCATTACTCCTGGACGGTCCCCCATTGCTTGAGCAGATGGTTTCTCGCGTCGTTAATGAACTGGCTGTAGTCTTTCGAAAATGGCTCTACTAAAGTGTTCTGGAGCGCGCCGTGAAGCCTCACCAGCGCCAACCTTTCCGCATTATCTCGGAATTTGAGAACGGGGTCGCTGTGAAAGTCAGCCAAGAGTTCAAAGAGAATTAGCGCTTCGGGCTTCCCGATGGTTATAGTCACTTTATCGCTATTATCAGTATTCATTTGTCAGCATCCGCCCTTTGCTGCCGTTGCAACTCCAGCACTCGTCAAACCAGTGGCACCGGCAGTCTGCCGCACTCCCAATATCCAAAGTATAATCCGCTCTCGAATCAGAACGTGCAATGGACCCTTCCTTCGAATGGACCCTTCCTTCGAGCAAACGCTAGTCGAAGTCTGGCGGCAAGCACTCGTCGAGAACGCCAACTTCGTCGAGCTTGGAAAAGAGCGTTACGCCGTTCGTAGAACTCCTAAGCGTGGATTGCGGCAAGTGGGTCTGCCTACCTCTGTCCAGTCCACTGGACACTGTTGCAGTTTGGCTGGTCAAACGTATAATTCGCCTTGTGCCTGCCTCACGACTAACATCTCTCGCCGAAGTCCAACTTTCGGCGGGCAGATACCTGAGAGAAATGCGCTTGCGCCTGGGTCTTGGCCTCCGAGAAGTCCAAGATGCAAGCGCAATTCTGGCCGCCGAGGAAAACAACGATGAGATGTACATTTCATCTGCGCGGCTCGGCCAAATTGAAATCGAATCATCAGCACCAAGCGTCTTCAAGATTCTGAGCCTTAGTGCTATCTACGGCATTGATTTTCTCTATCTCCTCCGACGCTATGGGGTAAGGCCAGATCGTGTCCACAAGTACCGGAAGAAAGTCAGTCGCCAGTTTACGCACCCCATTTCGACCACCGTTTATGAGCCGGATACAACAGTTACGATTCCAATGCGAATTGACCCGCGCTTCCATTGGGAAACGACGCAACTCATCAACAGGGTTGTCGCAATGTGGGGAGAAATCCCCGCCGCGATGCTCACTCATTTCAATCCTCGTGAGCACATCTACGCCTATGTCGGACTCAAAGATTACACAATGTTTCCTCTGATTCGTCCCGGCGCTTTAGTGATGATTGATGAAAAGCGTAATCGCATTGTTCAAGAAGGCTGGAAAAACGAATATGAAAGGCCAATATATTTCGTAGAGATGCGAGATGGATACAGACTCGCTTGGTGCGAACTAGAAGCAGGCAAACTCACATTGATCCCCCATCCCGTGTCTCCCGTACGCACCCAAACTGTCAATTTTTCAGATGACGCGGAAGTGGTGGGACAAGTAGTGGGTGTAGCGATGCGGGTTGCGCCTGGGTCAGAGACCACTTCGGAATCGTAAGCAAGACTTTTAGTGCCATCTTGATCTGGGAAAGAAAAAACGCCCTCGACACCCGAGAAATGCCTTCCGGGAGCATATCTCGATAGGATTCCAGTTCCAGCCACAAAGTCATTGTTCGTTGCTGCGCATTTGCCAAAGACTCTAAATATCCCTTTAGCTCGCCGCAAACTGTCACGAGAGGCATGTTGAGCACAAGGTTGAAGACATCCTTGTGCTTCCGCCGCAAAATTTCGTGGACTTGCTCGGCTGACGACTGCATGGCCCAGCCTTCGTGCAAATATCTTCCGGTATAGGAGTCCCGCACAGAAGCCAAAAATGCCAACCGTGAGAAGCAGGTCGGAAGGTATGTGAACGTCAGTTCGAGCTGATCTTCAACGCTCTTCAGAATCATACCCGCACGTTATACACAACAATCTTGCTTGCGGCAAGAGTTGTCCAGTCCACTGGAAATTTTTCGGTGGGTCCCCGGTTTCCTTTCCCTTCGTTGTTAACTTGCACTCAGTTCGGTTCCTAAAAGGAGGAACTATCATGAAAAATACAAGGCACTTCTTTATATCGCTCGACAATCCGTGGCCTCCGCCACTTCCGCCTTCGGCGTTCTGACGGATACCTAGGTCCCCTCCGCTGCCATTGTGCGGAGCGGAAACTGGAGTTCAGTTGCCCGTCCAGGGGTATACATAATTTCCCTGGACGGGCCTCTCACTTATCGGCATATAATATTACCTCATCATGTTTTACATAGGTGCTGTCCTTTTCCTGTTCAGTGTTAGCTGCCAAGGTCTTTTGTTTTGGAGAGGCTGGCGATGGGGCGGATGGCACGCTTACCCGTTCTTTTACATCTATCTCTCTTATACCTCTTTTTGGACGGTCGCATTTCTTTTCTTCCCTCACGCGCATCCGCTATATCCAAAGGTCTATTGGGACAGCGAACTTGTGGCCGCTGTGCTTAGATTTCTCGTCGCCTGGGAGGTTTTTCGCGGCGTATTTCGTCATGGCACAGTCATAAGAAGGATCGCTGGAGACGTCATGGTCGTCGTTCTGGTTTTGCTGGCACTCGCGTTCTGGCTAAGTGGGCCAACCCCTGGCGTTTCACCCGTATTAGATTTCATGCGCAAGATGGCACTTACAGCGGGCGTATGGACCGTTTTGGTGTTGGGAGTGGCTCGATTTTATGGAATCCGAATCGGACAAAACACCTGGGGAATGGCAATCGGATTTTTGATATTCGTCTCAAGTGAAATTGCCGATTTTGCCGCCTTCGATTTGTCATCGTGGTTTATTCCGATCTGGCGGTTCGTTCACCCGTTCGCCTATGTATTCATGCTCGCGGTTTGGACGTGGTTGCTATGGGATTACGCCCCGAACCCGCAAAACGAAACTGATTCATCTCTTGCGCCTCTTCTTCTTTCAGAGTGGCAAAGGCAGTCTGCGGCTCTCGACAAAACGATACGCAAGGTTATTCAGCCATGATCCAACTCCTATTGATGGCGTTCATTGGAATCCTTCTTTTGTGCTTTGCCCTTTTTGCGCTAGGGCGAAAGTCGAGGACGAAGAGCGAGGACTGCTCGGATTCTGAGGTAGAGGTTTTGAGAATGCTTCGGTTGGGTAGCTTAGAGTTCGATGCCACTATCTTATTCTCTGATACCGACTATCGCTTGCTTGCTTCCGAACCGCAATGGCGCTCACTTGCCCGAGAGCTTCGGAAAGATCGAAGGGATATTGCCCTAGACTGGTTGCGCGAATTGCAAAAAGATGTATTTTCGATGTGGCGCTTCCGAAGTTTCCTGACTAGGCTAGGCGTGACCGTTGGTATGCGCAACGACTTATCCGAAGCATTCCGGTCTCTCCTGTTGTTGTCCCTTCTGTGCGTGGTGCGTGTATCCGTCAGGCTCTTGGGCCCGTACGCTTTTGGCAAGACTGCTGTCACTGTGAGGACCAGCGTTGAGAATCTAAAGCGGTCCTGCGTGGCAACGCTCAGTAATCTTCCCCGCGAGCGATGGCCCCAGATTGCAGCGGAATGGCAGCGCGTTCAAGCACTCTGAATTAACTCCGCTCAATAAGAATCCTCTCGCCTGCCGTTCATTCTTTTCGCGAGGTGCAACCCGCGACGAGAAGTTCATGGGCAGCACGCCTTCATCTCTGCGACTTGCAGTGGGCGACCACAAGATTAGGCTGGTAAAGTCAGGATTCAAGACTTGGGAAAGAACCATGACCGTAAGCGCAGGAGCAACAGCCACAGTAGATGCCACACTCGAAAAACAGGAGTAGGGCTTGGTTGACGGACGGGGCATGCGCTCTTTCAGTACCCGGCACCTACGACCTCCATGTGCCCTTCGATGTATGAGTCTGGTCGAAGCCATGCTTCATATCGGACCAAAATGCGGGTACCTTCGCGACCAACAAGCATCCACAAGCCATGCATGTATCCGAGCTTTTGGAACAAACCAAAGACAGTCGGGATGTCGTTCGTGTTCGGCGCAGTCAGGTCGTCGGATCGCATGCCAACCAGTTCTTCACGTTGATACCCAACAAGTTGGCAGAAACTATCCGAAACTTCGACGTACCTCCTGTCACTGTCTACCACCGTGACATACCGAGGTTTCACTTCAAATTGTGGGGCCTCTAATTCTTGGCGAAGAGATCGCACAATACGCCTAGTCCGGGCGGGATACTCTGCCTCGGATTCGTAGCGAATAAAGGAAGGTCGGGCATAGGGCTTTCTTTTTGACATTTCAGTGGATGCCTCCGTATACGCCCTAAGATACAAGCGTTGCGCTTTTGTAGCGCACTGCAAGAAAACCTGGTTGGGAAACCAAGCAAGACTTTCTTTATTCAGCACATTCGGCCAATGCAATATATCTGGAATGTTCGGGGCGCAATCCGTTTTCCTCGTTTAGACGGAGCCAATAATCAAATTGCGCTTCAGGGGTCCTGTCGCGGGTAGGAAAACAATGTTCAAGAATGTTCTGATCTTCTGTGTGGCCTTGATGTTGGTTGGTTGTGGCACAAGCTACAGCGGCAACGGTGGCGGCGGTGGCGGGAATTATGCGGGACAAGCACAAGGCGTTTATTCGGGCACAACGTCTAGCGGATATTCCTTCTCGACGATTGCTTTGGCGCTTTCGAGAAGTTACCACACCTTGCTCGCCATAAATGACCACCAACTAAATTCGCCATGACATGAGGTCCGACCGCGGCAGCGAAAAGTCAGTTTTCATTTCTCT